>JBLMYS010000057.1:0-10343 GCA_050258415.1 Acidobacteriota bacterium | reverse complement strand
CTACCTCTATACTCCTTTTTTTCCATAACAAAACCTTTTTTTGAATAATCTAATTTTATCCTATGGATTATTCAACCGGCTTTATTTTGCCCTTAACTTAATGCCATTGGGCTAAAGCCCATATATTTTTTGATTCCGTCTCCCACGAGCTAAAGCTCGTGGCTATTCAGTTGGGGCTAGTCATCTTCTATTAATCCTTGATCCTTGCCAGGATTTTTTCGTTGGTGAGCTCACGAAGGGCGTCGCGGGCGACCCAGCGGGCGGCTTTGGAATCCATTTTTTGGATTCTTTCGGCACTTCTTATGGCAAGGGGCGTTAGCCTCGTGTTTCTTTTTCCTATCTGGCGCAGAGCCCAGTTGACGGCTTTCTTCACAAAATTTCTTTCGTCGCAGGCTTCCCTTTCTATTATGGAGAGGAACTCTATAAACATCTCGTCGTCGGCTTTTTTATTGTGCACGGATAGTGCCGCCATTAAAACAAAGCCTGCTCTTTTTACAAATTCCTCCTCACGCGCGCTCCATTCCAGAGCCTTTTCATAGGCATATGGCGTTTTATCGAATAAGTTGCTGCAGGTCTGATCGCACACGTCCCACGATTCAAAGTCCTTCACCCAGTGCTCCATCTGTTTTTGATTAACCTGGCGGGGGTCGTCAATGAGGGCCGCCAGGATACGGGCTTCGTGTATGCCGGTCTCCCAGAGTTCTAAAGCCAGCGGGTGGTCTTTTCTAATCATCTTTGCCATGAAGCGGAGCTTCGGCATCGGTACGCCGTATGTATTAAGGGAACTGATGCCGAAGCGCGCCATTCCCTGAACGTTTTTCTCGTTATAGTTGCTTTTTATAAAGTCGAGTATTTCTTCTTTGGTCATTTAATTCTTACAGTTTTAGTTTTAGTATCAGTACGTCTTTTAGCTTTTCCCCGGAGAATATTTTGCCGTTTTCGTCGAATGCCCTCAGCTGGCTGGTTGCAATGAAGTATAGTTCATCATTTTTTATGGTACCGGTTGTGGGAATGATAAAGTCGGGGTTGTTGGCTTCCAGGACCTCCATTTTAGTAACCTTGTTCAGGTTCTTATCGAGGTAAAAGCGTGCAATGCGGTTAAAATTGGAATTCTGGACTCCGATGAGGCTGCTTTTATAGAAGTACATGCCGTCGCAGAAGTCGAGCGATATATTATCCGGTGCAACGAGGGAAGAATATGTCTTATTCTTAAGATCCACTTTTAGAATACCCGCCCCATGAGCCACAAAGAGGCTCCTGCCGTCGTCGCTGAGGGCAATACCGTTGGGGTACTGGAAGCCCGAAAGGTCGAGATAGAGTTTAAGCGAATCGGTGTCTTTAGAAACAAAGTATACCGCGGGCGACTGGCTGTCGGTTACATAGATGTCGCCTTCCTTTGTATAAACGAGGTCGTTAAAGAAGTGGTTACCCGCGGGGGCCAGATATTTTTTAACCAGTTTGCCTGTAGCGATATCGAACTTGAAGACGCCTGCCTTTCCCTGGTCATTGGGGTCGGTATTTTTCATTGTGGCAGTATAGCTGCTTGCGGCATAGAGGAGTCCTTTTTCAGGATCGGTCTTCATGCCAACGACCGACCAGAGTCCGTCCTGTTTTTCGGAGGTAAAGTTTTCAGCTTTTCCATCGGGGCTGACTTTAAGGATTTTAGCCTTATAGAGGCTGCTTAAGAAAAACTTATCTGTTTTGCTGTCGTAAGCAATTCCTTCGGGGATGAGGTCTTTTTCCTGTATAGTGAAAGCCTTTGTGCTGTTTACTACCGGGGTTTTAAGTTTTTTAATTTTCTCCAGGAGTGTATTAAACTCCGGAGTATTTCTCAGTGAAGTAAAGTCGGGGTCTGCCGCGGCGTCCATGCCGCCACCGGCCTCAACGAGTTCATTAAGGAGTTTGAGGGCTTCCTTATTATCTCCAGAAAGGCAGCTAGCGCAGGCGAGGTTATATTTAATTGCCTGGCTCTGGGGGGCCATTTCGAGAGCCCTTCTGAAATTTTTAGCCGATTCAGCATAATTTTTGCTCTGGTAGTTTTCGGTTGCCTTCTGGACGAAGTAGCTAATGTCAGTTTCCTGGGCTGCCAGTGTGGCAGAAAAAAGAAAAAGTGCTAAGGTCAGTTTTTTCAGCATAGAGGTTCCCCTTAAAAAGTGTGTGTTGAGAAAACGTGGATAGCCGGTTAAGGTGTACAGCAAAGAATTATTTGCCGTCGTTTAATTTACCATTTCTGTTATTTATTAGAAAGTCTTCAATTTCCTCAATTACGCTGACAAATTTATCGAGTTCCATCGGTTTAGTGTAGTAGCGTTCAATTTTAAGGCTTTTGCAGATCTGCACGTCGCTCTCGGCCTCGGAGGAGGTAAGGACTATGACGGGGAGGGTTTTCAGTTCTTCGTCGCTTCTGATATCGGCCAGGACCTCCTTGCCGTTTTTCTTCGGGAGGTTAAGGTCGAGTATAACAAGTTCAGGCCTGGGGGCATCGGGGAAATTTTCATCCCTTTTGAGGAAGGAGACAGCGTCGACTCCGTTATTGACGACGTTGAGGTTAACGGGGACCTTGCCGTAGTTAAAAACTTCTTTAATGAGGCGGATATCGCCCAGGTTATCTTCAACGAGCAGGATTTGTCTGGCTTCCATAGTTTCCATTACTTACATCACCTTATAAAATTAAATGCCGGTTATGCCTTTCATCTTGTTGCACTAGTTAAGGTAAAAAGTTAAGGTATTTGTTTTACAAATTCAACATTTGGGAGTGAATTTTTCCCGGGATCATTAAAGCTTAAATAGATGAATATTTTACCAAATATGCATTTTGGGATAGGTTATTTTTGGAAAAATGCGTTAATTGATATTTAAATATCATTCATAATTTTTTCTAAAGGAGTAATTTATGCCAATAAAACCGAATCAGGTTGTTACTGTTATATACAGCCTAAAGGATCAGAATGGCGAAGTATTGGATTCTGCGACCAAAGAGCAGCCTTTTTCATTTTTAAGCGGCCAAAATCAGATTCTTCCAAAACTGGAAGAAGAAATCAGCAATATGATTATCGGAAGCAGAAAAGAGATATTTCTTTCTCCTGAAGAAGCTTATGGTGAATATCAGCCTGAATCTGTACAGGTTGTCGACCGTTCCAATTTCCCTGAAGGCAGCAAACTTGAAGAAGGGATGGAATACGTTGCAAATACACCCGACGGCCAGCAGATGCCTTTTGTTATAGCAAAAATTGAAGGTGATGAAATAACACTCGATTTTAATCATCCCCTGGCAGGCGAAGCGCTTACATTTGATCTTGAACTTCTGGACGTAAGAGATGCTACGGCTGAAGAGCTTGCCCACGGACACGCTCACGGCAACGGCGGGCATCACCACTAAGCTCTTAAAGAGGATAAAAATCTTTAATATAAAAATTAAAAGCTGACATTTTGTTAAATGCCAGCTTTTTTTATTCCTTAAATAAGTTATTTCCTAAATGAGCTCTTTATAAATTGAAGGATCTATTTCAGCAGCTGCGCAGTTTTCGGCCACCTGCTGCGGGGTTTTTCCGCCCGGAATTGCGGTGCTTACCGCGGGATGAGCCAGGCAGAAGCCGAGGCTAATCTGTGCTTTTGTATATTCCGGATGGAGCATATATAACGGCTCGTAGCTTTCGAGTTCAGTAAAGTACTTTTCAATTTTCTCCGGCGACAGGTTAAACCTTCTGTGGTCCCCTTCCTCAAAGCGTGTCTCACGTCTGAACTTGCCGGTTAAGAATCCGAATAAAATTGGTATTCTCGCGATTATTCCTATTCCGTACTTTTCAGCTTTCGGGAAGAGCTCCTTTTCGGCTTCCCTTTCGAGGAGGTTATAGCGTACCTGGAGGCAGTCCAGAATGCCGTTATATTTATCGAGCAGAGAAGCCTGTTCGGTTTCCTTAAACGACTGGATGCTCAGGCCCGCGAGTCTGATTTTGCCTTCTTTCTTCAGCTGGTAGAGGGCTTCCCAGGGATCGTCTTTTTCAAGGAGATCCATAGATGGGCTGTGGAGCTGGAGGAGGTCGAGTGTTTCAACGTTAAGTCTCTTAAGGCTTTTTTCGGCCGCGGAGACGAGGTAATCTTTTGTATAGTTAGGAGTTATCTTAACTTCCCCTTTTTCGTCCTTATAGTTATAGAAGTCGCTTCCGGCCTTTGTGGCGACATAGATGCCGTTTTTTCCGCGTTCTTTGAGGACTTTAGCAATGAGTTCTTCCGAGTGGCCGAATCCGTAGACGTCGGCCGTATCGAGGAAATTGACGCCGCGGTCCAAAGCCTCGTTGATAGCCGCAATTGACTGGTTGTCGTCGGTTTTACCCCAATCGCGTCCCCCGATAGCCCAGGCTCCGAAGCTTACGACGGAGACGTCGGGGCCGTTTTTGCATAATTTTTTATATCTCATAAAATTTCCTATGGTGTAACAAAAATTGAAATATCCAATAAAAAATATAAATGAATATTAAGGAAAATAAAACAGGATTTGTGAGGCGGCACGAGCCATTTTCTGGCACCAATTGTGCGCAATTCCCGGGAAAGTCCCGTCCTCCGCGGAGGACGGGTGGTGTCAGGAAATGGTTCCTGACACCACCCGGGCACTTCCTACTAAAATATTAGTTAGGGGATTAAAATAGTCGTTGACTAACTAAAAGTTTAGTTATATATTGCAGTTGACATCAATGAGACCGGCCTGATTGGGTCTTTTCAAATTAAGAATGATTTTGCTTTTATTTTGGCGTCCTTTCGCGGATACAGTTTATTCAGGTACTAATTGCACATAAAAAAGGATAATCTCATGCGACATTTCATTCTTGTTCTTGTCCTGTTTTGTACCTCAGTTGTTTTTTCTCAAAGCGGAAAAACGTTCTCAATTAAAGGCCGGGTGCTTGATGGTGAATTGCTTAAAAGTCCGCTTCCCGGAGTAATAGTGGCAGTAATAAACAAAAGCAGCAATAAGATTGCCGCAGGTACCATTTCTGACAATAATGGATATTTTTCCCTCCGCAAAGTTATGCCGGATAGCGCAGTTGTGCAGTTTTCTCTGATAGGCTATGAGACAAAGCGCTTTGAGGTAAGTTTTACAGGTAATGATACAGTGAACCTGGGTGAAATCAGATTAGTCCCTGGTTCAATTACGTTGAAAGCCATAGTAATTAAAGGAGAAAAGCCCCCGATTGAATATTATGTGGATAAGCAGGTTATAAATATTGATAAACTTCCCGTTTCACCTTCCAGTGTTGCCGAGGCCCTGAAAACAGTGGGGGCAGTTGAGGTTGAACCGGTTACAAACAAAATTACAATCAGGGGAAGAGCCGGGGTTAAAATACTTGTGGATGGCAAGCCTTTCCAGTTTAATGACGAGTATCTTTCGCAGATGCCGGCAGAGCTGATTGAGAAAATTGAAGTAGTTACTTCCCCTTCGGCCAAGGACGACCCTGAAGGCGATGCGGGAATTCTGAACCTCATTTCAAAGAGGAACCTCTTCGATTCTTTCAGCGGCTTCATCTCTTTGAGGCAAGCTTCCAAAGAAAGTACAAGGCCATCTTTAGCATTGAACTATAAAAGCGGCAAGATAAATATATTTACAAATCTGACTTACGGACATTATATAGAAAAATCTTCCTCCGGCCGGTACTTAATTTCGAAAAGCGCTGCCGGGACATCCGTTACAACATCAGCAGGCGACGGAAGTGTGCTTAGCAATGTCTATGACCTGAAACTCGGAATGGATTATGAGCCTGATGAATCCAATTTCGTTTCATTGTCTACTGCGCTGACAAATCAGAAAATGAATATAGACTATTCTGACAATTCACTGCGCAGAGAAAGTTATTTGCTGCAGGATACCAGATACAGTTACGGATCTGACCAGGATACAAAATACGCCACTTACACACTTACCGGATTCTACCGGAACAAGATAAACAGTGAAGGCTGCGAAGTGACTTCCGACATTTACTATGCAAATATAGGACAGGATGATTTTTATAATATATCGACTAAATATGACTACAGGAAAGACTATCCATATCTGCAGAAACAGAATGAGCAGATGAAGAATAATACCGCTATTTTTAAGGCGGCATATGTGAATCCTTTCAGTGAGTCGGCCAGGTTTGAAACCGGCTATAACTTTACGTTCAGGAACAGGTCGAATGAATACGCCAACCTGTATTTCAGTTACCTCCAGGATGCATGGCTGGACAGCCTGGATTTCAGCAACACGTTTAATTATAAAGAGAGTATTCATTCTGTATATCTTCTTTACTCGGGTAAGGCCCTGGGCATCAACTACAGGCTTGGCCTTAGGGGAGAGGAAGCGTATACCGAAGGGCTGCAGACAGTAAGCGGGGAAAATTTTGCAACAGATTACTACAGTATTTACCCGTCTTTTAATCTTTCATATAACATAAACATGATGCAGCTTTTTGTAAACTATTCGAGGAGGGTACAAAGGCCCGATATGAGATATTTAAATCCCTTCAGGAGAAATAATTCTCCCTATTCGGCCAGCAAAGGAAATTCAAAGCTGGATCCTGTTTACACAAATTCAATTTCCGCAGGGCTGATGCCGTACTTCACTTTGTTTTATTATGATTCGAAAGGCAAAATTATCAGCGCCCAAACGATGATGCAGGACACGGTTTTATTTTCCACATACATAAACGGGCCAAAGACGCAGGAATTTGGAATTGAGCTGAGCCTTAACTTAAGCAGCGGGAAATCTTCGCCGGTACTACTGCCGAAGTGGTTCCCGACGCTGAATACCAGAATAAATGTCAGCAGGTTCATACAGAAAGGCACTTACATGCAGGAGGACCTGTCTGAAAACAAGACAAACCTTTACCTGTCCTCAAACGCAAGCGTTAATCTCTGGTACAAGGCAAATGCGTCCGTGTCGTTTTCCTACCGCCCGGAGTCAAAGTCGCAGAGAAATAAAAGGAGCAGCACGACGGATCTGGGTATTTCGCTTTCAAGGCGGTTTTGGGCTAACAGTTTAAGAGTAACGTTATCGATATATGACGTCTTAAATGAAGCTGATGTCATTTATGAAACTTATGCAAATGATTTCAGTTCCAGAGGTCATTACATGCCGCATAATTCCAGGTATTTGATGTTATCACTGAGTTATTTATTCAATAGTTATCAGGCAAAAGAGGAACGGGAGATTGATGACGGAAGGGACCGGCCTGCCGGAATGCAGTAGAGTAGAAATTACAGGGGAAGCACCGTCAGCTTCATCCTGCACTTACAATGTATTTATTAATACAGGGAGGAATAAATTGAAAACAAAAGAAATGACACGGGCCGAGGAGCAGATTATGCAGATACTCTGGAAACTCGGGAAGGGGTTTGTTAATGATATTATTAAGGAGCTGCCGGAACCCAGGCCCGCCTATACGACGGTTTCGACAATTGTGCGCATACTCGAGAAAAAGGGATTCGTATCGCACAAGGCCTACGGCAATACGCACGAGTATTATCCTCTTGTTACGAAAGAGAATTATACAAAAGACCACCTTAAGGGATTCTTAAAAGGCTACTTTTCAAATTCGTTTGCGGGCATGGTTTCTTTCTTCAGCAAAGAGGAAGAAATGGATGTAAATGAAATGGAAGAGATAATGAAAATGCTCCAGAAAGAAATTAAGGCAAAGAAAGAAAGCGGGAGCAAAAAGAAAAACTAATAGCGGGGAATAAAATGAACTCTTTTGAATTTTATCTTTTGCAGTCGTCCTTCAGTTTCATGATCTTTTACCTGTTTTATATGGCGCGTCTTAAAAAAGAGACTATGCACCATATGAACAGGTTCTATCTTTTAATGGCGGGAATTTTTTCTGTAACCCTCCCCCTCTTCAGGTTCAGTCTTCCCCCGGGTGACGTGGGCAGAACCATTACTGTTTATCTTGAGCCCGTACTTATAGGGGGTAACACAAAAGCGGCGGATTACGGAATCAGTCTGAATTCCATTTTATTAGTTACTTATCTCCTGGTTTCGGCAGCGCTTCTTATAAGATTCCTGTGGAGGCTATATGAGATAACAAAGCTTGGCGACTACACCGCACCGGTTATAATTGAAGGGCATAAGACAATTCTTCTGGATGAGGGGCATTCACCTTTTTCATTTTTCAAAACAATATTTCTTCCCAAGGGAAACCTTGAGGACCCGGCGCTTTCGACGCTCATACTGCACGAGGAGGCGCACATTAAAAGCCTTCACTCGCTTGACATAGTCTTCTTTGAGGTTCTTACAATCATATTGTGGTTTAATCCTTTTGTCTGGCTCATGAAAAAAGAGCTCGAGGCGCAGCATGAGTTTATTGCCGATACGGAAGTTATCAGCAAGGGTACAGACAGTATAGAATATAAATCGACGCTTCTCAATTTCGCCTTCAGAGCAGGCGGGAATGCGGTCACGAACAACTTCAATTCACTCTTAAAAAGGAGGTTCGAAATGCTGGCAAAAGAAAAGTCCTCTAAGTATGCAAAATTAAAATTTCTCCTTTCCATTCCGTTAATGATGCTTGTTGTAATATTCTTCGGAATGACGAATGGCGGAAGGGATATTACCGCAATTGCAATGACATCACAGGCTGCAGATACGTCTCTTCAGCAGGAAGAACCCTACACGTTTGTAGATCAGATGCCCACCTACCCCAAGGGACCGGATGCGCTTCTGGAATTTATTTCCAGCAATGTAGTTTATCCCCAGGCCGCGAAAAAAGACGGTATACAGGGTAAAGTAATAGTGGGTTTTATTATTGAAAAAGACGGAAGCATGAGTGACATTAAGGTACTTAAAGGCATTGGAGGCGGATGCGATGAGGAGGCTGTAAGGGTAACAAAACTAATGGGCAAATGGAACCCCGGCATTCAGAAAGGCAAGCCGGTAAGGGTCAGAATGGTAATGCCCTACCAGTTCAAGCTCCAGTAGATTTTAAGAGGTCTGGAAGATTAATCCTTCCAGACCTTTTTTATTTTACTTCCAGGGTACCGGTCTGTTATAGTGTTTGAACAGGTCGGCTTCGAACTCTTTATTTATGATCCTGTCGGGATGATATTCAGGGCTTTGTTCCACCTCGGCGGCGGTCATGGAAACAAAGACGGCAGATTCACTCCAGTCGATTGCCTCGATCCATGGAAGCGCTATGAGCACTTTTTTTCCGGGAAGGAGCCACTTGCCGGTATCGACGACCATATAGCGGATGCTCCAGAGGTCGTCTTCCACGATAAAGTCCTCAACGTTGCCAATTCTGTCGTCGTCTGCCTGTATTTTATAGTCGATTATGTCGCGTGCGCTTCTCAAGTGGGGGTCGGTTTCTCTTTTATTTTCGTCTCTGGTATTTTGGCCGGCGACAAACCCCTGGTCTGGCACGTTAAGGTTTGGTGGTACAGGGGGTATAGCCCCGGGGAATCCGGCGCCCAGGCCAGTCCAGTAGTAAGGCCATCCGTAATAGTCGCTTAAGTCGGTCTCCTGCTGGCGAGAAACGGGCCGGGCGGCATCTACAGACGGGCTGTTCTGGATTTTTTCCTTAGTCAGGTTAACCGGGAATCGTTTTTCCTTCCAGTCCGGTTTTCCGAGTGCGTGTGGGGAGATGAGGACGAGTCGTTTCTGGAGCCACGTACCCGTATCCACAACGAGGTAGCGTATATTCCAGGTTACGTCATCAAAGAAGAAATCGTTTACTTCGCCAATTTCGCCGTCGAGGGCGTGTATTTTATATCCTTCGAGGGTTTTTACGCTTCTTAACATAGTTCCTCCCTATTATTATTTCATTCATTTATAATCCCATTCATTAATAATATATCCATAAAAATTAAATTTCATCAAGGCATTAGGCAGTAGCCGGGATTCAGGCGTTGCATAATTTGCTATTTATAGAATCCCGGAGGGATGATTTGTCTGTAGCAGAAGAATGTTCCCACCCCCCTCTTCAGAGCTCCGGAGGAGCGATTTGTATCAGGGGTATGCACGTTTCATTTCCTTATTACATGTCGCCCTTCCAGGGCTCTAAAATGTTTTTGGGATATATCCTTTTCCTACAGACAAGTCATTCCTCCGGAATTCTGAAAAGGGACTCCACCAAAATAAATTTTCATAAATTTATAACTGGGATCAAAAAATAATTTGTAGATTTTAATTTTTAGGTATATATTTGAAATAATGAAAGAAAACAATTACATATTAAGCAACATGAATAACAGCTGGCGTTGGTGGTGGAACAACTGCGTTTCACTATTCTTCGCATAACTCTATATAGATTTTAATATAGCCGTGAATAGTGAAACAACTATTCACGGCTTTTTCGTTTTAAAGCCGTGAAGCATCATTC
>JBLMYS010000056.1:0-3160 GCA_050258415.1 Acidobacteriota bacterium | reverse complement strand
AAGTGATGTGGAATCTGTGGCCGTTACTGCTTGTTCTTGCCGGAGTTTATTTTATTTTCAGGCAAGGCAGGTTCAGGTGGATCATTGTCCTGGTTATAGCTTTTCTGCTTGGAGTTGTAATATTTGCCGGGGTCAAGAGTTTTTCTTTGTTCTTTGACGATGGTTTCGAGGATTTCAATGTTAACGTAAACGCGCAGGAATTTACGCTTCCCTATGAAAGCAGTATAACGAAAGCAAAGTTAAACCTGGAGGCAGCGGCAGGAAACTTCAACCTTGACGGGACAACTGACAGTCTATTATATGCAAAGACCAAAGGGAGTTTCAGTGATTATTCCATTAACAATGAAACAAATGACGGTTCGGCGGATATAACCTTCGAGATGAATGATCATCATCAGAGGGTGGTTCGTGGTCTGGGGAAGAACCGCATGGAAATAAGGCTTAATTCAAATCCCGTATGGGATATGGACCTGAATGTAGGTGCGGCATCAGTAAATCTGGATCTGGCGCCATTCAAGGCTGAGAACATTTATCTAAAAAGCGGGGCTTCTTCTTTGAAGCTGAAGCTTGGGGATAAGAACCCGATGACAAAGGTAAAATTTGAGACAGGGGTATCGCGTCTTGAGATAATGGTGCCAAGGTCGAGCGGCTGTGAAATTAATTCCGATACACACTTCTCGAGAAAAGAGTTCAGTGAATTTGAAAAGGTAGATAACAATGTTTACCGCACGCGGGACTTTGAAGCAAGCGGAAAGAAGATTTACCTGGATATTGCAGCCGGGGTATCCTCGGTAAAGGTTGAAAGGTATTAAAGTGTTAAACGGGAACAAAAGAAATCTAAATTAAGCTTTAGATTTCTTCTTTTTCCCGGCTTGTTTTTTCTCCGGTTTCCAGAAGTACTTTTCCATAATAACACATCCCTCGCTATCGAACTCAACGCCTTCGCTTCTAAGAAGTTCTTCCATTATGTCCGGGCTTCCGAAATGTACTTTTCCTGTAAGGGCTCCGAAGCGATTTACAACCCTGTGGCAAGGAAGGCCAGAATCCTTAGCGCCATTCAAGGCCCAGCCCACGGTGCGGGAGGCAGCCTTAGTGCCGCAGAATTCGGCTATTGCGCCGAAGGTAGTTACTTTGCCGTAAGGTATTTGGGCTACTACCTCGTAGACGCGGTCGAAGAAATCTTTATTTTTTCCTTTAGTATCTTTTCCCATTTTTTATCTGCTTATGTTTATGCACCCGCGCAGGCACCGCTCGTCTTTCTTTCTCTCCCTGCAAAATCGGGGCTTCCCAATTAAAGATTGAATTACAAGTTCCTTTATTTCATAGTAATATACCAACATTAAATCCGACTGACAATTTATTCCCTTTAAGAAAGTAATCAACCTTTGATGCCTTGTCAAAGGAAAGTCCCAGGTTGTACATAAAACGGCTATTGGCAGAGGGAAAATAATCCAGGCCGCAGAGTGCGTTAAAAAGCATAGAATTGAAACTTTTCTCCTTCAATGAAACTCGGATAAAATCCCTGTAATTAGAATCCTGAAAAAACCGCTCACTTTTCGGAAAGGAAAAATTGTTCCATGTATAAATGCTGTAGCCGCAGCCCATTCCAAGATAAGGACACAGGCCAACCGCGGTCTTTAAATAGTACCGGGCAGTAAGCATTGCATCATGACTATTAACCTTAAGATCAGTTTTCGCAAGAACATTATCCTGCAGTTCAAACTCCTTATATTTAGAATTTCCATAAAGATAAGCGAGGTTAATCCTGATTTTGTCTGTTATTTTATAACCTGCAGACAAGGAGAAAGCGTAACCTGCAGTCCCTTTGAGCTTTGCGGGAATTTTTATCCATGTTTTGTGCAGATAGAAAGGAAACTCGTACTGTGTGACTGATGGGTAATAAAGGAGGCCCCCTCCTAAAGTAATCCAGAAATTATGATTATCTATACTCTCAATGACCCAGATATTTTTCTCTTTCTCATCAGTCAGAAATTTTTCTTTTACGCGAATGCTGAAGGATTTAACTGAGTCCTTAAATGCAGGCGGGAAGAATGGATTAAGCTCAGATTTCCCCTTAATATACTCACAGAGCTCAAGCGACTTCTTTAAATCCCTACGGCTGAAGGATTCATATGCATCCCTGAAATCCCTGTCCAGATTACTTTTTAAGCCGGATATATAATTATTCTTAAAGAAGCGGGCGATGTAAAAATAAGTTATGGCCTCATCATGATTTCCATTACCTTCTGAGGATTCGAATTTTGCAAATGCCTTTGAAGCTGCCGCTCCGGCATGGCTTTCAGTATAGTAATTCTTATAGCTCTTAGCCTGCCCGATCAGGATGTCTTTATTATTCAGTCCGGGGATCTCCTTAACAGCAGAGATTACTCCCTGGTATGAAGCTGCCTTGAAAGCGTCTGCATTTTTGAGAGCCTCCTGAAGCTTAATAAAATCACCCTCAAGGAGCAATGAGTCAGGATTACTATTCACCTGCTGGGCAAAGGAGAAACTTGCAAAAAGAAGAAAGATAAGGATTGAAAGGCGTGAAACCATAAAGAACTCCTCAGCTAAATTTTGGGAAGAAGATTACCGGGTTCCAGAATATCAGAAAGTAAAATAATTAAATGTTAAGTTAAAATCGAGACGCCTGACTTAATTTGTTTTAGAAAAATACCCCGGAGGATGATGAAGCCTCCGGGGTAGCAGTAGTTGTTATTGTAAGATTTTGATAGACAAGCCCCTTTCCATAAAATGATGCAGAGAAATGCTCCCGTCATCGTCAAAGGCTATTCACCCATCACCTTAATAATGAGGCGTTTGCGGCGCTGGCCGTCGAACTCGGCATAGTATACCTGCTGCCAGGGACCGAAGTCGAGCTTCCCGTCTGTAACAGGAATAATAACCTCATGATGCACCAGGAGGCTTTTCAAGTGTGAGTCCCCGTTGTCCTCACCCGTACGGTGATGGCGGTAATTGGGATTAAAGGGGGCCAGATGCTCAAGCCATTCGTCTATATCCTGAATGAGGCCCTGTTCGGCATCATTGACGTAAACGCCTGCCGTTATATGCATTGCAGAGACCAGGATCATGCCTTCTTTAATTCCGCTTTTATGGAGCACTTCCTCCACTTCGCGCGTAATATTTATATACTCGCGGTGTT
>JBLMYS010000055.1:0-4938 GCA_050258415.1 Acidobacteriota bacterium | reverse complement strand
TAGATCTGTGTCAGGTTGTCACTCTGAATGAGTATGGCAATCATTGCCGCTGCGGCAAATACTCCGACTGACTTCAAAAGCTGGCGCTGAAGCATGCGGTCTTTCTTCATGAAGGAACGGATGAAGTAATAAACAAAATAGATCCCTACGGCAAAAAGTGTGTAGAAGATGATCTGTACGTGCCAGCCCTGTACAAAAAGCTGAAGAGCTATGGTCAAAATCGCAAAATCAAGAAGCCTGATCTTCTTCTGGAACTTCAAGAGCATGAGGAAGATAAGAGGATACATGCATAAAGAGGTCAGCTTCGTTACGTGTCCTATGAAAAGGAAGACTACAAGACCCGTGGAGAAGCTGGCCGCAATGGCTGTAAACAAGCTTATAAGTGTGTTCCTCGTCTTATACTTCATGAGGAAATAACTCGTAAATGAGAGTATGATGAGGTAAAGGCTCCAGACAGCATACTCAACCGAGAAGAGCTTTGCAAAGAGCCACTTTATGGCTGTAAAACCTACATAGATGAGGTTAAACCACTTAAAGCCCACACCAAGTGAGTAGGCCGGCATACCGCAGAATATGTACGGGTTCCAGAGCGTAAAACCCCCTTCATGCGTTGTGACATATGTCTGAAGACTCTTGCTCGTTATGATGTCACCCGACTGCAGTGTCTTACCCCCGAAATACATTGGGGAGAAGAAGATGAGGAAAAGTATCAGAAGTATTGCAAGTGAGAGCGGGGTCTGGTATTTCCCCGGAATAAAATTATCCGGAATAAATTGTTTTTGCGGAATTTCTCTATGGGATTTAGCAGCAGCTTTTGCCGCCCCCTTGGTTTTTACAGCCATTTTCTCTCCGGGAAAGTATTAGTACAAAACTGACTTAAAAACTATCTGGTAATATCCGAAGAGCAATTTAACATATTCCAGCAAAAGAATTTGTAATATTTTTACCCTGTATTGGGCGGTTAAACGATAACAATAAGCATTGTGGGCGTGGCGTTATGGGGGGCTGAAGCCCCAATTGGGGGGGAGCATTATTCCACGAGCTAAAGCTCGTGGCTATTCAGGCTAGCCATAAACGGGTCACAGAATACCACGATCTAAAGATCGTGGTAAGACAGGATGGTCATAAATGGGCTACAGCGGCCTTAAATGTCACGGTAAAGGTTGTGCCCTGGTCTTTATGGCTTTGTACGTCTATTGTTGCCTGATTCAGGTCGCAGTATTTTTTTACCAGTGCAAGGCCCAGACCGTTGCCTTCAAAACGCCTCATGTAACCCCCGTCTTCCTGCGAAAATGGAGTGAATAGCTTCGGAATGAATTCTTCTGAAATGCCTACACCTGTATCCTTAACCTCAAAGACAACGTTTTTATCTTCATCATTATATATCATAATATCAACCGATCCCCTCTTTGTGAATTTCACGGCGTTGTCCAGTAGATTTAATATTATCTGCAGCGTAGAGTAGCCGTCAACTCTTATAATGGATGATTCAGCTTTATTGGTGTAATTAAATTCAATGTTCTTTGCATTTGCCATGGACTCAAACTGTGTAAGGTTTCCGGCTACGATGTCACTGTTGAGATCCATGTTTTCATACCGTGCCTCATAGCCTTCGGTCTGCACTTCAGCCATGCTGATTATCATCTCGACGGTCCTGATAAGCCTCTGTCCCCCGCTGGACAGCATATTGAACCCTGTTTCAATCTCAGGCGTTATATGCTCGCTTAATTCCATCTTCAGGAGCTGTGCAAAGTTCATCATTGTGTTTACAGGCGTTCTAATCTCATGCGACATGAGTGAAAGGAATTCGGATTTTATTTTTGCCGAGGATTCCGCCTTCTCCTTGGCTTTCTTCAGGTTATCCTGCATCATCTTTCTTTCGGATATATCCTCGCGCATAAAAATGTAATGCGAAAGATTGCCTTCGTCATCCCTCAGGGCACTTACTGTAACGACGGACCAAAACTGTTCTCCGTCTTTTTTTCTGCATATGATTTCCCTTTTCCATTCACTGCCGCTTATAACCGTTTCAACAAGTTCTTTCTGTACTGAGGGATCTGTTATATCATACTGCAGCAGCGGGGGCAGGTTGCGCATTACGTCCTGCGGACTGTATCCTGTAAGTTTTGAATACGAAGGGTTAATATACTCGGTGCACCAGCCGGCATCGGAGATCAGAATGGCAACAGGACTCTGCTCCACAGCCAGAAAGAGTTTTTTGTTCTCTTCTATTTCATTTCTTAAGAGTTCATTTATAAAGTTCAGGCTTGCGGTCCTCTCGGCTACTTTTTCCTCGAGGCTTTCCTTCAGCTTTTGAAGCTCCAGCTCCGCAAGCCTCCGCTCTGTAATATCCATAAAGCTTTCAAGAAAATACTCCTCGTTATCGCCCAGTTTAATTGTAAGCACTTTCCTGATTATATAAGATGTTGTGCCGTCTGCATTAATGATAGAACATTCCGGTGAGCTCATATCGGTACACAAGCAGCACTCAGTCTTTTCCTTCCTCCCGGAGCAGGCACAATAGCGGTTCCTGTCGGTGCCGATCAAAAGCTGCTTCGGGATGCCGAGCATTTTGCGGGCGACCTGATTGGCGTCCAGTATCTGGTTATTGTTCTGGTCAATGATGAAAATGCCGGTCTGAAGAGAATCCAGTATTTTCATTATTTCCATTTTACTTTGCACGAGCCCGTTTACCTTGCGCGTAAATTCATTCTCAAATGAAGTCCTTATAGTGCTGAGCTCATTCCGGACAGAGTTCAGTTTAATTTCTGCCGCAAGGTGGCCAGCATACATTTTAAAAAGGTTCAGCAGCTGCAGTTCAATTTCAAAGGCAGGAATACCGAGCTCAATAATTATAAAACCAATAACGCCCGAAAAGCTGATGAGCGGAATTATGAGGACGTCACCATTATTCTTTTCCTTTGTGGGAGCGGATATTGTAATGTCGCTTCTGCTAATTGATTTTGCGATAAGCCCGTTTTCAACCAGCTCCTGGAATAGGTTCTCAGCTTTATCTTCAGTTAGCTCCGGTATGGAAACCTTGTGCCTGAATTCAAAAGATTCTGCATCAAGAAGAAAGAGAGAAAGGGCTTTGCATATGCCGAGATTGCGGAAAACATCCAGTCCAGCTTTCATCAGCTCATCGAAAGAAGCTCCCGGGGCTTTAACCTCATGATAGAAAAAAACGTTTTTCCAGAATTCCCTTATTAACGTGTCATTTAATGTAAGCTGCTGAGGATTATCATTATGCATATTATTAGTCCAGAATATGGCTGATAGTCTGCTTAAAGTCTGCCATGAGAGCCGGGGTGATATCTGTGAACACGCTAGCAGAGAGCCCGAGAGAGGTAAGAGCCTTAATATTAGGCTGAGGCACCAGTCTGTCGCCCGGATTTCCGAGGTCAAACATTCTGACCGCAACGTCTGCCACGTGCACGCATGCAACGAGTGTATCGGCCTTGCCGTCATTTAGTCCGGAATGGTGATAGTATATTGTATTTTTAATTACGGGGGGAAGCTTCCATCTTTCTGCCAGGAGTCTTCCCGCCTCAGCGTGATCGATGCCTATAACTATTCTTTCGGCTTCCTTTATAAGGCAGTTTTTCTCTTCAATAATCCTGAATACCTCCAGGTATTTTTCTCCCAGCAGGTCCAGAAGGAGGAGTTTTCCGATATCGTGAAGAATGCCGGCAAGGAAGTACTGTTCCAGGTTAGCCACCTTAACCGAAGCGCCCAGCATTCTGGTGCAGATTCCCGCTGCAATTGAGTGTGCCCAGAAATCCTTTGGCTTCATGTGTTCAGAATACCTGCTTTTGGAAAAGAATTTAATTACCGAAAGTGCGAGTATTATATTTTTCAGCTCATTAAAACCAAGGTGCAGAATAGCCTGAGGTATTGTATCGATTCTGCCGCGGAAGCCGAAGAAAGGAGAATTTGCAACTTTCAGGACCTTAAAGGCCGAGGCCTGGTCCGTAGAGACGATTTTTGCGATATCCTCTGTAGTGGACCGGGGGTTATTCATCGCCTCTGAGATCGTATAGAAGATAGTAGGTAAAGTTGGCAGGTCCTTTATGCTTTCGCTTATTTTCTCGACTATGTCCATGCTTAATCCTGTTTGGCTTAAATTCTTTTATTTAAGAAGGAGTTCAACTGCTGCATTAACCATATTCTCCTCAACTGCGTTCCGGGGTACCCAGCCCATTCTCTGCATCAGCTCTGCTTTAGCTTTATTAAGCAGTTCAGGGTCGTAGGCCTTGCCTTCATCATCCTCCTGGTCATTATAAATAAGGATAGAAGAAACTCCCCAGGTTTTCAGCATTGCTATATGCCTGCTTTCAATTACAGCTCCCCGGGAGAGGAGCATCTGTCCGTACTTGTTCACCACAGGGGTTTCCAGCACCATTCCGGGCTGGATCTTGTCGGTTTCTACGAGCTTTGACATAGTCCTATTAAAAATTTGTTTTCTATTTATATATATGGTGACGGAAAGCGTTTTCGGAAATTATTTTCAATATTTTTTCAATTTTTTAAATTTTCTTTCATTTTTCATGGGGAATATGGGAAATTAAGGCGAGAAAAGCCAAATTAAATGACGGATGGAAGGTAAGTTATTAAAGAAGGCCTTGCACCATTCAGGATAAACTCCATCCGCCGCGGCCGTCGAGGGATATCAGGAAATGGTTCCTGACATCCCTAAGCTATCTACTTAAAGATCTCATTGAAGAACAGCTTCATTGCCTCAAAGCTCCTTCTGTCGGCGTTGGCATTGTAGGCTACACCTTTGGATGGATCGTTGCCCGAGGCGGGATTTGTAAAGCTGTGAACCGCACCGCTGTAAATGTTCATCTGCCAGTCGACTCCCGCGTTATCCATCTCTTTCTGGAATGCCTGACGCATATCGGGTGGAACGGACTTGTCGTTAGCGCCTGTACAGATAAG
>JBLMYS010000054.1:0-8828 GCA_050258415.1 Acidobacteriota bacterium | reverse complement strand
GGAGGTAAATTATGGCTCATAAGAAGGGGCAAGGTTCTTCCAGGAACGGTAGAGATAGTAATGCCCAAAGGCTTGGGGTTAAGAGATTTGGTGGTGAGCTGGTTTCAGCCGGTTCTATACTCGTAAGGCAGAGAGGCACCAAGCTTCATCCCGGCGTCAACGTTAAAAAGGGAAGTGATGATACACTCTTTGCTGTGGTTGATGGTTATGTAAAGTTTGAAACCAAGCGCGATAACAGAAAATATGTTAATGTTTATCAGCCCGAGCAATAAGTAATTGAATAAAAAAATCCACCATCCTTTTAGGATGGTGGATTTACTTCCTGACATCTTTTCTTCTTACAAACCTAATCTGTCCATATCTTCAACAAGTGATTTCACCGCATTAACTGAATTATCCAAAGCCGATTTTTCTTCTTCAATTAAGGATAACTCTATTACTCTCTCAACACCCTGTTCGCCAAGAACTGCGGGAACACCCACATAGTATCCGTTTACGCCGAACTCTCCGTTTAAGTATGCACAGACAGGAAGCAGGCGCTTTTCATCTTTTAGAATTGATTCTGCCATTGTAATTGCTGCAGATGCGGGTGAATAGAAAGCTGAGCCCGTCTTAAGAAGCTTTACAACCTCTCCGCCGGCCATCTTTGTCCTTTCAACCATTTTATTCATTACTTCTTTTGCTTTTTCCTTGTCGTTATACTTTCTTTCAAGCATTTCCATTACAGGAATACCGTTGACGTTGGCATATCTTACCAGCGGCACCATCGTATCGCCATGGCCTCCAAGGACCATTGCGTTGACGTCCTTTACAGAGACTCCTAATTCCCAGGCAATGAAGGTGGCAAAACGGGATGAATCCAGAACGCCCGCCTGTCCAATCACGCGGCTATGTGGAAATCCTGTAACCTTCTGGAACAATGTAACCATTGCATCGAGGGGATTTGAAATGATAATCGAAATAGCATTCGGGGCATGTGTACGGACTGCCTCGGCAACAGATTTCATGATCTTGGCATTTGTAACCAGTAAATCATCGCGGCTCATACCTGGCTTGCGCGGTAAACCGGCAGTAACGATTACAAGGTCCGAATCCTTAATGGCTTCGTAACTGTTGGCTCCCGTGATATTGACGTCAAAACCGTCTACACGTGAAGCTTCGGCAATATCTAATGTCTTGCCCTGGGGCAGATCTTCAACAATATCGAAAAGAACAACGTCGGCTAACTCCCTGAGTGCAATCAGCTGTGTTAATACACCGCCAATCTGCCCGCCGCCGATGAGTGCAATTTTTTTTCTTGGCATTTATTCTCTCTCCCATTTTAAATTAGTTAAGAAATATGAATTAGGATTTTTCATCCAATTTCTAAATGAATATATCAATAAAATAAGCTCTTTTCAATAATCAGAAGCAGGCATTTTGATGAAAATTAAAACGGGTAATAGAACTTGATGGCGGGCACACTTCCCTTGGTGCACCCGGGCTCTGGCATGTTAAAGCGGATTATGCTGGAAAACCTATCTTTTGCTGAACTTCATCGAAAGCACAAGTTCGGTTCCTTCGGGTGTGAAATTGTATTTGACCTCGTCCATGCAGCTTTTCATGATGTAAAGGCCACGCCCGCTGTCGCGGAATATATTTTCGGGTGATGTGGGGTCGGGAACTTCCTCAGGATTAAAACCCTTGCCTTCATCTTTTATGTAAACCGTAAGAGATGTTTCTTCGAGCTCAACTTTAAGCTTTACCTTTTTATCAGCGGAGGCTTTGTTACCGTGAAGCATGGCGTTTGAAATTGCTTCATTTACGGCAAGCAGCAGGTTGTTTAAGTGTGTCCTGTCCATTTTTGCCCCGGAAGAAATTTCTTCTAAAAACTCTTCTACCAGAGGCAGTTTGTTCGGATCGCTATTGATCTCAAGATGGTATGTTTCTTTGGACAAAATTTTCCTCGTTGATAAAATAAGACAGCTTAAAATAAGAAAAAAAATAATATTTTCAACCGGTTAAAATTCCCAGTTTAGCTGCATGTTCATATTCGGAAGCTCCCGCCTTACCCGGTCGGCCCTTATGAACTCATACCAGCCGTAGATCCTGAGTGCAAGTCTTTGATTAAGGCGGAGCAGAACTTCCGTGACTGGACCTATGCTCCTGTAATCCGACTCCCGTTTTTTAATTTTATTCTGGAAAGAAAAAGTCTTTAGCGTAAGGTATCTTATACCGGTTCCCAGTGAAAGGCCGTTAAACCTGTAGCTGATCTTCGGCTCAAAATAGATTTCTTCAAGGTTGCGCACCGGCTTTCCGGCAAAGCGCGCCCAGTTGAAATCCCCCTGCTCAGAGAACTTAAGATATCCGAATGCGTTGAAGGCAAGTTTTCTGGCAAGCATTATTGTCGTGGAATCCTGCATGGACATCTGCCTGAATGAGAAGCTCCGGAAATTAGGGTTTACATCCTCATAATCGTAGACCGTATAATTGGCCGAGACCTCAAAGGTGTTTTTTGATGTTATGGCCTGCCCTTTATAGTCTCCTCCTGTTGAGAGCTTTAAGAAGCGCATGAAGTTATTGTTTGAGCTTCTTTCGGCAAAAATGTAAACCACGTGGTTAAGGTTTGCTTCAAGATTTAGGAAAGTATTGAAATAAGGAGTGAGCTTTTTCAGATACAAAACACGGAATATAGACATCAGTTCGTCGCGGTCATCGAAGTTCTCTTCACTCGGCGTGTCGTAGCGGAGCTTGTTATGAAAGAGGCTCAGCGTCAAAAGATCGGTCTCAGAGAGCTTAAGATTTCCTATTAATGACAGTGTGATTTTTGTGGCTATATTGTTCTTCTGAGATTCCAGGCGTACCCTTTCTTCGTATGACTTAATTCTTTCTTCCTGCTGGAAAACATTTGTCTCTTCAATTTTTTTTACGACGTGCTTCTCATCCCTCTCGGAATAATTTATCCTGAATGCCCCGTCAAAAATGGAGGTTCTGTAAGCCGAGTTGGATTCAAGCTCAAGCCTGAATTCATCAACCCTGACGTCAAAAAGGGAAGGGGAGATAGTGCTCAATACACGGTAACGCGTATCCCTGTCTACATTTCTCCATATAGCCCTTCCCGACACTTCAAAGGAAAATTCATCTGTTGGCTTGTTGTAAAGAAACCTGTCCTGAAGGTAATAATTCGTTTCAATGCGTGACTGAATGTTGTTAATGATATTAAACCGGGCGGCAGAAATTGAATCAGCGCTGAAATAAAAGTCTTTCCTGTTCTGAATGTAGTAGGTCCCGAGCACATTGCCAAATTGGCCCCCAAGGTCATTGTTTACCGAAGCGTTAAACATTCTGATGGTGTTTTTCCTGGGCGATATATCCTCATTCTGGAACTTAAAAAGTGAAGAAATGCTCATCTCCGGCAAAGACAGATTATCTGCCAGCCCTTCAATGCCGTAGATAGCTCCATAGTCGTATTCCCCGATCTGGTTGTTATTCGAATATCCTATGGAGGGAGTAACATAAACCCTCTCAAGCGGATTAAGCTTGGTGTAGAACGACCCGTTTAATATTGAGGCCTGGTTAAGATCAATTTTCCTGTTGTCGGATAGTATATCATTATTGGCCTGGACTCCAAGGCTCATATAGTCAGTTACAGGATATTCAGTAATCAGGGATAAGTACTGCTCGTCTTTAATGTTCTTTGGAGTACCCTGAATCAAAGTTGAATTATAGCTTTCATTTATCCCGAAAAAAAGTTTATCAAACCTCCTTCCGAAGTTTAATGAGGTGCCAAGATTGTAAGTGCTTAAAAGCTTGTCGAACTTAGTGCTGAAGATGTTCCTTTCCCACGTGGACGTATTAAAGCTTAAACTATCAGGATTGCTCTGTGCAAAAGCAGAAGCTGAAAGCAGAATTATCAGGATAAATATAATTCCGGTACGTTTCAAGGTTCTTCAGGGTCTTATTGTAAAGTTATATAATGGAGATATACTGTTAGGTTCACTATTGCCATTTGAATAAGTGGCTATGCGCCAGTAATAAACATAATTGGTATTTAACTGTACGCCGTCAATTTTTACCTTTATGCTGTCGTTTGTTACTCCGCTGTCAAATTCCCGGCTCCAGATTTCGCCGAAAAACTCGTTTGACTGAAGTATTATTTTATAGTGTGCGGGAACGGATATCCCCTTAATAATAAAATAGTCAAAGTAGTCAACCTGGCTTCCGTTACGAGGAAACAGGGCTTCCGGAATTCCAAGTATCATATCTGAATCCTCATTGCCGGCGTTGCTCTTAAGCCCTCCTTTATCTTTGGTAATCAGTTTATAGTAATATGTCACATATGGCTTCAGGTTGTGCCGGTCCAGGAAAAACGGGCCAGTGGCAGTCCCGATAAGATTATTACTTCCCGGACTGAAGCCCTGAGATTCTCCTCTATAAACCTCATAGCCCGAAATATCCCCTTCTGTATTCGGCTCCCATTTTAAGAAGACAGAAAGTGAATCGACCCAGTTCCTGGCATTTACCTCAAGAGTGTTGACCGCCCTTGGGGCTTCAAGGTTTATGGGGCGTGCGTTTAGAAGGGAAGTCTGCTGGCTCTCTTTGCCCCTATTGTCAACAGCTGAAACTTTATAGTAATAGGTCGAGTCGTATGAAAGGGAATCGTCATAAAAGTAAGAGTTAGAAGTAAAAAATACCTTCTTCAGGTGGAGGGAATCGTTTACTCCTTTATAAACATTATAGCCTCTTAGATTTGGCTCTGCGTTGGGCCTCCAGTCAATAAGGATACTCCCGTCATGGGCTGCAACCACCTGAGGTCCTGCGGGCACTGCAGGAGGTAGGCCCGTATCAGGCTCACTTACAGAGGTATCCCTCTGGCAACCGTAAATAAACAGTGCCATGAGCACGCAGGCTAAGGCCCTAAACTTCAAAGACATCTCCTTTTTCCGGAATAGTTATTTTCTTATAACCAATTGAACTTAATCGGCCGCAGAATTTTTCCTGCTGGTCAAAGTCCCCGTGAACCAGAAACAGATTCTGAACCCTGTCT
Organism: Acidobacteriota bacterium; assembly: GCA_050258415.1. Classification (GTDB taxonomy): domain Bacteria; phylum Bacteroidota; class Ignavibacteria; order Ignavibacteriales; family SURF-24; genus JAAXKN01. The sequence continues at coordinate 3,802 of JBLMYS010000054.1, read as the reverse complement.
TTATCGAACTGATTAAAGTAGCTAAGAAGTTCATTACTATCGGCATGGGCACTTAAGGAGTTCATAACAACAACTTCGGCCTTTAGTTTATATTCTTCTCCAAATATCTTAACAGCCGGTTCGTGTTCAACTATTTTGCGGCCCAGAGTATTTTCTGCAGAGTAACCGACAATTAATATAATATTATTCTCATTCTCAATGTTATTTGCAAGGTGGTGAAGTATTCTTCCGGCTTCGGCCATGCCTGAACTGGCCATAATCATGCACGGGCCTTCAACTGAGTTGAGCTTCTTTGAATCCTCAACGTCTTTAATGTAAGTGAGTTTATTAAAGCCGAATGGGTCTTTGTTCTGTATAAGGTACTGCGAAATCTCAAAATCAAAGCACTCACTGTGCAGGCGGAAAATGTCTGTGGCATTTACAGACAGAGGGCTGTCCACATAGACCGGGATTCTTTCTGCCATCCCCTTTTCAAAAATATTATTCAGCCAGTAGACCATCTCCTGCGTACGTCCGACACTGAAGGAAGGTACAATGATTTTGGCTTTTCTTTTGACCGCCTTATTTATTACTTCGGCCAGCTTCTTCTCCGTTTCCCCCGCGTTGTCGTGGAATCTTCCGCCGTAGGTTGATTCGGATATAATAAAATCCGCATCCGGCATCTTCTCCGGGTCTCTTAAAATGGGCATGTTCCTTCTTCCAAGGTCACCCGTATATCCCAGGTTGACTATTCTTCCGTTTTCATTTATTACCAGGAACGTTATTGCAGAGCCCAGAATATGGCCTGCTTCAAAGAAGGTAAGCTTAATTTCAGGCGTCAGAAAGAACTCCCTGTGATAATTAAGCCCCACGAACCTTTTGATCGTTTCTTCCACGTCTTCCATCGTGTAGAGTGGGGTAAAAGGGTTCTGCCCCTTTTTTCTGCGTTTCTTGTTGACGTACTCAACATCTTTCTGCTGAATAAAGGCGCTGTCGCGCAGCATAACCGTAGCCAGGTCGCGCGTTGCAAAGGTGGAATAAATATTCCCCTTAAAACCTGACTTTACCAGGTTCGGGAGGTTTCCTGCGTGATCAATATGTGCATGCGAAAGAATTACAAAATCAATTTCCGCAGGATCGAACACGTCGAAATTCTTATTTATTTCATAGGCCAGTTTTCTCTTGCCCTGGTACATGCCGCAATCCAGGAGAAAAGAGGTACCGTTAGCCTTTACCAGATGCATGGAGCCTGTAACTGTACGGGCAGCCCCAATAAAACTGATCTGCATAGTAATCCTATTTTAGGTTTTAATCTATCCAAAGTTAATAAGAGTTTCAATGTTGTGACAAGGAAAATTTTATGAATTAAAATAGTCGATAGTACCGGATAGCCAGATGTATGTGGCATTTGCATTATTCTTTATAATAAATATATTACCTGAAAGGCAGGTAATAAAAGAAAGTGTCATAAGTCAAGGATATGAGGAGATGATGAAATTTAATGACGCCAATCATTGGGGCTCAAGGTTTTCAGATGGGAAGTTAATAAGCTTTTTGACGGGTGCCTTGATGGCCCTTGCTGCAATATACTTGTTTGGCAATTTTTCTGAAGTCAAAAAGTCCTACGGATTTAGTTCAGGCGCTCAGGAATATCCGCAAAAGTATCAGATCGTTTCACCGGTCCTGCCTGATAAGATAGACTTCTGCGGTGAGGCGGCCCCGCTTAATAATATTTTTGTAAGGGAAAGATTCGAGCGCGAATTGATCGTGAATACTTACTACCACTCCGCAACATTACTGGGTATAAAACGCGCGAACAGATGGTTCCCTGTTATTGAACCGATATTAAAGAAAAACGGTATACCGGATGATTTTAAGTACCTGGTTGTAATTGAAAGCAATTTTGAACACCTCATCTCCCCGGCCGGAGCCGTGGGCTTCTGGCAGTTTACACAGGCTGCTGCAGAACGCTACGGCCTGCAGGTTGACACTGAGGTAGACGAGCGCTATAATGTGGAAAAATCCACACAGGCAGCCTGCGATTTTCTGAAATACAGCTATAACCAGTTCCATACCTGGACTCTTACGGCAGCTTCATACAATATGGGGCTTACAGGAATATCAAAACAGCAGGAGAGGCAGAAACAAAAAAATTATTATAACCTTCTTTTGGGAGAGGAGACTTCGCGCTATATAGCAAGAATACTGGCTGTAAAGGCTATCTTTACGCATCCGGCCGACTACGGCTACCTGATAAAAAAGGAGGACCTTTATCCCCCCATGGACTTTGATGAACTGAAGGTTACTGCCGACATTTCAAACCTTGCTGATTTTTCGATGCAGCACGGAATAAATTACAAGCTCCTTAAGATCTTTAACCCGTGGCTGAGGGAAAACAACCTGACGGTTAAAGGGGGAAGGCAGTACGTAATTAAAATCCCGAAAAAAGGAAGTGTTGAGGCAATCAGCGAGGGCTAAAATACATTTTTTCCTCCGGGACCTTTCCAATTTCCCGCATAATTTTTTAAGAAATAATTTCTTGAAAGATGTCAGGAGCTTCTGTAATTTAAGGCCAGTAATTGATAAAAATCTATTTCAGGATTTCAGGAATAAGCTATGAGTAAAGATTCAAAAAGCGGGGGAATTTCAAGAAGAAAATTCCTGCAGGGTATGGGCTCAGGCATAATTGGAACCTATGTCTTAACGCCCACAATTGCATCAGCCTCGGAAAAACTCACCAGGAGTGCTGAAAAGCTCAAGCTTTCAATGCCCGTTTCGATGAAGGTAAACGGCAAAGGGGTGCACCTTCAGGTAGAACCTCAGACTACGCTTGTTGAAGTGCTTCGCAACCATCTTGGGCTTACAGGAACCAAGGTCACCTGCAATAACGGCGAGTGCGGCGGATGTACTGTTCTGATGGATAACAAAGCCGTCTATTCATGTCACATTCTGGCCCTTGATTGTGCGGGAAAAGAGATCACTACAATTGAAGGCCTCATGACGGGTGAAAAGCTCCATCCCATACAGGAAGCCTTTATTGAGCACGACGGGCTCCAGTGCGGATTTTGCACGCCGGGGCAGATCATGGCAGCGCAGGCTTTGCTCCTGCAAAATCCAAAACCTTCGAGGCAGGAGGTGCTGGAAGGAATGTCTGGTAACATATGCCGCTGCGCGGCTTACCCCAACATTATTGAGTCCGTGCTTGCTGCAGCTGAAAAGACCTCAGGCGGTGCGACCACACTGAAATAAATCCAGGGACGGCCGGAAATTTTCCGGCAGCAGAAGGATTTTTTGGGAAAATGATTTTTTCTGGAAATTTATCAAAGCAAATTTGATTTCTCTTAAATGGAGGAGCAATGGCTCATAAAATTGTAAAGTCCAGGTACTTTGGAGACGAGGGTTTAATTGAAACCATGGCCGAGGTGCCTGCTGATAAACTGAAAGCCTGGGGCCCGGGGACAGAATTAAAAATAGTAGGCAAGCCCGTTTCGCGCCTGGATGGATATGAGAAGGTTAGCGGAAGAGCGGTTTTTACATTTGACGTTAATCTGCCAAGAATGACTTATGCAAAGATGCTACGCGCTTCGGTGCCTCACGCCAGAATAAAAAATATCGACACCTCAAAGGCTGAGGACCTCCCCGGAGTATTAAAAATTCTTACGCTTAAAAATTGTCCTAAAATTCCGTGGCACTGGGGTACAACGGCGTTGTTCGATGAGGAAGTAAGATACGAGGGTGACGAGCTTGCCTGCGTGGCTGCCGAAACCGAGCAGATTGCCGAAGAAGCCTTGCGGCTCATTAAAGTCGACTATGAAACGCTCTC
>JBLMYS010000053.1:0-6724 GCA_050258415.1 Acidobacteriota bacterium | reverse complement strand
TCAAAGTCTTTATGTATAACGGGGCTTCAAAAGCCACTGCTGAACAGACATTGCCAGAGAACATAACGGCAGGACCCATAATAGTTATGAGCGCAGCGGGACAGAACCTTGTTGCAGTGGGAACTGAAAAGGGAAGAGTGGTCTTTTATGCATTGGGGACTTTAGCCTCACCGGCACTCTCCCTGGTAAGAGATGATACACCGGCTCTGACGCGCCTGGCAGTCCTGAGCCTGGTTAGCGACGGGACCAATTATTCTGCATTTTATAAGATGTCAGACGCCTCCTACGGTCTTACTGATCCTGGCCTGAATATATATTCGTTTACTGCCCCGGCTCTTAAAACCGCACTTACAAGAGACAAAAACGGTAATTATGTTACTGTGGTACTTACGGCGGATAATGTGCTTTCTGTAGTTTCAAAGGGTGAAGTCTTAAAAACAGTCAATCTTACAAAAATGGGGGATTCAAGCTTCACATCGTTCGCACTGGGTGACCTGAAGCAGAATGGTGAGAACTACATAATTGTTACAGGAAAGCGCCTTGAAGCCTTAAGCTTAACGGGTGCACAAGCAGACAACTTCCCGTTTGAGGACCCTCAGGGCTTACGTTTTAGGGGAACACCACTTGTGTTATACAATAATGAACTCGGTGCTACAGAAATTGTGACCGTAACCAGTGACGGCAGGGTCTTTGCAGTTAACGGAACAACAGGTAAAACAGTAAAAGGCTTCCCGGTTTCTTCAGGCGAAATGATTCTGGCAAATCCGGTGTTGTTTAATGCAAACAATACTGACAGGACCTCCTTATCGCTTATAACACTGGGAAATACGTTTTTTACATATAACATCACCTCAAAGGCGGGAGACATTTACTGGGCTTCGGAGAACGGAACGCCCGAGGGAACTTCATTTATCCCGCAGGCAAAATATACAAATGTCCAGACGGCCTTTATGCCAAAGGAAAGGGCCTACAACTGGCCTAATCCGGTCTACGGTACCGAGACCAATATCAGGTACTTTGTCTCCGAGGATTCGAAGGTCGATATAAGGATTTTTGACTTAGCAGGCGACCTGGTGGCACATCTGACGGATAATGCCAGAGGGGGGCTTGATAATGAGACCGTATGGAATGTCTCAGGCATTCAAAGCGGTGTTTACTTTGCCAGAATAGAGGCACAGGGCACAAGCGGGAAGACTGAGAACAATACGATAAAGATTGCAATTATAAAATAAACCCCGGTAAAACGGAGAAAAATTATCCTGCTGTTTACCGGCAGTAAAAGCCTTAAATTTGCCGGACAAAATAATTCAGCCTTTTCACCTGCATGCCGGAAACACCTGAAAACGTGCAGTTTTCAAGGGGTTCCCGGCATGCAGGTGATCCTATTTATAATAAACCGTACTGAAGATGAAAAAACTTTTTGGATTACTTATAGCTTCTATTCTGCTTCTTAGCAGGGTTTCAATGGCACAGTTTACTGAGTTTCATCCTGAGCTTAACTGGCTTACACTTAAAGGAAAGCACGTGGAGGTCCATTACCACGAGGAGACCGAAAGGACCGCCAGGGCAATACTTAAGATTGCAGATGAAGTCTGGGGTCCCATTACTTCTTTGTACCAGTATGAGCCCGAGACAGTGCATTTTGTAGTTAAAGATATAGATGACTATTCAAACGGCGCAACATATTTCTTTGACAATAAGATTGAAATATGGTCTTCAGCCCTTGACTTTGATTTAAGGGGAACGCACAACTGGCTCAGGAACGTAATATCGCACGAGTTCACGCACATGGTGCAGATACAGTCGGCCATGAAGCTTTCACGCACGCTTCCCGCGGTTTATATGCAGTTTATGAATTATGAGGATAAAAGGAGGCCGGATATACTCTACGGGTTTCCGAACGTTATAGCTTCATATCCGCTGGCGACGATAAACGTTCCTGCCTGGTTTGCTGAAGGAACTGCGCAGTATATGAGGAAGGAATTCAACTACGACAACTGGGATTCGCACAGGGATATGATCTTAAGGAGCTATGCCCTGGATGGCGGCATGATGACCTGGAACCAGATGGGTGGCTTTGACAAAACGAGTCTGGGCAACGAATCTGTTTACAATGCCGGCTTTGCCCTTACGAGCTATATTGCGCAGAAGTATGGTGAAGATAAACTAAGAAAGATCAGTCATGCCCTGGGAAGCATGAAGAATTTTACAATTGACGCGGCCTTCAAGGATGTACTTGGAAAAACGGGTGACGAAATTTATGATGAATGGCGTGACAGCCTTAAAAAAGATTACAAGAAGAGGACGGCCGAGGTTGAGCAGAACCTTGTAAAGGGGCGTGAAGTTGGAACTGAGGGCTTCGGGAATTTTTATCCCCTGTTTTCTGAAGACGGCACAAAGATACTTTATCTCTCGAACAAGCAGAGCGACTATTTCAGTCCCTCAAACGTTTATGAGTACGACCTGAAGACAGGAAAAGAGGATTTGGTTACCTCAAACGTAAGGTCTACCATGAGCTGGATAAAGGGGGAGAATAAGATTGTATACTCAAAGCTGAGCGAGGATAATCCGAACTGGGCAAATATACACGACCTTTATGTATATGATTTGACAGAAAAGGAAGAGACCAGGCTGACGCACGGCCTGAGGGCAAACCAGCCTTATGTTTCTAATGACGGTAAAAATATTGTTTTTGTTTATCAGAAAGACGGCACCTCAAATCTGGGGCTTGTAGACATAAAGGGGCAGGGATTTAAGAGGCTTACTTTCTTTGAAAACGGGGAGCAGGTATTTAACCCAAGGTTCTCAAATAATGACAGTCTTATTGTTTTTGACTGTGCAAATGCAAACGGACGCGACATTGCTTCGGTTAAACCTGACGCCTCGGGTCTTGAATACATACTTCAGACAAAGGCTGACGAGCGCAACCCTGTTTTTGGCCGCGACGGAAAGCTCTACTTTGCAAGTGATGAAAGCGGGATCTTTAATCTCTATTCCATGGATCTCAGGACCAAAAAGGCCGAGCAGCTCACGAACGTCACCGGAGGCGCCTTTATGCCGGCTGTGGATAAAAGCGGCAATATCGCATACGCGGGATATACTTCCAACGGATATAAGATATTCTACCTCGACACTATGGAGCAGAAGAAGGTGGATCCTCTTAAGAGATATATTCAGCGTGAGAATCAGTCACTCAGCGCTGATAAGTCGAACGGTGACATAAACAACTTCGGCATTGACGGCCTGACAAATTACGACGACAATTATCTTCCGGACACGAAGGCTGAGCCTTACAAGGGATCTTTTACAAAAGTTACATTCTTCCCGGTTATAAGATACGATAACTATACGACCTCGAATAATCCGATTGACAAGATCAAGCCCGGGGTATATGTTACCTCAAGCGACATGCTGGACCGTTTCTCATTCTTTGGAGGGGCCACGATAAACCGTCAGATGGAGCGCGATCTGTTTCTGGAGCTGAACTACAGGAACAAGCTGCCGCTTCTTTTCAATATGGGAATCAAGCCCGAGCTTTCGCTTCAGCTTTACAGTGTTTCAAGGAATGCCAATACGGACCTTATTCTGGACGAGTTCGATAATACCAGGATCCCCATTGACGTTACTTATGACCTTTTTGAAGTTGACGTGGCTGCAAAGCACAGGATATTCGCGCGCGGCAACGACCTGGAGTTCAGATTTATTTACAGTACATACACCAGTACCCTGGGGAGCTTTACACTTCCCAGTGCACCCGACCAGCTTTATCAGAAAACAAAGGATACGTATCTTATTGGAAGAAATTTCCAGATAAAGTATCATCATGAGATGCTGCTGCCTTATATTGACAGCGACATTAATCCTATTGGAAGTGAGATTGACCTTCAGTACAATTATGAGATGAACAAGTTTAACCTTCATAATAATTTTACGGTTGAAGACGGAATACTTAAATCCTCTTATGACAACTTTGATTTTAACCGTGTGGAGCTCAACATGAAAGAGCATATTCCATTATGGAAAGGTCATACTCTTACGGCCCAGTTCAGGGGAGCAAGCATTTTAAGCCGCATGGCCGATACAACGGACTTCTTCGATTATTACCTGGGTGGACTTATAGGCATGAAGAGCTATCCCTTCTATGCAGTAAGCGGAAAGCACTTGGGATGGCTGAATCTGACGTACCGTTTCCCGCTTCTGAAGAATATAGATTACAGGATGGGCCCCCTGTATTTGGATAAGATATTCATGTCTGTCTTTGGCGACATTGGAAACGCCTGGGAGGAAAAGATGCCTTCAATCAGCAATTTTAAGAAAGGCGCGGGCGCAGAGCTCAGGATTAAAATGGAGTCGTTCTACATGTTCCCGACCAGTCTATTCTTCTCGGCGGCATATTCATTTGACAGAGCCGACAGGGTAATAAGGGATGAGCTGGTGCGATACGGTAAGGAATGGCAGTTTTATGGCGGTGTACTATTTGATTTCAGTTTATAATAGAAATTATATAATCCTTCGATATAGGAGATTATGATGAAAAATATTTTGATGCTGATAATTGTGCTTGTGATTGCCGGCAGCAGTTTTGCACAAAGAAACGATTCCTGGAAAGTTACCCGGAGTGACTCATCTTCCACAAAATTTACGGGCAATCTTCTGGAGGATTCCAGGATTGCACTTTCGGGCTACACTCAGAATACAGTCCAGGCTCCCGTTACCATGGAGGGGAGGAAGTCGCCTTTTCTGGCCGGGCTTTTTTCAATTTTAGTTCCTGGTTCCGGTGAAGCTTATGCTCAAAGCTACTGGAAGGCTGCGGCATTTCTTGCAGTTGAGGCGGCTGCCTTAGGTGCCTCGATATACTACAACAAGAAAGGTGACGATGCAACGCTGGATTTCCAGAGATATGCCAATGCAAACTGGAGTGCCGTCCGGTATGCCGAATGGCTTAACAAGTATGCCCCCGAGGTTGCAAATGACAGCAAGGTTGTTTCAAACATTAAAATTGATCCCGATGCCACAAAGGCTCCGCAGGACAGGGTGAGTTTTGCCGAGATTAACGCCGTTGAGCGTCAGCTGCCGACGTTTTCGCACGTGCTTCCGGGCTACGGGGAGCAGCAGTATTTTGAGCTTATAGGTAAATACCACCAGTTCAATCACGGCTGGGCCCAGAGCGATCCCAATACACCAGTATACTTGACCAACCTGCCGCAGCAAATGCTGGATTATGCAAAGATGCATATACTGCCCGATGATACTTACTATAAGTATTCTGACAGGGCAGTGGTTGTAATGGTAATTAATCACTTTGTAAGCGCGCTTGATGCAGCGTGGACAGCCTCGAGGTATAATAAGAATCTGGCTGTCAATATGCAGCTTAAGCAGGTAAATCTGACGGGGCTCTCGGTAATTTATCCGCAGGTTAATTTAACATATAGTTTTTAATGGTACTTTAGTAATATATCCGGAAAGAAATGAAAGATCCAATTGTTGTAATAGTGGGCAGGCCGAACGTAGGAAAATCCACGTTCTATAACCGTCTTACTGGAAGCAGTGAGGCAATTGTTGATGACGTAAGCGGTGTAACGCGCGACAGAAAATATGGCGAGGTGGACTGGAGCGGAAAAATCTTCAGGCTTATTGATACAGGAGGGTATGTACCCAACTCACCGGACCTATTTGAGACCGCAATTCGCGAGCAGGTGGAAATAGCCATAACTGAAGCCGACCTGATCTTATTTGTAGTTGATGCAAAGCAGGGGCTCTCCCCGATGGATCACGTGATAGCCCATATGTTAAGAGGCTCGAACAAGAAAACCATGCTTATTGTAAATAAAGTGGACACACAGGCAGACGAGCCGAATGCAGGGGAGTTCTACAGCCTGGGCTTTGACGACCTTTTTGACATTTCTGCTATGGCAGGAAGAAAGATTGGCGACCTCTTGGACGAGGTCATTGCAAGGCTTGACTTCTCAAGCGGCATTAAAGGCGAAGATACGAGGCTGAGAATAGCAATGGTCGGAAAGCCTAACGTCGGGAAAAGCTCCCTTACAAACGCTCTTCTGGGCTACGACAGGAGCATTGTTACGAATATCCCGGGCACAACGCGCGACAGCCTTGACTCATATCTTAAATACTACGGCGAAGAGATCATAATGGTTGACACCGCGGGCTTAAGAAGAAAAAGCAAGATAAAGGAAAACATAGAGTTCTACTCAATGGTAAGAACCATGAAGGCCTTAGGCGAGTGCGACGTTGCAGTGGTGATGATAGACAGCACGAACGGCCTGGAAGGGCAGGACCTGAAGATCATAGACGAAGCGGTGACGAGGAGAAAGGGTATTATAATTGCGGTAAATAAATGGGACCTGATTGAAAAGGATTCAAATACTGCAAAGCGCTATCAGGACCAGATTAAATCCAGACTGGGTTCTCTTGATTATATACCGGTTACATTTATTTCTGCTCTTACAAAGCAGAGAATTTTCGGCCTCATAGACTTGTGTAAAAAAGTTAATGAGGAAAGAAAGAAGAAGATTTCGACCAGCGTTCTTAATGACATTATGCTGGAGGAGATCAGGAACTTCCCGCCGCCATCGACCCCGACGGGAAGGGAAATTAAGATTAAATATATCACGCAGGTAGGCGACCTTTATCCAACCTTCCTCTTCTTTGCAAATGAGCCTAAGTACATTCCTGACAATTACAGGCGCTACATTGAAAAGGCGCT
>JBLMYS010000052.1:0-5587 GCA_050258415.1 Acidobacteriota bacterium | reverse complement strand
CCGGAATTTATAATTTCCAAGTTTGTAATTCCGCCTCACCTGGCAAGGGTTGTCCTTCCTGAATACACGAACAGGAACAATGAGAACCTGACAGCCTTAAGGGCGGTTTTCATGAAGCACTGGCCGGCACTGGATAACTTTTATTATATCAGGGAGCTTGTAAGGGAGCTTGAGAAGAAATAAAAATAATAAAGCATCCTTTTGCCCAAATGGCAATAAGGATGCTTTTCTAATAAACAGATTCCTTTATTTTAGCGCGTTAAATGTAGTAGTTTCCTGCTGATTCAGGCTGATATAGGATCTCCTCCACCCTAAGCTTTCTTTTTCCCTCTGAGACTTCCCACTCCACTTCTTCGCCAATTCTTGATCCGATTACAGCGACCCCAATGGGAGCCAGTATTGAAAGCTTCCCCTGAGCCATATCGGCGTCAAAGGGGAAAACCAGCGTAAAGTTTACTTCTTCACCGGTATCGAGGTATTTAATCCTGACTTTTGAACTCATAGTAACCACGTCGGACGGGATATCCTGCGGCTGGACTATAACAGCCTCTTTAAGTTCGTTTTTTAATTCCAGGAGATACTTATTATCAATATTGCTAAAACGGTAAGAATTCGAAATTAACCAATTAAATCTCTTCATATCGAAATCTGTTACGAATATGTTTTTACTCATTATCCTCTCATATGTTGTATAACGAATGTTTACTTATATAAATCATATTTAGCATAAAATACAAGGCATCTATTGAGCTTTGTACCTCAGATCACGCGAGGGAATATGTCGCGGCCACGTCAAAGACGGGCAGGCTGCCGCGGCTCGGGGGGGGAATTGGTTGGAATCATTTCCCGTGGTTCCCGCATTCACCTACAGACAAGTCATTCCTCCGGAATTCATTCAGAGAGCCTCGGAGAGGCGAATTGTTTGTAGGAAACGAAGCAAAAAAAATAATTTAGAGCTCCGGAGGAGCGATTTGTAAAAGGGGAAATCAACGTGTACACCCGTATACAAGTCGCTCCTCCGGAGCTCCATTGTTTTTTGGGGACCATCGTTTTCCTACAGACAAGTCATTCCTCCGGAATTCTGAAATGTTTTTGGGATATACTTCTTTCTACTAACATTTTCTACGCCCGTACGTCAAATTATCAGGAAAGAAGAGAATAAACCTGATTTTTTTGATGCGGGTACAATATTTTTTCGGGTGATACGTTTACTTAGATAGAAAGAATCTGATTATGGAGAATATTCTGGAAGATTTACTTATTGAAAGGTGCCGCCGGGGCGATGAGGAGGCCTTCAGGACGCTTGTTAAGATCTACCGCAGGCAGCTGTACTCGTACCTGTGGCGCCTGACAGGCGACAGGATTCAGGCCGAGGATGCAATGCAGGAAACGCTCATCAAGGTATGGAAGGCAATCGGAAAATACGACCACAGGAACCGTTTTTCCTCATGGCTTTTTTCCATTGCGCATAATGCGGCCATGGATTCTGTGAGGAAAAACAAGGCCAGAATGAGCTTCATTCAATCAGATGAAATCGAGATGCATAGTTCAGAAAGTAATCCTTACTCTGAGTGCGTAAGTAATGAGTTAAAAGAAATACTGGAGAGAATAATTGGAGGCCTGCCTGAAAAACAAAGACAGGTATTCCTCTTAAGGGAGCACGGGGGAATGAGTTTTAAGGAGATTTCGGAGGCTACGGGGGAGTCGCTGAACACTGTTTTAGGACATATGCATTACGCGGTTGAAAAAATAAGAAGGGCTTTGAGGAAAAAAAATGCAATCTAAAGTTGTGTGTGAGGAATTTGAAAGGAAAATGTGGCTTTTCATGGATAAAAGCCTGGAAAAAGAGGAAATGCTCTTTTGGGAAAGGCATACCCGTGAGTGCACCTTTTGCAGCAGCCGTCTAATGGAGACAAAGGAAACCCTTTCGCTTTATGAGAGTATACCAATTGAAGATATTGAAGATGAAACATTTGATCTGTTGATAAATAAAGCCGTAAAGAAAAGCATGTTTAGCCGTATAAGCTCTAAACTCCTGGATCCTCTTTATGGATTTTCTTCCGATGGATTTATAAAAAAGTTTGCTTTGGGAAGTGCAGCCTTCGCTATGGTGCTGGTTATTCTTTTTCTTATGTATAAGCCTGGAGATCTGCCGGAGCTGAAGAAGAGTCTCGCGCCAAAGACTGAGACCTCCCCATTAGTTACTCAGAATGCTGTCACTGAAAAGGCGCCCTCAGAACCTATGAGCAAATCAGAAGTTACACCTGTAAAATATGAGTGGAAGGATAGGCGCACAGCTATCAGAATAAGGCACGTTGGAGCTTCACTTGCGAGGATCAGGGTTAAAAAGGAAAATTACGGCATGCTTGACGAATGGGCGCTTCAGGCGATGGCATTAAAACGTAAAATGGAGTTTCTTCGGGCGGATCTTGATAAATCAGCCATGTAAATAAACAGACAAAGAGCTATTTGAAGAATTTTAATTTATTTAATTTCGGAGTTATTATGAAAACGATCAATTTATTATTAATAGCAGCCCTAATCTTTACGGGTTCATGCCTTCTGGCGCAGGAGAAGACAAAGCCTCCAAAGCCGCCAAAGCACCCTCAGAAAGTCCATGTGATTCAGGATGATAACGACACAAGCGGCGTTGTAATAGACATTCCTGATATTGATATACCTGAGATACATATTCCTGAGATAAAGGTTTCATTAGAGCAGGAAAAAAAGATCTTAGACGAGCTTCAGCCGAAGCTGAAAAAAGAGATGGAAAAGATTAAGAAACTGAATAAAATGAAGTACAACCAGCTTCTAATGGAGAATCAGTTCAGAAACTTTGAATTTCCTTTATTCGGCAGAAGGGGTAAAGATGCCAGTGAGCGCCTTAAGAAGATGACTGAGCTGGAAATTGAAACCGAAAGTCTGGGCCTGGAGTACAGGAAGGCCGATAAGGCTGAGCGCGAAAAGATAAAGTCTGACCTGCAGGCTAAGCTTGGCGATCTTTTTGAGCTGAGGGAAAGTAACCGGAAAGAAGAAGTTAAGGATCTAGAGGAGAGGCTTTCTGATCTGAAGCAGACCCTGGATGAGCGCAGAAAGAACAAGGATAAGATAATCAGCAACAGGCTTAACGACCTGACGGGTGAAGATGAAAGTACAGAGTGGTAAACACATTATTTAATAAAAAGGCGGACTTATTTTAAGGCCGCCTTTTTTTATGCTCACAACGGATTAACCTGAAATTTCATATCTTTTACTTATCTGTCACTATTCCGCTAAAAAGAATGCTTCAAAAGATCGATGATGAAAATATCATATCCAGGAGGCGGGATTTCCTTATCCCCGGCAATGTAAAACTGCACACGGAAATCCTTTGCAACTCAGGCAATAGAACGCGGCGTGCGCTTTTTATTCATGGCGGCGGTGTTACAGGTAACCACACTATTGTCAGGCGCCCTTCGATGTGGCTAATCAGTAAAGGGATCTTTGACGAGATAATTATGCCCGACAGGCGTGGCTCTGGCGGTAGCTCCCCTTTTACACGGCTTATGACTACAGGTGAACTGGCTCTTGATATGAAGCTCCTTTTGGATGAAATGAAAATAAGCGAACCCTTAAGCGTAATAGCTTCTTCCTACGGGGGGCCGATTGCGCTTATTCTTGCCTCAATTGACAAAAGAATAGAAAAAGTAATTCTCTTCGGCTCCTCCCCTATTCTTACACTTACAGATGGAATACTTAATACGCCCTACAGGCTTGGACTGGTGCTGCCATTTATTAAATTTATAGTGAGGCTTTTTACGGGTCGCGCGGTTGTTAAAGGCGATGTGGATCTCGATTTTGTCTATGACATCACTTCTCTACCGGGATATATAAGGGCACAGATTGATATATTAAAGAAAATGGAACGAAGCCGTTTGTCTTCGATGATTCTTCAGGCTGAATCTGTTTTCATGAAAAAGAATATGAGTCTTCCATTGGATATAAAAGTAGAAGTGCCCGTTCTGCAGGTAATTGGTGAACGTGACGGTGTATGGGAGCGTAACATTCCCGTAAAATATCTTAAGAATATGCCTCTATTCCGTCAGGTAATAATAAAGAAGGCCTCTCACAAGGACATATTCCTTAGGGCCGATGAATTCCTGAAAGGGGCAGTGGAAAAAGGTGACTTTGAGGAATAGAAAAAACCGCTGCCTTCACATGCCGAAGACAGCGGTAATTAATCAGAGGTTATATAAAAAAATTTATTTTGACAAACTATCTGCCTTAGTAAAAACCACTCCTTAGTGAATAACTACTGAAAGCCCTCTTACTACTGAGGCGAGCCTTATGGCGTCAAATATCCTTGCCTGCGAGGTGCCGAGATTTCTGACAGAAGCCTCGTGTGACATAACGCAGCTTTCGCAGCCGTTTACAGCCGAGACGGCCAGGCTTACAAGCTCAAAGAATTCCTTGCCCAGCACAGGGCTCATCATAACGTTCATCTTAATGCCGGCAGGTGTATTGTTATAAGTTTCATGCTTTGCAAAGTGCCTGAACCTGTAGAGGACGTTGTTTACCGAAAGCATTGAAGCGCATGCATGAATTTCTGCAATTTCAGCATCCGTTGCCCCCTTATTTTTTGCATAATCGGTAAATGAGCACGTAAGGATTTCATTCCTTTCATTTGAGGCAACAGCCAGGGCTAAAAGGTATGCCTCCTTAAGCGAAATATTCTCTGAATTAAGCGTATTTTTCAGGTTGATCCGTAAATCCCTCAGATAGCGCGTATCCCCGGCCACCATGGCCTCAAGTGAAGTAAACTTCCGGCCTTCATCAATTTTTAGATCTTTAAGAAGATCTGTTTTTGTTTCCTGTAATGACATAATTTTTTCAGCGTTTATTGGTAATAGGTGCAAAAGAATTTAGTTTTAAGAATTCAGGGGCAGCCCCGTAAAGCCGCCCCTTATTCTCATTTTTCATGGGCTTAATTATCCTTTAAGTGTTTCCTGCCCCTTCTGCCAGTTGCACGGGCAGAGCTCGTCTGTCTGCAGGGCGTCAAGAACCCTTAAGACTTCCTTAACGTTACGGCCTACGCTCAGGTCGTTTACAGACACAAATCTGATAATTCCCTGGGGGTCAACTATGAAAGTTGCCCTGTAGGCGATTTTTTCATTTGCCTCAAGAATGCCCAGCTCTTCAGAAAGCGACTTTGATGTATCGGCCAGAAGCGGGAACTTCAGGTCGCTTAAGTCGTCGTGGTGTTTTCTCCAGGCCAGGTGTACATATTCAGAATCAGTTGAGGCGCCGATAAGCATGGCGTCGCGGTCACGGAACTCCTCATAATTTTTATTAAACTCGGCAATTTCAGTCGGGCAAACAAATGTAAAATCTTTCGGATACCAGAACATTACCATCCACTGGTTTTGTTTCTTATGGTCTTCGGAAGTGATTTCCTGAAACTCTTTACCATTTTCAATTGATACTACGCTTTTCTTTTTGAATTCCGGGAATTTCTGACCAACAGTTAACATTTTTTCCTCCATTTGGGTTTTAATTACAAATTGATTTTAATAACGTTTTAATAAATTTCTTTCTTGTGGTACTAATA
>JBLMYS010000051.1:0-3545 GCA_050258415.1 Acidobacteriota bacterium | reverse complement strand
AAATCGACCTTTTGCGCAAGGTTGCAGGCACTATGAAAAGCGTTACTTCGGAAAAGCCGGAAGTCCTTTCTGCAAAGTGCTGCGAGCTGATTTCAAAGAATGAAAAGCTCAGAAATGAAATCCTTTCAATCGGCATTGCCATACTCATGCCCGACGGCACATCGCTTCTGAGAGGAAATGAAATGAAAATTCCGCCTTACAGGGGTGAAGATGAGCTTGAAATCAATGAAGACTCAATTAATCATTGGGCAAAAGACGGATGGGTTGATCTAAGAGTATCAAATATGGCCGTATGGCAGTCGAGGCTTAACGCCATAATGGCAGAGGCACAGAGTATTCCTTTGCATGATACGAGTTCAAATCACGTCAGGACCAAATCGTACTGGAATAACTTTGAGAAAATTGACATCGGCAAAGTGGTAAGCTGGATCTTCATTCATGAAGAAAAAGGCATGAGAATGAAGGCCTGAGGTCTTAAAAAAGCTTCAAAAGGCGGGGAATAAACCCGCCTTTTTATTTTTAAAAGTTAGGTGTAAACCTTTTCCCCTTATGGAAATCCATGATCAGTTCAGCCGCTTCTTCAGGGTCGTCTGTAACAGAGAAGAGATTCATGTCCTTCTCCGAGATCAGCTTGTTTTTCAGGATGGTGCCGGTTATCCATTCCAGTCCCGGCTTCCAGAATTCCTGCCCCATAAAAACAACCGGCACTCTTTGTGTCTTTCCCGTCTGTATGAGTGTTAATACCTCGAAAGATTCATCGAGAGTCCCAAAGCCGCCCGGCATCATTATATAACCCTGAGAGTACTTGAAGAACATGAGCTTCCGTATAAAAAAGTAACGGAATGTTAAAAGTTTGTCGCGGTCGATAAACGGATTTGCGCTCTGCTCAAAAGGAAGTTCAATATTAACTCCCGCGGAGCTTCCGCCTGCTTCATTTGCCCCCCTGTTGGCGGCTTCCATTATGCCGGGGCCTCCGCCTGTTATTACACCCATCCCCTTTTCAACCAGCCTGCGCGCAACCTCACGGGCCATCTGATAATAACAGTCGTCTTCTTTTATTCTTGCCGAGCCGAAAATCGTCACACTCGGCTTAATTGAAGCCATTTTTTCAAACCCTTCAACAAATTCAGCCATAATCCTGAATAGCCGCCACAGGTCCTCCTGAGAGTTTATAAGGCGGGCTTCAATCATGCTGGCCGGGTCAATATCCTGAAAGTGCATAGTTTTTAGTTTCCTGAATCAGTTTTTTCTTAAATTTTTCATTAATCGGGGGACAAATATACATCCTGCGGCAATAACATGCACAATAATTATCGGCAGGAATTAGTTAAATTTGAGCTTAATACAGGGGTAAAACCTGGTACCGGGTCAAAAAGGGCATAAAAAAACCGGCTTTGGATGCTAAATCCCTTAAGCCGGCTTAAATCTTTTGAAATACTATCCGGAACGTTTAATTAAGCAGTGTTGTAACCCTGATAATGGCCTTTTTGGCCGGATCGAAGTCGGGACTCAGGTGCACGGCATCCTTATAATAGCTGAGCGCCTTGAACCATTCCCCTTTCTTCTCATATATTCTGCCCAGGTTATAATAAGGGAAGTGGCGCGATAAATAACGCGGAGCATTTACCGCCTTTTCCAGCCATATTATCGCTTCTTCGTATCTTGAAAGGCTGATGAGATATTCGCCTATGTCATTATAAGGATTTCCGTAGTCCTCATCTATTTCAATGGCAATATAGCATTCGTCAATAGCATCTTCATACTTGCCCTTTACACTGTAAGCCCAGCCCAGAAACGTATGAGCCTCAGCCGTGGGGAAGAGATCTATGGAAATTTTATAGTAATCGATCGCCTCGTCAAGCCGTCCTTCCATCTGGGACTTGTACGCCTTATTAAAGTACTCCTGAGCAATATCCAGTCTGTTGCTATTGTTAATCATCCTCGTTGCCTCTTTCTCATAAATGGAAGGATCAAAATCAAATATTTCTAATTCGAACGTCCTTTCCGATGAATAGATACCTATTTTTCACCAAAAAGTCAATGGATGATTGGATATGGTAACCAGTTGGATGCCGGGCTTTTCAGATTACCTTTTTTCGGCTAGTTTTTCCATGCTTTTTGCAATTGATTCAAAAGCCTTCAGGAATTTCCAGGCAAAGAAGAAGATAAAGGCAAATACTATTAAATAAAACCCATACACTCCAAGCAAAAAGAAACTAGCCATTTTGACTCCTATTGAATTGCTTATTAATAAAGATTATATGCCGCCCCCAGCTTAAAGCCTGAAAAATCCGCATGCCTGTCGGACATAAATGAAGCGCCCATATTTAAGTTTATGTGCAGGTAATCTGATACTTTAAGCATTGTGCCAAAAGAAAAGTTTGCTCCGGCGTTGAAACTTCTCGAGGAAACAATATCAAAACGATAAACAGGAGCAACAAAGCCGGGAGCAATATACGTTTCCCGGATCTGGTCGTTTTTGCAGTAACTTCCTATTGCGCTAATGGAAATGTAGGGCTTTAGATAATAGTCAAAAATATAAAACCTTATTCCTGCAAGAACCGGGATGTGAAGATATTCCGATTTGCCAGGTTTGGAATTATGACTACTATAAAGGAATGCAGGTTCAACTGCCAGATCGAAAGTTTTTGACAGGGGGTAAGAGTACTCAAAACCTACACCATAACCGTAGGAGTATGAAAATTCATTTGGCGCCTTGAAGATGAATGTATTTGCGCCAAGGCTCTGTGCAGCAGAAGAAACAGTAAGGCAAATAAATAAAGCGAGCACAACATAGAGCTTCATATTGACCTCCTGAGTTTTAGTTATTTTTGCATTACGAACAAACGCTTACGAAAGAGATGAGGTAAAAATGACTATAGCTGCTCCAATATTGGTGTGAGATTCTTAAACTTACAATGTTCAACTTAGAACATTTATTCATGCGTGTCAACTGCTTTTTCGGTAATTTTGCCCGGCGTCAATATGAACTATTCAGCCAGTTTCTTTAGCCCCTCAAAATCCTGAATAAATACTGTTCTTTCGTGCATTCTGATAATGCCCTGGTCCTTCATTTTCCTGAATGCGCGCGATATGGTCTCTGTTATTGTACCAAGGTATGCTGCAAGCGTGGGATTGGATAAGGTGAGTTTTACATAGGGCTCTGGCAGGCCTGAGGTGCCGGCCCTTTCAGATTCTTTGGCGAGATAGTCCGCAAGACGGTTTACCACTTCTTTCAGCGTTTCATCTTCAGCTTTTACAGAAATGGATTTAAGGCGCTTTGCAAAGCCAGCCATTACCTTCATGCTTAAATGTGAATTGCTTTCCAGGAGCTTCAGGAATTCATTCTTGGGGATAAAAAGGAGCGTGCTGTCTTCGAGAACCTGCACGCTTGCCGGGCAGTCGCCTCCTGTAAACAAAGGCACGTCGCCAAAGAGCTGATTTTCCCTTAAAAGGTGAAGTATGTACTCTTTGCCGTGGGGCGAAATCTTAAAGATCTTAACCGAGCCTTTAAGCACAATAAAAAGCCCCTGGAAGGCGTCCCC
>JBLMYS010000050.1:0-3313 GCA_050258415.1 Acidobacteriota bacterium | reverse complement strand
GGTACGTATACCGATTATATTGAGGTAAGCTTTTCACCTCTGGCGGGCAACTATGCTCCCGGAAAGGGAAAAGGACAACTGGAAGTTATTCAGGCACAAACTGTTCTTGCGGTAAAAAATGTTACTGCAGTCTATGGAAGTAAAGATACGCTTAAAGCTACTCTTACTTCCTTGGAACTGCCCGTTAGCGGTAAGACTATTGAGTTCCTGCTTAATGGCAAACCGGTGGGAACAGCAGTAACCGATACTAAGGGTTTTGCATTCAAGCCTGATGTAGACTTGTCAGCAATAAATGTAGGCCAGCATCCGGCTTATTTAGGTGCAGGTTTTGCGGGGGACGAGTCCTATTTAGGAAGCAATAATACAGCGGACCTAACAATAACCAAGGCTTCAACGGCAGTTTCTGTCCTTCCATCTGAGGTCCAGTATTCCGATCAGGTAACTCTTACCGCCGTAGTAACTTCACCAGCCGCACAGCCTGGCCTTAACACTTCCGGCGGCAGCGTTGTATTCAAATACCAGCTGGGCGATGGGGCTGAAACCTTCCTGGGTTCAGTTTCGTCTTCCACTGTTTCTGAGGGCAGACTTACTTTCAGCTATAACTTCAACTGTATGCTTGATCCCAAAACTTATAAAATACACGCTTATTTTACTCCAACGGATCAGGTTAACTTTAATGACTCCTTCAACGCATCGCCATATGGCCCGCTTCTGGTAAATCATGAAGATGCCACTGCTGAATACACGGGGCTTACCTATTTCTCAACTGCCTCTCCAACTTCAATGAATGTGACACTTACATATTCGGCAACAATAACAGATTTCCCTGACGATTCCAGGGGAAACATTACAAATGCCAGAGTAGATTTCATTGAGGATCCGGAAGAAGGAATATTTGATAAAAAACTCGAGGGTGGAACTAATCTACCCGTGTTTTTAGTCGACCCCGCGGTTCAAACCGTCGGGACTTCATCAACTCAGCCTGTAAGCCGGAATGTGAGTTCGTCCACATTTAATAAGCTTGGAGCAACTTTTAACGTATATACAAAAGTTAGAGGCAACTACTCCAAATTGAGCGATCCCACGCTGATTACAATCGGCATCCCTGGAAACGACAATATCTCAGGCGGCGGATTTATCACTTCAACCCATTCGGCCGGAAAGTACCACGGTAAAGCGGGATCAAAAGCTAATTTCGGCTTCACGATGAAGTATAATAAATCGGGTAAGAATAACCAGGGGCAGGCTAACATTATCATACGCGGCGAGGATGACAAAATGTACCAGATAAAGAGCAATGCCGTCAACTCAATGTCTGTTTACACAATCAAAGGCCTCCCGGGCAAAGCTGCCAGCTTTGATACTAAGGCTAACCTGACGGATATTACCGACCCCCTGTACCCGGTCGCTTTGGGAGGGTCTCTTTCCTTGACTGTTGAAATGTATGATGGCCTTGATGATAAGGAAAATGATGCTATTGCAATAACACTCCAGGACCCTGGTACTTCCAAAGACCCGGGTTCAGGACTCCTGTATTCCAGCAACTGGAGCGGTACAAAAACAATTTTAACATCACTGGGCGCCCCAAACGGGGGAGGGAATATTAAGGTTCTGAGCTCATCAGGACTGGCAAAAGGGATGTCAGAGGAAATGATACCGAAAGAATACGCGCTTTACCAGAATTTCCCGAATCCCTTCAATCCCTCGACTAACATACAGTTCGATCTGCCGGAGGATAGCAGGGTCAAAATCGTAATTTATAATATCCTGGGCGGGGAAGTCGCTACACTGATCAATGACGAGCTTCCTGCCGGCAAACACCAGGCTGTCTGGAATTCTCAGGATGGCGGAGGGCAGTCTGCCTCAGGAATGTATATTATGCGCATTACGGCTAAGTCACTTACAAGCCAGAGGAACCTTGTTTCCACAAAGAAAATGATGCTTGTAAAGTAAATTCCGTTGGAGCAATAAAAAAGCCGGCTTTTCTGGAGCCGGCTTTTTTTGCTAAGTAATTTCCCAAAACTTTAGCTCATCTGAAGCATCTTGTCTATCGGATTTAAGGCACGCATCCTTAAGGATTCTTCCATCTCTATCCTCGGATTTAAGTTCTTCATGCAGAGATAAAGCTTCTCCATAGTGTTCTTTTTCATGTGAGGACAGTTGTTGCATGAGCAGGAGTTTTCTTCTCCCGGAGCTGGTATGTACTCTTTGCCCGGAGCAGATTTCTCCATCTGATGTATAATTCCGGGCTCTGTTGCAATAATAAATGTAGTTGCTTCATCTTCCTGCACAAATTTAAGCAGTTTGCTTGTTGATCCAATGTAATCTGCATGACGCAGTATCACGTCTTCACACTCGGGATGCGCAATTACTTTTGCCTTCGGATGCCTTACCTTAAGATCAATGATCTTCCTTTCACTGAAGGTTTCATGCACAATGCAGCTGCCGTCCCAGAGTAACATGTTGCGCCCGGTCTTCTTTGAAAGGTAACGCCCCAGGTTCTTATCAGGCGAAAATAAAATCGGCTTATCTTCCGGAATCTGCCTTATTATCTTCTCAGCGTTGCTCGAGGTGCAGATGATGTCGCTTAAGGCCTTGACCTCGGCCGTGCAGTTTATATATGTAATTGCCACGTGATCCGGATGCTCACTACGGAATTTTTTGAACTTCTCAGCTGGGCAGCTCTCAGCAAGTGAACACCCGGCTTCCAGATCGGGCAGGAGCACCAGTTTCTCCGGATTTAATATCTTTGCGGTCTCTGCCATGAAATGCACCCCCGCAAAAACTATTACGTCGGCTTTGGTCTCTTTTGCCCTCCTTGCCAGCTCCAGACTGTCGCCTATATAATCGGCCATGTCCTGTATTTCCGATTCCTGGTAGTAATGCGCCAGAATAACCGCATTCAACTCTTTTTTCAGCTTTAAGATCTCACTTTCAAGGTCTATCGTAAGACCTAATCCCTCATCGGCCATGTAAAACCCTTTATATAATAATTTTTATAGTTGCATACGAAATTAACGAATTTTTTTTTATAGGGCACTACCATATTTCGTATAAATAAAATTTTTATGCCCGAAGCGTTTTCCAATCTTCGGGAATCGTGGAAATCCCATTTTCTTAAATTCGGAATAATCAGGA
The DNA here is from genome assembly GCA_050258415.1 of Acidobacteriota bacterium. Taxonomy (GTDB): domain Bacteria; phylum Bacteroidota; class Ignavibacteria; order Ignavibacteriales; family SURF-24; genus JAAXKN01. Next base: position 175 of record JBLMYS010000050.1, on the reverse strand, counting down.
CTTCTTCATCTACTTTCCTTTCTGAAAACCGCACTCCCGTTATGGCACAGGCTTTGTAATATATTAGGTACTGCTGTGAAGCAGTGGAAGAATAAACATAGTTTCTCATCCCTCCTTTAAATGACAAACTATCTGCCGTGGTTGTGCCCTCTTCCACGGCAGTTCTTTTTTTAAA
>JBLMYS010000049.1:0-6770 GCA_050258415.1 Acidobacteriota bacterium | reverse complement strand
GTGCCGGGTTTTACCAGGCAGATTAAACCATTTTCCCATGGTTTTAACCATTCCGCAACAAATTAAACCATATTCCGATACATGTCGCCCCTCATCGGGGCTCTTTGGTGTGTGGGGGGGGGAATCCGGTTCCCAGGGGTTCAGTCGCCCCGTCCGGGGCTTCTTCACCCCGGGCTACAAACAAAGCGCCCCTCTTCGGGGCTTAGTTACTGCGGAGTTAAAGATGCTCTATGTTTCATAGGGTTATTGAATTCCATGGTAATGGGAATAAACCGGTACCAATTTGTGTATACACCGTAGACCTGAAGGTCGGGGCTAGTCAGGGGAATGATATTATTCATTATGTTTTATACAAAAAACAGCGTAATGGAGGAAACGGCGAGCCACAGTAAGACTCCCATAACAAAAGGCCTTACGCCTACGGTTTTTAACGTCTTGCGCGATAAATTGGCGCCAATCAGGAAAAGTGTCACTACAAGTCCTCTTTTGGCAATCTGATAAATTACATCAGATACGGGAGCGATAACGGGAAGATAGGTGTTAAGCAGCATTGCTATAAAAAACGCGATGATAAAATAAGGTATTTTAACCTTCTTTACGTCGCTCCGGAATGCAAGTCCCGAGGCAAGGGCTACCGGTATTATCCAGAGTGCCCTGGCCAGTTTTATTGTAGTTGCCGTAGCAAGCGCGGTTTTGCCGTATTGCGAGGAAGCTCCAACGACAGAGCTAGTATCATGTATGGCAATAGCGGACCAGAGGCCGAACTGTCCTTCTGTGAGGTGGAAATGGTGTCCTATTGCAGGAAATACAAGAAGCGCGATGCTGTTAAGTATAAAAACGACTCCGAGGGCAACAGAAGTGTTTTCGTTTTTGGCATTTATCACGGGTGCCACGGCGGCAATGGCGCTTCCGCCGCATATGGCCGTCCCGGCCGAAATGAGATAGGAGGTTTTACTGTCGACTTTCAGAATGCGTGAAATAATAAAACCGAATGTGAATGTGAAAGCGATTCCGGCCACTGTGTAGATGAGTCCTCTTTTACCGGCGTCGAGAGCCGCCAGGGCATTCATCCCGAAACCAAGTCCTATAACAGAGTACTGAAGGAGTTTATGTGTAATCTTTCCGGTTTTTTCCTGAAAGGGGTTTCCTGTCAGAAGTGAAAATGCAATTCCCAATAAAAGCGCCAGCGGGGCGGGCACAAAGGGGAGAATGCAAAGTACAATGAGCAATATAAAGGTGATCTTTGCGTATAAATGTTTTTCCATTCCTTAAAATCCAATTTGTTTGTACGGTAAATTATCAGTTTTACCGCAGTATTTCTAATGAATAAATGTTATTGGGTATAACTATAGGTTATACCTGGACGTTATAGCGGTTCTTAAGGAATGAGACAAAGTTGCTCACAAGTTTTTCGGGGGTCCCTTTTTCATGCACAAAATAAAAATTTCTGAAGATCCTCCCTTCCTCCAGCTCAATTACCTTGAATTCGCCCCGCTGGATCTCCTCTTTCATGGCCTGAATGGATACGATTCCGATTGCATCGGCATGCTTAAGAAAAAGCTTTATGCTCTCGGTAGAGCCAAGCTGTATGAGAGTGTTCATTTCTTCAAGGCCCAAGCCATACTGCCGGATAAAGTCCTCGAAGACTTCCAGTGTGCCCGAGCCTTTTTCGCGCAGGACGAGGTCCGACTTTCTGAGGTCATTTAATGAGCAGGATTCAAGGCGGTGATAAATGCTGGTTTTGTGTGTAATTAAAACCAGTTCATCCTTAATAAAAAGTGTATACTGCAGGGCGTTGTTTTTAGGGAGCCCCTCAATGATTCCTAAGTTTATTTCGTGCCTCTGCAGGAGGTTTTCAATGGTTTCGCTGTTCTCGTTTAAGAGCGTCAGCTTCAGTGATGGGTTAGCCTGGCGGAACTGAGCCAGCACCGGAGGCAGCACGTACTGCGCGATTGTAGTGCTGGCGCCAATTGTAAGTTCTCCTGAAACCTGCTCGCTTAAGAGCGACATGTCATTTTTCAGACGCCTGAACTGGGAGAGTATAACGCCCGCATGCTCAAGAAAAAGTTTTCCTGCAGCAGTAAGGGTAATTCCCTTGTTATTCCTCTCGAAGAGTTTAATGCCAAGTTCATCCTCAAGTGAGTTTATCTGTTTTGTAACTGCGGGCTGACTTACAAAAAGATCCTCGGCAGCCTTTGAAAAACTCCCCTCAGTTGCAACTTTATGAAAAACCAGAAGTTTGAACTCATTCAGCATCGCAAGTGCTTTTCCCGGAATTATTAAGAATTTATAAAAGTAACAAATTACTTCAAAAGGAGCAAAACCGGAAGCCGGCTATTTAACGGTCATGTACCATATACTGAAAAAATTTTTCTCATCAGTCCACACCGTCTCTTTTCTGAAGCATTCATGCGTCAGGCGTTCAAATTCCTCCGGGTCGTATTTGTATGAATACTCCGTAAGTATTTTGTCTCCCTTTGCCAAAAATATCTTTGTGCCGAAAATATGTACCGTCTGCACAAGTTTGCTTACCAGATACATCTCAATTCTGTCTTTAATGTGGTTATAGACCGCCTTATGCTCGAAATTCGAAGTATTAAAGTCTGCGCCAAATTCCCTGTTGAGTCTTTCAAGAATATTCAGGTTGAAGAGTGCGGTAATGTTTTCTCTGTCATTATAGGCCTTATGCAGAATTGAAGAATCTTTTTTCAGGTCGATTCCAACCAGGAAGCCTCCGCCGTGGCCGAGGAAGTGTGCAACTCTTTTGAGGAAATGCTGAAGCTCCCTGTGAGTGAAATTGCCGATGCTTGAGCCGGGATAATAGAGCACCTTGCTGTAGTCTTTAGGGATCATGTCGAAGGAGGATTCAAACTCTTTTGTGTAATCGCTGACAACAGGAATAACCTCCAGGCCGGGATAATCGAGCCTGAGCTTTTCTGCGGATTTCTGCAAATGTTCTTCGGAAATATCCACCGGAATATAAAGAGGCAGTTCCTTCATATTGTCAAACAAAAGGCGGGTTTTGGTGCTGCTTCCGCTTCCAAATTCAATGAGGGCAGTCTTTGGCCCGGCGATATAAGTTACAATCTCCCGGATGTTATCCTCCATTATCCGGGTCTCTGTCCGGGTAAGATAATATTCATCAAGCATGCAGATAAGGTCGAAGAGTTTTGAGCCTCTTTCGTCATAAAACAGTTTGCTTGGCAGTCTTCTTGATTCTGCAAGCAGGCCTTCGAGAATTTCTTCGTGCAAGCCTGGTTCTTTTACGAGCTGGTTCTGTAACATAGAGTCTTTCCTCCGGTTGACATTAATAGAATATCAGTGCTGTTTAACAAGCTGATCGTGAATATCAGTAAAATCTTAAGGCGCCATTCATAGAGCGGAGGTTGGCGCCGGAATTTATTATTCTCATATTACCGGTGCGTCTTTTGCAAGGCGTATTCCTGTAAACTGCCACCTGCTGTGAGGGTGGAAAAAGTTTCTGTATGTTCTTCTTATATGCCACAGGCTGGTGGCGCAGGAGCCGCCGCGCAGGACCATCTGGTTCGACATGAATTTCCCGTTGTATTCGCCCAGTGCACCCTGAAGGGTCTTAAAGCCGGGGTAAGCCACGTAAGGGCTCGAAGTCCATTCCCACACGTCCCCGTACATCTGATGAAGTATGGGAGAAGCAATATTATGCATTAACGGGGAGGGATGAAAATACCCGTTTTCTACAAAATTCCCGTCCATCGGATGGTCTGAGGCCGCAGCTTCCCACTCCTCTTCTTTAGGAAGGCGGTATCCGGCCCAGCGCGCGTAGGCATCCGCCTCATAATAACTCACGTGGCAAACTGGTTCCGAAGGATTTAATTTCAATAAGCCTCCAAGCGTAAAATTGAACCATTCACCTTCTTTTCTATGCCAATAAAGAGGTGCCTGCCAGTTTTCCATTTCTGCAATCGACCATCCGTCTGAAAGCCAGAGTTCCGGATGCCTGTAGCCTCCGGCCTCAATAAAATCGAGGTACTCGCCGTTTGTCACAAGGCGTGAAGCAAGCCTGTAGGGCTCCAGGTAAACATTGTGGACTGGCAATTCATTATCAAAAGCAAAACCTTTGCCTTCGTAGCCGATGCGGTATATCCCTTCATCAAAGCTGATCCATTCAACCGGTGGAATATGCACAATTTGGGCCTCTTTGGCGGTATTATAGACAGGATAGAGAGGATTAAGCGAAAACATATTCTTAATATCTGTAAGAATGAGTTCCTGGTGCTGCTGTTCATGGTTAATTCCGAGTTCAATTACCGGGGCTATTTTCTCCAGTTCTTCATCGGAAGCCTTGTCGAGTAATTCCAGCATCTGCTCATCGACGTGCTTTCTGTAATCGTTAACCTCCGAAACCGTGGGGCGCGAGATGAGCCCACGCATTGAGCGCGTAAAGCGTTTTCCCGCCTGAACGTAATAGCTGTTGAAGAGATAACTGAATATGGGGTTGAACAGGCTGTAATCCTTCAGGGCTTTATTTAACACGAAAGTTTCAAAAAACCAGCTCGTATGAGCCAGATGCCACTTTGCCGGACTTGCGTCCGGCATGGACTGAATAACATAGTCTTCAGTTTTAAGTGGATTGCAGAGTGTGCACGTGAAAGCACGCACTGCCTTAAAATTCTGCGTAAGTTCCGTCCTTTTTGTAAAGACGTCATCAGTCCTTACTTTATTCTCAGTCTCTTTTTTATCATTTATTTCCGTCTGAGCTTTTGATTCAGGCTGTTTCTTCATTTCCGTCCCTTAAGCTTTATAAAAATTAAGTTCTTAATAAAACTGTACCTAAGGATTATTAATAAATTAATAGCCTTAATTCAATTGATGGAAATTTTATTACCCATGCACGGGAATCACTGCCACAAATTTTTAGAATCGGCTTAATGCCTTGATTTTCCTCAGGGAGTCTTTTTACTTAAAATTATAGTGAGCCTTAATCCGGCAAATAAACTAAGGGGAAAAGGATTTGAATAACAGCCGCACATCAGACAGCCTGTGGATTGACGTTAGTGCCCCCGTTCATAGCGGTATGGTACACTGGCCCGGGGAGCCCGAGGTTTCAATCTACAGAATTTCAAGCATAAGCGAAGGAAAAGACGCCAACGTTTCGGGACTTTCAATGAGTGCCCATACGGGGACACATATGGACGCGCCGTTCCACTTCATTAATAATGGAAAGGACATCTCACAGGTACCCTTAGAGGCCTTAATGGGAGAGGCCCTGGTAATTGAGGTGAAGAACCCTGAGGTTGTGGACCTCCCGGACATAAGAGATTACGATATAAGGGCGAATGACCGGGTGCTTTTTAAGACCCGCAACTCCGACAGGGAGTGGTTTAATATGGATTTCAGCACCAATTACACGGGACTTTCAGCCCGCGCGGCAAAGTATCTGGCCGAAAGGAAAGTTCAGCTTGTAGGCATTGATTTTCTTTCCATTGGTACACACTCAGAAGATGAGGAGGTCCACAGAACACTCTTAGGGCAGGGCATCTGGATCATTGAAGGGCTTAACCTGAAAGACATAGCCGAAGGCGCTTATGAAATGATATGCCTGCCAATAAGACTCATTGGCTGCGACGGGGCGCCGGCAAGGGCGGTACTAAGAAAGATTTAAGTAAAGGAGAATTATAATGGATGATAAAAAAAGGATCTTCGGAATAATCGGTTTGGGTAAAATGGGAGGCAATCTTGCGCTTCAGGCTATGGATAAGGGCTACAAGGTTGCCGGAATGGATAAGTCTGAGCTTTCACAGGAATTAAGAGAGTCGGCCATTCAAAAAGCCAAAGATGTAAAAGGGCTGATTGAAGATCTTGAAAGGCCCCGTGTAGTGTTTCTTTACGTTCCGGCCGGGAAGGTGGTGGATATTGTAATAGATGAGCTTTCCCAGGTTATGGCAAAAGGTGATATTATTGTCGATGGGGGCAATTCGTACTGGGGGGATTCAATAAGGCGTGCCGGAAGAATGAAAGAGAAGGGGATGTATTTTATAGATTGCGGCACAAGCGGCGGGATTTCAGGCGCAAGGCATGGAGCCTGCTTTATGGTGGGAGGAGAAACGGAGCCGGTTAATATAATTGCCCCGATATTAAAAGACCTTGCGGTCCCTGAAGGTTTCGTGCATGCGGGGCCATCCGGCTCGGGCCACTTTGTAAAGCTTGTCCATAACGGAATCGAGTTCGGTATGCTGCAGGCCATAGGCGAAGGCATGGACATGCTGGAGCGTTTCAGGGAAAAACTCAATATAAATGAAGTTCTCCACGCCTGGAATCACGGAAGTGTCATCAGGTCATGGCTTGTAGAGCTGATGGAAGAGTCGTATAAGAACTTAAAAGGCCTGGAAACGGTTCCGCCGTATGTAGAAGACACAGGTGAGGTTAACTGGCTTATTGAAGATGCTTTGCACATGGAAGTCCCCGTTCCGGTAATAAGCCAGTCGGTTATGCAGCTATTTGCCTCACGCGACAGTCAAAAGAACTGGGCGCGTGCAATTGCCATGATGCGCCACGGCTTTGGGGGCCACCCGTACGGTGAAAACGAGGGGATCAAAAACGAAAGACGCTTTGGAAGAATAGGCGGATATCTGATGGAAGATGAAAAAATATGACCAGATAAAAAGAAAGGTGATTACAGAAACTATTTCCTGAAGGCGCAGCCATAGGAGAGATTCTGTTTCTTGCTTTTCATATTTACTACCCCTATATTTCCTCACAACAAATCACCGGGGTCAATTCATGAAGAAAAA
>JBLMYS010000048.1:0-8370 GCA_050258415.1 Acidobacteriota bacterium | reverse complement strand
AAGAACACTAAAATCAACAGAGTTTTTCTACGGTTCATTGTTAAGCCTCAAAATTGTGACTGGCTGGTCGTTTTTTTTGATAAAATAGTGAGTTTTTTTTACTTCAATTCCCAAAGATTTTAAATTAATTTTCGGGTAATTTCTCATAAATTTACATGGCACTTCTGAAAATTTTATTAAGCTTCTTGAAAATATAACGATTTTTTTAATGTTAAATAATTGTTAAGTCTTAATTTTTAAGGAATTCACCACTTGCCAATTAAGATAATTAATTTATCTTTACACAGAAAAAATTAGTTCATCCGACAATATTTGTTCTTTTTAACATCAACCTAAATGGGAGAAATCATGAGAATAGTCAAACGACAAATTCTTTTATTTGTTCTTTTTGTTTTGTTTGGTGCCTCGCAGACCTTTGCGCAGGGCGTCACAACTGCAGCAATGAACGGAACAATCGTTGACAACGAAGGTCAGCCCCTGCCGGGAGCAACCATAGTTGCCATACATGTTCCGACAGGAACGCAGTTCGGTACCACTTCACGTGTGGATGGTAAATTCAATATCAGCAACATGCGTGTCGGCGGACCATACACAGTAAAAGCCTCTTTTATCGGCTACACAACACAGGTAAAAGAGGGTATTTCACTTAGTTTAGGACAGAATTACACAATCGACTTCAAATTATCTTCAGAGAGCATTCAGACCGGTACTATTAACGTAGTTGCCGACAGGAATGCTGTCATCAGCGGTAGCCGCACAGGCGCTTCAACCAACGTGGGCGTTGAAGAAATTAAAGCTTTCCCAACCGTTTCAAGAAGCTTCCAGGATTTTGCAAAACTTACTCCGCAGTTTGACGGACGTTCAAGCTCAGCTGCCGGAAGAAACAACCGCTTCAACAACATTCAGATTGACGGTACACAGTACAACGACCTTTTCGGTCTGGGTTCATCAGGAACTCCGGGCGGACAGGCTGGAACAACACCTATAAGCCTTGACGCTATTCAGGAATTCCAGGTTGTTATAGCTCCTTACGACGTTCGCCAGGGCGGTTTTACAGGCGGCGGTATCAACGCTATTACACGCAGCGGTACCAACAACTTCTCAGGTTCTGCATACGGATACTTCAGAAACCAGAACTTCATGGGTTACAGTCCTGATGCAGCAAAGGCAAAAGTAAATAAATTCAGTGAATATCAGACCGGTCTTCGCATTGGCGGTCCGATCATTAAGGATAAGTTATTCTTCTTTGCAAACGGTGAATTTACACGCCGTACAGATCCTGCCGATAACCTTTCTTTAACACAGGGCAGCAATCTGGCAGACAAGGCCAATCTGGCTACACAGATGCAGAACATCTTAACTACAAAGTACGGTTATAACCCGGGAGGTTTCGGATCATTTTCAACCGAACGCCCTTCAAACAAACTTTTCGTACGTTTCGATTATAACATTTCAGATGCTCACAAATTAACTTTCAGACATAACTTTGTTGACGGAAGCGACCAGAAGACAGGACGCAGCCTTTCAACGCTGGAATTTGCAGACAGAATGTACCAGTTCAACACAAACACAAACTCTTCAGTCTTACAGTTGAGCAGCACATTCAGCAACACAATGTCTAACGAACTTATTGCAGGCTATACAAGAATAAGAGATACACGCGATCCTTCAGGTAGAGCTTTCCCCTCAATTCTTGTTAAGACAACAATTCCTGGCTTTACTTTGAAGGCGGGTGCCGAAGAATATTCACAGGCAAACCAGCTCGACCAGGATATATTTGAACTTACAGATAACTTCTCCTATTATACAGGAGCACACGTTATCACAGTCGGTACACACAACGAGTTCTATAAGTTCAGGAACCTCTTTATCCGTAACCTTTATGGATACTATGAATTTGACAATATTGACTCACTGAGAAACGGTACCCCCTCACGTTATCAGTTAAGCTATTCAAATACCGCAAATCCTATGGAAGCAGCTCATTTCAACGCTTTCCAGTTAGGCCTTTATGCACAGGATGAATGGTCGGCCACAAACAACCTGAAAGTAACTCTTGGTTTAAGAGTTGATGCTCCTTTCTTCCCGAGTGATCCGGCATACAACCCGACTATCGACCAGGTATTTGCCAAGGGACAGGGTATGGATCTTGGAACAAATAAAGTTCCAAGCGGCAAGCTCCTCTTCTCACCAAGATTTGGTATCAACTGGGATGTTAACGGCGACCGTACAACACAGGTCCGCGGCGGAGCCGGTATATTTACAGGACGTATTCCTTACGTCTGGATTTCGAACCAGTACGGAAACACAGGTGTTGAATTCGGAAGAATTGACCTCAGTACAGGAAAAGGCTTACCAGCCGGCTTCAAATTTAATCCTGATCCGAACTCACAGAGAAGAGATCTGACAGCAATCAAGCAGACAGAAGTTGACCTTACATCAGGCAATTTCAAGATGCCTCAGGTAGCACGTTTTGACGCTGCAGTTGACCATCAGCTGCCTTTCGGTCTTACAGGTACACTGGAAGGTATTTATTCAAAATCAATCAATGATCTTACTTACCAGGATATCAACATTATTCCGCAGGCTTCTAAATTCGCTACAGGTGTTGGCGATCCGGGAAGAACAACCTACAAGTATGGTACAAACGGCTACAGTTCTGCATTTACAAACGTTATACTCATGAAGAACACAAGCAAGGGTTACCAGTACAACCTTACCGCTCAGGTACAGGGAACACTCCCGATGGGATTATATACAAACGTTGCTTATACTTACACAAGAGCAAAGGATCTGAACAGCACTGTTTCAAGCCAGGCGCTCTCACAGTGGAGATATAACCCGATTACAAACGATCCGAACAACCCTGATCTTGCTACTTCAAACTTCGAGATCCGCAACCGTATCTTAGTTGCTTTTTCATATACAGCTGAATTGTTCACAAACTACAGAAGCACATTTACACTTTACTACAACGGCCAGTCAGGTCTTCCTTTCTCATATACATATGACGGCGACGTAAACAACGATGGTGCAAATTCAAACGATATGATTTACATTCCGAAGAATGCTCTGGATCCTGCTGAAATCCAGCTCGGTTCATTGAAGAATAAGGTTTTCACAGCCGATCCTGCTATGGCCCAGGCTCTTGAAAACTATATCAAGAGAGACAACTACCTGAAAGAACACCGCGGACAGATCATGGAACGCAACGGTGCTAATGTTCCCTGGTCACACCAGGTTGATTTCAGATTTGTTCAGGAAATTCCTCTTATTGCAGGACACAACTTTGAAGTGTCACTTGATATTCTTAACCTCCCCAACCTGATAAAATCCAACTGGGGATGGGTAAAGTCGGTTAACAACCAGAACGATAGTGTTATAAAGTATCTCGGTGCTGATGCAAACAACAGACCGGTATTCAGCTTCAAGGATAAGCCGGATCCGTTCCAGAATGACAATATTGCCTCACGCTACCAGATGCAGTTAGGCGCACGCTACTCATTCTAAGTTAGAATCATAGTTAACACATCTTAAGCCTCCGGGGGACTATCCTCCGGGGGCTTTTTTTTTTGCTTAATTTGGATTTTAATTTTTATGAATAGCCACGACCCTCCGCTGAGGATCGTGGCTATTCAGTGGTAATTCAGGAATTATGGTTTTCGGTGATCCTAAGCTTTTCTAAAAGCAATTGGAAATCCCCGGGTAAGGGAGAGTCGAAACGGACAAACTCATTAGTGTGCGGGTGGTAAAACCCAAGAGTCTTGGCGTGAAGAGCCTGACGGGGCATTATTTCAAGGAGGTTATCTATACGTGATTTCATCTTTGGGAGCGCATGGCCGTAGACGATCTTGTTTCCGCCATATGTAACGTCGCCAAAAATGGGGTGATTTATTGAAGCCATGTGCACCCTGATCTGGTGCGTACGCCCCGTCTTAAGGTTCAGTTTTATCAGAGACGCAAATTCAAATTCCTCAAGCACCGTGTAATAGGTAATTGCGGTTTTCCCTTCCGTATCACTTACGGCGTATTTTTTCCTGTCGCTTTTACTGCGGGCAATGTTCTTTTCAATTATGCCTTTCTTTTCCTTTAGTATTCCCCAGCAGATGGCCCAGTATTCCCTTTCAATTGTATGCCTGGAAAATTGGGCGGCGAGTTTTGCGTGCGTGACGTCATCTTTGGCTACGACAAGAATTCCGCTTGTATCCTTATCAATGCGGTGCACAATTCCCGGGCGCCCGGCTTCGTTCAGGCTGCTTAATTTCTGTGAATGGTGCAGAAGTGCGTTTACGAGCGTTCCCGTATAGTTTGCGTAGGCCGGATGGGCCACCATGCCTGCAGGCTTGTTTACAATTATCAGGTAGTCATCTTCATAAATGATGTCGAGCGGAATTTCCTCGGGCATTGCATTTTCAGGGCGCGGTGAAATGGGTATTCTTACCGTTACCACCTCACCCGGGGAAACTTTATAGTTTTGTTTTACGGGAGACCCGTTTACCTGGACGAGGCCCGCCTCAAGGAGTTTCTGGACTTTCGAGCGTGTGGCGTTTTCGATCAGGTTTGTAATGTATACGTCTATTCTTTCTTTTCTTTTTCCGGGGGGGACTTCAAACCTGAAGTTTTTCTCCGATATCAGGTTCGTCATTTTTTACTCAGCCTCTGCAAGAGAAAAGATTATTTTTCGTTTTCATGCGCAGCCTCAACCTCCTGCTCATCTGAAGCAGGTTTCGTCTTAAAGCTGAAGATGACGAGTAAAAGCACTCCAATGGATACTGCCATGTCTGCCACATTAAAGATTGGCCAGCGGTCGTAAGTATAGCCAAAGAGATTAATGTCGAAGAAATCGACGTCAATAAAATCCACAACCTTACCGAAGAAAAGAGGTGCATAGCCGTAGAACAGGCCATAGAAAACACGGTCTATGAGGTTTCCGACTGCGCCGCCTAAGATAAGGGCAAGTGCAAAGCGCATAATAAACTTTTCGTGTCTTATCTTATAGAGATAATAGATGATGCCTACGGAGGCTGCAATGGAGAACAAGGACAGGAAGAGTTTTGAGGAAATTCCGAGGTCGATTCCGAAAGCTATTCCCGGGTTCTCAACAAAAGTCAATCTGAGAAAGTTACCGATAATATTTCGATGGTCGCCATAGATCATCCCGTCGTGGTGCAGGTGCAAAGCGGGAATAGAAAAGCCTTTTATATACAGCTTGGTAATCTGGTCAACAATAATAATAAACAGTGATGCGAATAGTGCTCTCAATTTGCGCCTTAAAAAATTAGCTTTCAAAAAATTAACTTAAAGGTTTCTCGCCCAGTTTGTCCCCGGCCGGCTTAGTTTCCGGTTCATTTTCCGAGGCTTCTTCCTGGCGTATTCTTCCGCTGAAGATGACCAGCAGAATGACGCCCGCAGTAACAGAAACATCGGCGACATTGAAAATCGGCAGGTTATCCAGATTATATCCCAGGAGGTTAATGCCTGCAATCTTCACCTGAAAGAAATCCACCACTTTACCATAGAACAAAGGGCCATAGCCGTAGAAAACGCCGTAAAAAACACGGTCGACAAGGTTTCCGATTGCCCCGCCCAGTATGAGCGCAAGGGCGACTCTTATTTTCAGTCCCTCACGTCTGATCCTGTAGAGGTAAAGGACAATACCGATGCTTGCTATAATCGAGAATAGAGACAAAAGCAGTTTGGAAACAGGCCCCAGGTCGATTCCAAATGCCATTCCCGGATTTTCAATAAAAGTGATCTTCAGGAAAGATCCCAGAAATTCATGCTGTTCAGCGTATGAAATTCCGGGATAACGTATATTAAATAAAGGTATAGAAAAACCCTTTACGAACAGTTTTGAAACTTGATCGATTATCACTATTACAAGTGAGACAAATAATACTCTCAAGTCAGTGCTCTTTTTTAGGTTTCTGATCTTCTACTACTTACTATTTACTTCTTACTACTTACTTTTTTTCCTGTCTTTGTTTTACCGGCAGGCACAGCTGGCTGTGCGGGACTGCTGCCAGGCGCTCCTTGGCAATCAAGGGGCAGGTCGGGCAAAGGTTCTGCGGCTCGTCGATGCATTCAATACAGATGCCGTAGGTACCATTTTCAATTCTATGAAGCGCGTCATCCAGATAGCCCAGGAACTTATTTTCCCTCTGAGCCCAGAGGAAAATCTTTTCCCTTTCCATGGCGTCGGTACCCTGTTCTGCCATATGCAGCGAATAGGGAGAATTCTCATTTACGTACTGACCTGTGGTCGGGTCCATCATCTGCTCGCGCAGGTTCTGAAGCTGCTCAATGATTTCATTACGCTTGTCAAGAATAATTTTCTTAAAATATTCAAGATCCTCTTTGCCGTACCCCTTTATTTTGCGCACGTTTTTCTTGGGTGAAGTAACCATGACTTCGGTTGTTTCACTATCCTGATGAGCAGGTCTTTGCTCATTTACCGTAATCTGGCCTTCTTTAAGCGCAAGCTTATTAGGCTTTAGAGTTTCCTTTTCGGTTTCCTTTTTCTTATCCTTTTTCATAGTGTCCTTAACTTTAGTTTGAACTGCTTTTTTCCTGGGCTGTTCTTTATCTTTAACAGCAGCCTTTCCTGCCTTTTTAACCGCAGAAGCAGTTTTGGCAGAACCATTACTTTTACCTGCACTGCTCTTCGGAGCAGTTTTAGCTGCCTTAGGTTTTTCTGCCGCAGTTTTCTTTACTTTTTTAGGGTCAGATTTAGTTGCCATTTTGGGCCTCCTGGTTCTATAAAGTTAAGCTTCCATCTTTTTAATACTTATGGAACATTTATATTCACCTACTTCCCAGTCCTGGGAGTAGCCGTCCTTCAATTCAGCATCGGAATTAAGGCTTCCGGCCAGGGTCTCGCTGACGATATAATCGCTGAAGGAGAGGACTGCCTTTCTAAGGCCTTCGTCGCTCTTAAAGCTGATTGTAATTCTGTCAGTAACCTCAAGGCCCATATCCTTTCTCATATTCTGAACTCTGTTAACAAATTCGCGTGCCAGGCCTTCGGATAAAAGTTCTTCGTTAAGCTCGGTATCGAGAGCTACGGTTACACCTTCTTCCGATTCAACAAGCCAGCCTGTGATTTCAGTGCTGACTATTTCAACGTCCGTTGCGGTAATTGCTATTTCCTCGCCATCCAGTACTACCGTTACGCTGCCGCCTTTTTCAAGCTTTCCGATTTCATCTTTTCCGAATCCCCTGATAGCATTTGCCACAGGGTTAGCTTTTTTGCCGAATTTCGGTCCAATGGATTTGAAATTCGGTTTGGCCGACTTATTAACAATCTCCGAATCGTCTTCAAGGACAACTAAATCTTTAACATTAATTTCTTCGAGTATCACATCTTTCATTTTCGTAACAGCATCCCTGCTGGCTTTATCCACTGCAACCATGATCTTCAAGAGTGGCTGTCTGATCTTAAGATTAGACTTGGCCCTCATGGAGCGGGCAATGAAGACTACTTTCTGTGCGATATCCATCTTTTCTTCGAGTTCCTTCTCGTAATAGGTAGAAACCGGGAATTCCGAGAGGTGAACCGACTCAAAGGATTCTCTTCCTGTAGCATCGTTTAAGTTCCTGTAAATTTCCTCAGAAAGGAAAGGAGCAAACGGGCTGACAAGTTTTGAGATCGTATTGAGGCATTCATAAAGCGTCTGGTAAGCCGAAAGCTTGTTTTTATTCATATCCGACTTCCAGAAACGTCTGCGGCAGCGCCTTACGTACCAGTTCGAAAGCTGGTCTATAGTAAAGTTAGCCACAAGCCTTGCAGCTTTTGTCACGTCGTAAGCGTCCATGAGTTCCCTGTATTCAGAAACAACACTACTGAGCTTACTGATGATCCACCTGTCGATTTCAGGCCTTTCCTTATAAGGGATCAGGTCTTCCTTGAACTCGAAGTTATCAATATTAGCATATAATGCAAAGAAAGAATATGTATTTATTAATGTACCAAAAAACTTCCTTTGTACTTCAACAATTCCTTCTTCGTCAAAGAGGGTTGGCTTCCATGGCGGGCTTGTAGTAACAAGATACCACCTTGTGGCGTCTGCCCCGTACTTGTCAAAAAGTGCAAAAGGATCTACCGTATTGCCTTTGGACTTTGACATTTTCATTCCGTTTTTATCCAGAATGAGCTCATTTACTATCAGGTTCTTGAATGCAACGCTGTCAAAAAGCATGGTTGAAATTGCATGCAGCGTGTAGAACCAGCCTCTCGTCTGGTCAATTCCCTCGCAGATAAAGTCCGCAGGGAAGTTTTCCTTAAAAGTTTCCTGGTTTTCGAACGGGTAATGGTACTGAGCAAAAGGCATTGAGCCTGAATCGAACCACACGTCTATGAGTTCAGGAGTT
>JBLMYS010000047.1:0-21832 GCA_050258415.1 Acidobacteriota bacterium | reverse complement strand
GAAATTTTATTTGTTGGCGGGGTAGCTCAGTAGGTTAGAGCAATGGAATCATAATCCATGTGTCGGGGGTTCGAATCCCTCCCCCGCTACAATTCAACGGGAGAAGTTAAATGTATACATTATTAGTATTTATTTCAGTAATAATTGCTGCATTATTGGTTATAATGATACTCATGCAGTCAAGCAAAGGCGGCGGTCTGGCCGGTACATTTGGCGGAGCAGGCAACATTGGAACAATGTTTGGCTCAAGAAGAACCGCAGATTTCTTAAGCAAGGGCACATGGTGGCTTGCAGGGGCTCTGGTTGTTCTTACTATACTCATTAACTTATTCTTCCTGCCAGGTCAGTCAACAGTGGACCAGAGGGAAAGCGTAATTCAGAGATCCGGCAAAGTCCCTACTCAGGGTTCAGTTCCCCAGCAGCGTCCCGCGGTACCGCAGCAGCAGGGCGGCCGTTAATATTAAGTTAATTTCAAGATAAGTTTTAAAAGCCCGCTTTCTTTAAGCGGGCTTTTTCTTTTTTAAAGGGAATTTACGCATAAAAACCGGGTGAAAGGTGCGCATTTAAAATAATGCAGTCAGCAAGCCCGCCTCAGGTTTTCAACGTCAACTTAATATATCCTTGTTTTGAAGCCGCGGTCAGCGGTGCCCTGTTGATAGCCCAGGGTGAGGAAGCCCCGGATGGGGCGACTGAACCCCGGGAATCATGAATCCCCACCAATCCCTATCGCGCCGCGGCAGCCGCGCCATGTTTTGGGGGATGCATGAATTTGTTAGGTAAATCCACATACGTTATAGATTTCGATTAAATTTTTCTGATGTTTACCGTAATGGACCGGGAACATGGCGCAGCTGACTGCAGCGCCTGAAATTGATTGGATCGCCCCCATTCCCGCCGGGCTGCGCCCGGGGGCTATCGACAGAACACCGCTGGCCGCGGCATTTGATGATAATTATTTAATATTTCTGCGTTAACTTGACGCATATCCGCTTTAGCGGTTAAATATTTGTAGATATCAATACCCCCCCCGTAGTATTAATACCCCTCTCTGGACCCGCCAAAATATAAATTTCAGAGAAAATATTTGAAATCCACGCCGAAAACAGCCTTTTTGAAAAAGTAGTATCGATACTACTTTCAATTTAAAATATAAAGATTATATTTGCCTTAAAAAATGCCGGGAGTTCCCTCATGGATAAAAACATGGTTAAAAGCCTCCTTAAAGGCTCGCTCTGGAAAGAAAATATCTATTGCGAGGAGTACCAGGATAAGTTTTACCTCTGCAAGGCCCTCCGCGAAATCCTGCCCGGGGTTACCGAGGAGAGGATCTATAGCGCTATCGACGGGGTAAATAAAACACTAAAGTCCCCCATACGCAAAAAGCAGTTTATAGCAGAGTTTTCAGAAAAACTTACGAGCTGAAGATATGTACCAGTCTTTAACCTTGATTATCCCCCTCAGGGAAGAACTGCACCGCTACCTGGCCGTGCTCTTGAACTTCAGCAATCCGGTTTTCTTCTCCCTCGCTATAGCGGTAATAATATTTGCAGTCATGTTTTTTGCCATGCGGAATTCAATCCTCCCCAGGCAGAAAAAGATCCTTTTGGAAAAACAGGCGGCTGAACTTCACAATATCCGCCTCATGGCAATGTTTGCCGAGCTGGACCCCGACCCCGTCCTCAGGATTAACAGCTCAGGAGAAATCATCTTTATTAACCCGGCGGCCGAAAAAAGCGGCCTTGGCAATATTGTGGGGAAGCCGGTAAACAGCATTTTCCCTTCCCTGAAAATTAACGCCATGGAATTTATCAGCCGGAATAAAGAACTGGAATTTGATTTTAGTTTCTCAGGTAAATATTTTTCTGTCCTCGTAAAAGGAATACGTGACCTTAATATCGCTCAGGTTTATATGCACGACGTAAGCAGCCTGAAAGAAAAAGAAGCGGAGATGAAAGGGTTCTCAAAATATCTCCAGGAAAAAGTGGAGGAGGAAAGAAAAAGAATTGCCCGCGAACTCCACGACGACATAGGTCAGAAGATGGTAGTCCTGAAGCTCAGCCTCCAGAACGACATAAATAAACTTACAGGCTGCGATGAATCCCCCGAACTCTTAAGGAACAGCAGGCTCATCGAGGGGATTTCGGGCGACCTGAGGGCTATGGCGCATTCGCTTATTCCAAGCGCGCTGGAAGAAACAGGCCTCCATTCCTCCATCATTAACCTCATAGATACCTTTGACATTCAAAGCCGGGTAAAAGGGCACGTTGAATTTCGGGGCATGAAGGAGCGCCTGAACATAAATCTTGAGATCAGCATTTTCAGGATCATTCAGGAAGCGGTAAACAACATTGTTAAATACTCCGGCGCAAAGGAATACAATATTGAGCTGGCAAGAACAGCTAATAACCTGCGCCTGATGATCTCAGATGACGGCATGGGATTTAACTTAAATAAAAATATGAAACATAACGGAATGGGTATCACGAACATGAAAGAAAGAGCTGAAATGCATGGCGGCATATTTAAGATAATAACCTCACCGGGGGAGGGTACACTGATAATGATTAATTTTCCTTTGGGAGAATAAGTTATGACATCAGGAAGAATACGCATACTCCTTGCAGATGACCACCACCTGGTAAGAAACGGCATTGCAAGCCTGCTTGAAAGCGTTCCGAATATTTATATTGCCGGAGAAGCCGGCGCGGGCCGTGAACTTATTACAAAATATTTTGAATTAAAACCCGACGTTGTTGTAACGGACATATCAATGCCGGGCTTGTCGGGCATTGAGGCTGCTGAACAAATATTGTCAAAAGATAAAAACGCAAAAATCCTCTTCCTCTCGGTCCATGATTCCACGGAGATAATTTATAACATCCTGAAGGCCGGGGGACTGGGCCTTGTGAATAAGACCGTAGCAAAGGGGGATCTGGTATATGCAATTGAGACGGTAAATAGCGGGGAAAATTATTTCGGCAGCGCATATACCGAAGAGAAACTTATGCAGGTTATGGAAAGATACAACGAGGAAAAAATGGAGAGCTCAAAAGAAGATCCTGAATTAAGCCCTAACGATCTCAGGATTATTAAGCTGATATGCGAAGGCTTCCAGAGTTCTGAGATTGCCGAAAAGATGAACGTGAGTAAAAAGACGATAGACAAGCACAGGGCCTTATTGATGAAAAAGCTGAACATATCAAATACAGCCCAGCTCATAATGTACGCCTACAAGAACAATATTGTAGAGTAATTATTAATACTGTATGGTAAATTATTAAATTAATATATTTTCTGTAAGAAGTACCAATAAAAGTATAACCCGGTAAAAACGGAGGCGATAATGAACAGAACTTTGCTGAAATCGGTCGTTTTCACAATCCTTTTATCTGCATGCATTCAGGCCCAGTGGGTTAAAACCGGCCTTAAAGGAGGTACAGTCCAGGATATAGCTGCCAAAGACAGCCTTCTTTATGCAATCTCTCAGAAGAGCTTCTACATTTCTAAAGATAACGGTGCAACGTGGGACAGCCTGAGCTCATTTACTGCTCCAGAGCCTCAGCACATCCTGTTTTTAAATGATACCATATTTGTTTATGGGAACTGGACCCGTGTTGCAGGCGCTGCAGCAGAAGACGAGCCGTGTATATTCCGCTCCGATGATGGCGGGCATTCATGGAAGGTGGTCCTTTCAGGCTTCATGGGGGCAGGATCGGTGGCCATCAGCGGAAGAACTCTTTTCTCCACTAAATTCCTGGAGCATCTTCTCAAGAGCACTGATTATGGCGACTCCTGGGATACTCTTTCCTTAACCCCTCCTTCTCCCGCCCAGCTGGACTTCCTCTTCTCACACAATGGCAATCTCTATACTGCACAGTATGGCGGCGGCCTTTTTAAGTCCACAAATGACGGGCTGAACTGGAAAGATGTTTCCGGCAGCCTTCGGCATCCGGGATCTACACTCATGTTTGCCGGCAGCAAATATGTTTTTGTGATAAATGACAGCCTTTTTTACCGTTCATCAAATGAAGGGGAAAGCTGGGATAGTCTTCGGGTTCCTCTTACGCCGCGAATCAGTGTCTCTAATGCAATATCCACCGACAGCCTGATTTTTCTTACCGGACTCAGTAGAGATACGTTTAATATAAAACTTTACTCCGGGACTATAAGCAGTAATCAGTGGAAGGATATTACACCAGGGCTGCCCGAAGCAACAATTCTATTGCCTCATGCACTTGCGGTAAAAGACAACTGGCTGTTCCTTGCATCCAGCAATGGTCTGTGGAAATACGATTTATCCCATCTGCTTGCAGTTGAAGATAATCAGGCATTGGTAAACACCTACAAACTCAGCCAGAATTACCCAAACCCATTTAACCCGGCAACAACCATTAGTTATTCAATTCCCAAAGCTTCTTTTGTTAAATTAAAAGTTTACGACATGCTTGGGCGTGTAGTTCAGACTCTTGTAAATAAGGAGCAGTCTGCAGGAAGTTACAAGGTCCGGTTTGAAGCCTCGTCTCTTCCAAGCGGGATGTATATTTATGAGATCCGTTCTGATAATTTTATTAAGAGCGGTAAGATGCTTCTTCTGAAATGACATTATCGGAAAGGCTGTCTCATTTGAGTTATGGGACAGCCCCTTCTTTTAAGTGCTGAAATCTTTAGGTTTATATGATATTGGATTAAGTTCTCATGTACGGAATTTTTATCAGGCACAGGAATCATTCAAATTAAATTTTAAATAAAAGGATAACAAATATGAGATTTTTACGTTTACCGGCTCATTTATTGTTAATTACCGTGCTTCTTTCAGTAAAGGTTTTCTCACAGGATTTTAAGACGAGCCCTCTTGTTACAATCCCGGGAGATAACAGGAACTTCAGCATTGCTTCGCCGATAATAACTCGTCAGTCACACAACTCTTTTATCTGCTGGGAAAACCGATTAGGTTCAAAATACACGATTTACTTAAAGCAGATCGATCCCCTTGAAGACAGCATATATACTGTCTGGTCCGATACAATGCCTAATACGTCTCCCGTAATTTCTTATAATCGTGAGGATTCTTCTGTAAATGTTGTCTGGCAGTCTTATAAAAATGCCCGCAGCGTTCTTTACAGCAGGAACTTTAAGAACAAAAGTTTTAATGAAGCGTCTGTTCTGACAGACACACTTAAAAACAGCATTAGTCCTTCATTAAGCAATCATGCCCTTGTCTGGATAGAAGACGGGAAACTTCTTTACAAAACAACATCTTCAGAAATAACTGTAGTTGACAGCATTAATTGTGCAAATCCTGTAATATATCCATATTATGAAATGCTGGATGCTACGATCTTGTATGAAAAAGGTGAAATTGGCCAAAGGCAAATCTATCGTGCCAGATATGTCGGTCAGATAAGGGAACAGAAACCGTATTGGGAAATTACAAAAGTATCCGAGGGCACAGACAACATCAATCCTTCATGGGCTCCATTTGGGGAGTATATTTACCAGACGAAAGAAAATTCCGTATGGAAATTAGTAATCACCGGATTTTACCCCAAAAAGCCAGTGAACGTTTCCTGTAATTTTGAGCATCCCACTATATTCGACTACCCCATCATCACCGGCAACTCCGGGAATAACTCATTTCCCTTTTTTCTGGCATTTGATACCGATTCTATTCAAGGGAACAAGGAAATATTTGTAGAATACCATTATATACCGGATTACAGACTAGACACACTCATCAATTTTTCAAATTCACCGGGCGATGATATTAAGCCAAAGGCGGCATATTTTAACCATTCACCATATACATATTCTTCCGTTGACAATGCAGAAGCCTGTATTGTATGGGAGCATATTGAAAATAATAAATCGGATATATGGTGGGCAGTTTCCCCGTGTAAGATAAACCTTATGGATGTAAATGATAATCAGGTGATTTCCAAATTCAGGTTAAGCCAGAATTTCCCAAATCCCTTTAACCCGGCAACAATCATAAGCTATTCAATCGCAAAAAGGTCATTTGTTGACCTGAAAGTATTTGACATACTGGGACGTGAAGTAATAACACTTGTCAGTAAAGAGCAGAGTGCAGGTGAGTATAAGGTAGAGTTTGACGGCTCAAACCTCCCCAGTGGGATGTATGTATATCAGCTAAGAACTGGAAACTATTCTGAAACTAAGAAAATGCTGCTTCTGCGGTAAAGAATTTTTACTTATATCAATTCATTCGATTACTCCTGTTAAAGTAATCCCCCTCAAAAGCAAAAGCGGCTATGGCGGAAGCTCCTTCAATGGGGCTTCTGCCTGGCTTTTACTCTCCTGCCATAACAACATCCCGGCGTAGTACTAATACTACGAGGGGGTATTAATACCCCCTGTTTTGCCATGAAAATGACAAAGAAAATTTTTTTTTGTAAAAAAATCATTTTGCAAATAATTGAAATAAAAGAAGTTAGAAGAATGTCTGAACTCAAATTGAAAATATAGTATCAGTACTACTTCGGTTCAGTGAAAAAAATGCTATTTTTTGTCGTTCATTCTGGAGATGTATTGGGATTATTATTGGTGTCTCATAGAATTGATAAGCGTTAAAACCCGGCATCGCGACATATATGGTTGACCCTCCAGTAATAAATGATTTTTTGAAAATTTCCCGAGTTTGGGACCATCTTATCGTTACATACGAAGAGAATTACTTACTCATTTTAGAAAATAAAACTGTTTTCCCATAGATATTTTGTCAGTGAGCAAAGCTAATAGGAATCCAGAGGATTCGTTTATAAATATCCTTTCTCTGGCGGGTTCTGTTGATCTCGGACAGTGATGGTAACAAACTATAAATACTTTTGTGGAAGTTTTCATTAAGTCATTTAGAAAAGTAATAATGGTTATAACTCCTATACCAAAATCAAATTTTACAAATACTTATAAAGTTATAGGATTGTTGTCTCATTTTGATTTCGGAATTGAAAATTTATTTTTCAATTTAACTACTCTTGAATCATTATTTCTTTCTAAAATTTATCCTACGGGCTTTATATAAACAGATCCTTTCTCAGTGCAATAACTAAAAAAAGGAATAAAACATGAAGAAACTAGCATTTTACTTAATATTAACAGTTCTTAGCTTAAATGCATATGCTCAGGTGAATGATACAACTTACTTCCCAAGTAAGCTGGGAAATACCTGGGTTTACCAATATGATGATGGAAGAATTGAGGTGGAGAAGATAACTCAGGACTCGACTGACCAGCGAGGCAATAGATTCCTGCGTTTTAATAATGATAGTACCTGGTTTGACAGATGGGACTTTATGGTATCTCCAAACCAGGACAGTATTTTCTTATCTCCGACAAGACGAAAGGAACTGGTTTATAGATTTCCAATCACAGGAAATACGGATAGATGGACGGTAAAGCCAGGTAAAGACACAATAGGAAACACGCCTAAAATCGCATTCATAACCAAAACATATGATGCAAATATATTTGGAAAGTATACCACTGCATATGCAATAAGGTATTTCTACTTCAGGGTAGAAAACGGTGATACATTACTTGATTTCAGGACATGGGAAAGGGATGAGATAATCGCAAAAGGGTTTGGCCTTGTTTGGGAAGGAATAGAAGTCGAATACAAGACTTTGATCGGCTGCGTTATAAACGGCGATACGTTGGGCTATCTACCGACTTCTGTAAAAGAGGACAAAGGGAAAACTGTCCCGGATAACTTTGTTCTTGAACAGAATTATCCCAATCCATTTAACCCAAGTACGGTCATCAGCTTTAACCTCCCAGTCTCATCCGATACCGAACTGAAAGTTTATGACATGTTCGGGCGTGAAGTAAGAACTCTTGTAAATGGCTTTATGACACAGGGGAAGCACTCTGTTACATTTAATGCCGGAGACATTTCTTCAGGACTTTATTTCTACAAATTGACAGTTGGAAAATCTTCAATAACTAAAAAAATGTTGTACCTCAAATAACGGAGTAGAAATGAAAATATGGATATTTGTTATTGTCTTATTTCTTCTTACAATTAGTTCCCATAGCTTTTCACAAGTAGGAAGCCAATCACTTAACCAAGTAAGCAGTCAGCCGCTTACCTTAGACCAGTATAACTATTATCATGCTGTAAGTACAATTACATCAAGTCCTACTCAAACCGGAGGAGTTATACTTCCATCGCAGGGAGCCGTAAATGTATTGTTTATTTTTGCTGAATTCCCGGATGATAACTATTAAACTACGGACTCACGCTGGCCTAAAGGTGGATACCCGGATAAGTATAATACTTGGGTAGACCAAACCTGGAGCACAAATCCAACTCCAAACTCCTTAACCGACTATTTCAACCAGATGTCCTTTAATAAG
The DNA here is from genome assembly GCA_050258415.1 of Acidobacteriota bacterium. Classification (GTDB taxonomy): domain Bacteria; phylum Bacteroidota; class Ignavibacteria; order Ignavibacteriales; family SURF-24; genus JAAXKN01. The sequence continues at coordinate 13,459 of JBLMYS010000047.1, read as the reverse complement.
TTCAAATTTACCGGAAAAGTTGTAAAAGTAGTCGCTCCTCATACACGTGACTGGTATGTATCACAAGGATGGAAAAGGCAACAAATACAGCAAGAAATAATCCAGCAGCTGGATGCCACACAGGATTTTGCGGAATTTGATAAGTGGACACTTAATGGTGGTTATAGCCAAACTAATAATCCGGATAATAAGGTAGATTGGGCTTGCTTTATTTGGAGGAATGTAGCTGATGATTATAACCATTATATGAATGATTTTACAATGGGCTGGATAGGTGACCTAGGATTTTATAGTGTTCCAGTCGATGGCGGAGCAAGAATCCTAGAAAATAATGGCGCAACTATACCAAGTTATTTTGCAAAAGACCCATTCAGGTTTACAATTCATGAACTTGCCCATTATCTTCTCGGCGGTAACGAAATGCACAATGGCCATGCTTTTTGGGCAATGTTATCAGGCTATGAGGTAAGATCCTATATGGCTAATGCCTTTGAACGCTATAAACTGGGCTGGATAAATTTAACGACCGTTGGCAAAACGTCTCAGACAATATCAGGAGCAACACTTCCCGATTTTATTACAACTGGTGTTGCTTACCGCGTAGAAATTGATGCCGCAACCAATCAGTACTTTTATATCGAAAACCACCAAAGAATATCACCATGGGATAACTGTTCCAGTGTTTCGACTGAGAAAGGAATTTATGTCATGAGACAGGACAGAGCTCAATCAACAAATGGCATGGCTGCCGATTGGATGTGGCTTGTACCGGCTTCAGGTAGATACAATTGGGTGGTGAACGAGATGGCTACCAGATCATATTTCGGTGGATACCTGCCTGTTTATACAAAACTGGCTGCAAACAAAGCGACCGGCTATTCTGAAACCGATATGATACCTTTTAATTATAACGGATATACCACACCTAATGAGTTATTGATCTTAAAGGATCCTGCTACAGGAGCGGCTGTCGATTATCTGGCAAGAATAGGCCATGGAAAGGATGCTTTCAGGGAAGGGTTTAATGAAGTATTTACTCCATGGAGCAACCCGAATTCCCAGAGAGCCGATAGAAACGCAACGGGAATAGGCTTTAAGATAAATGGTGCTCCTGCAAATGGAGTTTATTCACTAGATATTTATGTGAATCAGGCCTATGCTGCGCCGCCATCAAAACCTCAGAATGTCGTGCTCAACGCCAACCCTGGGGATAATTGCAACAGATTGAGTTGGGACTATAATGATAATGCAGAAAATGTAGCCTACTATGAAGTTTCAAGAAAATTGAGTGCCCCATATGATCCATGGGAAGTAATCGGAACAACAACAAACAATTTCTTTGTTGATCCACAATTTTATTATCTTACCAGCGGTAACGAAAAATGCACATATAGAGTAAGGGTAAAGAGTAATGCAAACCAATATTCTGTTTACAGCGACGAAGTCTCAGGTCGCGCTGAACCGCTCTATAAGAGGGGTGACAATAATGAGCAGGAAAAACTTGCAGAGAAAGTAGATTCTTGGGCTTTGAGACAAAACTATCCCAATCCTTTTAATCCAAGAACTCAGATTTATTATTCCCTAAAAGAAAACAGTCAGGTAAATCTTCAGGTCTACGATATGTTGGGGAACAAAGTGGCTGATCTTGTAAACGATATAAAACCAGCTGGAGAATATAGCGTATCATTTGATGGAAGTAATCTCCCGAGCGGTATTTATATTTATCAATTAAGAACCGGTAGCTACACCTCAATGAGAAAGATGCTTTTATTAAAGTAATCCCCCTCAAAGCAAAAGCGGCTATGGCGGAAGCTCCTTCTATGGGGCTTCTGCCTGGCTTTTACACCCCTGACACTAAAATCAAATTATTAATCATAAAACATTTCAGGAAAAAATGAAAAAGTTTAATCTATGTTCTTTACTATCAGTGCTGTTTTTTTTAGTTTTCTGCAGTCATATTTCTTCCGCACAGACAGTAGCGGGAAAGTTATTCTTAAAAGAAGAAGCGGATAATTTATTTGGGCCTGTCCTGCAATCTGTTAAAATACCTGCTTCTCAATTACAGCAGATGTTAAACCAAACGGGTGACTGCCTTATGTTCAGGTTTGAAGGAACAGAGCTTTATATACTGAATTCAAAAAGAGCTCAAATATACAGTTCTAAAGGCTCCTTTAAGAGTTTTTCTGCTTCAGATGTTTTGAAGTTCTACAGCACAGCAGTAATTAAAGAATTATTAAACAAAGGGCAAAGCGACTCAATAACAATTGAAGAAAGGCAAAGTGTAATGTCAGTTACAGATGGCAGCTATACAATGGAAGAGGCCTATAGTTGCCCGCCGGATTGCACGACCGAACCATAGATATGAAATTGTCCCAAGTAATATTTTATATTTCACTTTGTATTTGGCTATTGCCGCCCCTAAAGCAATTTAGGGGTAAGTTTTTTTACTATTTCCTCTTCCAGGCCATCTCAGATCCAATTTCATTATTATTAATGAAGTTCCACTTTTATAACCTTCCATTCTATGTCATTAAGGAAATATTGATAATATTATGTTTTTGGAACCCTAAGGAAGCATTAAGAAAGGCTTATTTAATAGTACCGGCAATGGGGCTGATATATTATTTCATATATTACAGCCACTATAATATTATGAGGTTTGTTATTGCCGTATTACACACGGCTGTCCTTTATTTTATCTTCAGAAAGGCAACAGATGATATAATGGATTTGAAGAAAATTAAAGTATTTTATATCCTTATTATTCTTTATGAGTTATCTGTTATATTGAAATATATTATGGCAATTTCTTCGGTAAATCTGGGGACTGTTTATTTTTCCCTCACGTCAGCCTTTGAAATTCTCCTGGGAGTCTTCTTTATTTTTGTCAGCGAGAGGAATGAAAAATTCGCAATCCCTATCCCGGAAAGGAAAAAGGTTGCGGCGTGATTGAGGAGAATTGGGCATTGGATTCTTTTTGTTTTACATGGGGCCCCTTCAGGGCCCGGAGATGTGTGTGCATCGGTTTGCTATAGACAGACGGCACCTTCGGTGCTTAGTAACTGCGTGATTTTAAATTCTCTGTTTTCATTTTCTGTCGAACGTTGAAAGGTTTGCTATAGACAGAACACTGCCATAGACAGAACACTGCCATAGACAGAGCGCACCTTCGGTGCTTAGTAACTGCGTGATTCTAAATTCTCTGTTTTCATTTTTCCGTTGAATCCCCCGCCGCGAAAACTTCGAACGTCGAACCTACTCCTCCATCTCCTCAATCCGGCAGACGGACTTGTAATCGCAGTAGCGGCAGACTTTCGCCTCACGGTCCTTCAGACCCGAGAGATTGAACCTGCCCTGCGAAATGTTCTCTATGTACTTTTCTATGCTCTCTTCACACGCCTTTATTAAATCACTGTTTATTAGAATCGCTTCCTGCTTTTTCTCTTCGCTTAATTCGCAGAATGCCTGGTCTGTCCTGAACGTTACGGCAATCTTCCCGAACTCATCCGACTTGTACTTTAATGAATATATGTATGCCGCAACGGGCTTGTAATCTTCATCGTAAAGAGATTTCAGCATCTCCCGGGCCGCGTACATGTAGAGGGGAAGCTGAAGCGAAAGGCCTTCTTTTAATTCGTCACGGCTGGGCTTCTTGCCGTTTAATTTGTAATCCACTACCGAAAATATCCCGGCACTTTCATTAATGTCAATCCTGTCTATCTTGCCTCTTATCTTGCTCTTCCCGATAGTGAACGTCCTGGCCCCCGAAAGCGTTGCGTCTTTTTCATCCCCTGAAACTGCTCCGAAAATTACCTCGAAAAATTTCGGCGTAAGCCCAAGTGAGTCACTTCTTTCAGCCTCCAGGAATTTGTAGAGAATTGAATTCTCCCTTTCTCCTCCAATTCCCGTGATCCTTTCTTTCTCGTAAAACGACATGGGGGAGTATAATGCCGCCTCACTGATCTTATTCTCCGCGATCTCAAATATCAAATCTTTCGCCTGAGAGAATTCACTGTCGCTGCAGCCCGGGAGCTTGAGCCCCTTCCTGGTAAGCCTTGAATAGAACTCATATAAAATTGAGTGCAATAAGGATCCCAGCTCGAAGGACTCCATATCTTCCGAAGGCTCCTTAATTACTTCAAGGCCCAGTATCCTGCTCAGAAAATACTGGAACGGACACAGGGCATACTTCTCCAGCTGCGTAATTGAATACTGGCCGTCTTTTGATTTCTGTAACGTTTCCAGCGCTTCTTTAGAGATTTCAGGCGCAGGTATGCCATCCAGCCCGCCTTCGCCATCGGGATTCAGTATTCCCGTAAAGGCCGTCTCCTTAAAGGGATCCTTAATTCTTAGTGAGTTAATTTTTATGGAGTTCTCCAGGTGCTCCCAGTTAATACGCCCGTCAAGAAAGGGGAAGGCTTTCCTTATTTCTGACGTGCCAGCTTTGCCCGCGAGCTTCAATAGCTCTTCCCTCGAATAGATAAGATCTTTATAATCTTCTTCTGTCTTTACATTCGTCTCAAAAAGCGCTGAGAACTCCTTCAGGAAACTCGACTCAATTAGCTCCCTTGATTCCTCCTTTGAAGGGAAACTTAGGTAAAGCCCTTTCTCCCACGTGCAGAGCGACTGGTAAAACCGGTATCGCTCCTCGGTCTGATGCACCATCTCGTTTTTCGCATAAGAACCCGAAAGGAATATCTCTGGACTGTAGCGCGTGGGAAGGTCGCCGTCCGAAAGCCCGGCGATAAAAAGATAATCGAACCTGAGGCCTCTTATTTCATTCAGCGTTGTTACGAGCACTCCATAGTTCGACTTCTCCTGCACGTTAAACCTCGCCGAAGTAACTGCGGTGCGGATCTTCTCCAGGAAAAATTTAAGCGGAAATCGCTCAGACTTTGAATACTCTTTTTCAGTGAGCTCAAAGACTTCAGAGATGGTTTCAAGAAATGTCGAGACGGCTTTAATGTTCTCTTCCTGGCGGCTGCTCTGGCGGTTAAGAATCCGCTCCGGAAGCTCCAACAGATTAATAAGCCTTTGAAACTCAACCATGAATTCCTTAAGCGTCATCTTTCTCTCAAATGGACTTAAAAGCCCGTGCAGAACCCTGATGTCGCTTAAAGCTCTCTCATAAGATTCCTTTTCTTTTTCAAGGTATGGGTCTGCTGAGTTTCCGCTCTGCTCAATTGCAAGAACGGCCTCTTTCAGGCGCCCTGTCCACGTGTCATATCCTGCTACAATCTTCTGCCGGGCTGCCACCTTCAAAAGGTTTGAAAGACTGATATTATCAAAATTAAGGAAGCTCCCGCTTAGGGCGCGGAAGATGTTCTTGAAATAAAAGTCATTTTCCAGCACTTCCAGAAAGTTTATTATGGCAACAATGGGAGCCGAGTTCTCAAGCCAGATCCTGTCCGTAAGATTAAAGGGAATGCCGTAGTTTGAAAAAATGTCCCTGATTAAAGGAGAATACTTCTCAATTAAGTTAAAGGCAACGCATATCCTGTGAGGCTCCGTTTTTTCTTCCAGGAGGAGGTTCTTTATCTCCTTTGCAATAATTTCAATTTCTTTCTCCCGCCCCGTCGCCTCAAGCCTTGTAATGAGCTCCTTGTATTTTGATACGGGCACCTTTGGCTGGCGTTCAAAAAGGCTTTCTTTAATGTAATCTTTGAATTCCCCTAAGTGAACGCTCCCCCTGTCGGTTACAATATTGAACCCTTTTGACAGGAGCCTGTTATAGCACTCCTTAAGGTGCGAGAAGATAAGGTTGTTGAATGAGTAATAATCGAAGTTGATGAAAACTTTTGCGTTCTTAACAAGTGAAAGGGAGTTTATAATTTCCGTCTCGGGATTTGTAAACTCATCGAAGCCGTTTATGATTATAAGATTAACTTCAGGATAAAATGAGCGGAAAGCTTCCTGGAATTCTCTTTCTGTAAAAGAGTTCAGCTCAGCGTATATGTCGCCCATTTCCTTTGCCAAAAGCTTATTGCAGTTGGCCATGAAATTTTCATAAATGTTCGCGATGTCCAGCGCCTTGCCTGCCTCGGCGCCTGAGCATTTATCGGCCTCCTGCCTGAGGTGAAAAGGAGTGATGCCGTGCCTCTTGTATTCCGAAATTACATTGTGGATCCTCTCAAGCGTACCTGTGGGGATTTCGTGCTTATAGCCCGAGAAGTAGCAAAGCTTCGTCTCAGCCACGCTCTGCTTTAAGAGCACTGCCGAGGCGGCCTCGCTTATGGGCTTGAATTTAACTTTGTGCGAAAGAAGCCTGGTCGAAAGCGTCCCTATAGTATCAATATTGATATTTCCCGCGGCTTTACCAGGCGTCTGGCTTACCAGCTCTTTTTTATAAATCCTGGCCTTCCTGTTTGTAGGAACTATCAAAAGCATCTCGCTTAGCTTTGCCTCAGAGAGCTTTTCACTGATCAGTTCATCTACATTTACCGCGGTAATATCTTCTTTTGTTAATATCATTCGCTAAAATTAGAAATGTTAATTCAGCTTATTGCCTGGCCTTCTTTTCCTTCGCCTTCATGAGGTTTCTGTAAGAACTCCTTATCTGGTTGTCAAAGTCCAGGCCGAGCGTCTTTACCAAATAATCGAAGCGCTTCTGCGCGTCTTTCTTTCCGCTTAGGACCAGTGTCTCCAGCTCCAGAAAATACCCCAGGCCTTTTACCTTATCGAGGTGTATCCTAGTGTTGTCGTAAAGCCAGAGTTCTCTTTTTTTCTCAACAATAGTCTCTGTTTTTAAGATATTATCAAAAAAACCGGGCACTTTTTTCCCCGAGAGGAGTATAACTTCATAATTCGACCAGCGCGTGTCACCCGACTCGACGCGGTTATATTTTATGAGCTCTATCCTGTCGTTCTGTATGATCCTCATCTTCAAAAGGCAGGAGGGACTCTTGTAGTAAATATCTTTCTGACTGAGAATTCCCTTGAATTCGGCCCCGATCTCCTGTAAAATGGATTTTACTTTTTTGTGGGAGGGGAGTGCAACTTTAATTTCTAAGTTTACAGGCATTGTTCCTTGTTGGTTTTAATTTAAATAATTTTGTAACTTAGCTTTTCAGCTTAAAACTAAAGGCAAAGTTATCATTTATCATATTGACATGTATATTCATTTGTGTTTAAAATACAATAAAAGCCTAGAAGTATGAAGAAAATATTTTTTATAATTTTGTTTTTGCCGCTTTTGACCCTCAAGGCTCAGAAGCTTGGCGAAATGGCTCCTGAAAAGCCGCTCGAAAAATTTCCAAAGAATTCATGGGGCGTCGATTTCATGTTCGGCGAAGGGGGCTTCGGCCTGGGTACTTTTTACCGCCATGACCTGACCAGTACGCTTACAGGATTTGTCGATTTTTCAATGTCTGAGGCCAAGGATGAGCAGGAAATTGAGTACTACGATTATTTTACTCAGCAGTACGTTACTGTGAACAAGAAAAACAGAATATTCCTCCTCCCCTTGAATTTCGGGCTACAGCAGAGGCTTTTTGAGCACTCAATAACCGAGAACCTGCGCCCCTATGTCAACTTTGGCGTTGGCCCGACTCTTGTCCTTACAACCCCTTACGAGAAGGAGTTCTTTAACGCTTTCGGCAGCGCACAGGCAAAGTATACGGCGGGAGGCTATGTAGGCCTTGGGGCAAATTTCGGCACGGATAAATCCAACCTGCTCGGAATTAACCTCAGGTATTATATTATTCGTTTCTTTAATGAGGGCGTTGAGAGCTTAAACGGCAAATTCCAGAAAAGCCTGGGTGGATTCTATCTGACCATTAATCTCGGAATTATGTATTGAAAAACTCAATCCCCCCTTTCAAAGGCTTCAGTAAAGATGCCTTTGACTTTCTTTCGGAATTAAGGGATAATAACAACCTTTCATGGTTCAACTTAAACCGCGCGCGCTACCAGAACGCCCTCGTTGGGCCCGCACGCTCCTTTATTACGGAAATGGCACAGTTCTTTAACCGCCTTTATCCTGCAATAAGAACTGAACCCAAATTTAACGAAACTATCATGAGAATTAATAAGGACCTGAGATTCTCAAAAGGGGAGCCTTACAGGGACTACTTTCTCATCCACTTCGGACGCTTTAAGATGGATAGCGAGTTCTATGTCTCCTTTGAAGCTGACTCGTTCGACCTGGGGCTCTTCATTAACAATTCCCCGAAAGACTCAAACTTCTACTTCCGGCAAAATCTTGAACGCTATGAAAAAGAGTTCTTAAAGCTCCTTGATAAATATGAAATAAATTTTAACTTTGAACTCTTTAACCTCGTTAAAGGACCGGAAATAATCGATAAACACCTCAACGGGCAGAAACACCTGGAGCTCCTGAAAGACTTGAAAATGTTCCTTATACAGAAGTCTTTTTCTCCTAAATCAAAGATCATCTATTCGCCGGACTTTGTTCTTGAGGCAATGAAAGCCTATTCCGTTCTCTTTCCGGTTTATTGCTTTTCAACCTTTCCCGACCCCTTAAAAGTTATTGAGGAATTTGAAGAGCAGTTCGGGCTAATGCAATAACTAATCTCCGGATTAAATGATCCTGAAATCCTTTTTTGAAATTTTGTGCGGGAATATTTATATTCGACAAATCCAATAAATCCGGTAATTATGACTCAAGTAATGGAAAATGAATTTACTGCTTCCACTTCCATGGAAGAAAAAGAAAAAAAGAGAGTAGCCTCCAGTTCCTTAATTGCAGCGGTTTTCCTGACAAGTTTTAAGCTTGTTGTCGGAATCTCAACCAACAGCTTGGGTATACTCTCCGAAGCCGCCCACTCAGGCCTCGACCTCGTGGCTGCCTTCGTTACATTTCTGGCAATCAAAATGTCCAGCAAGCCTGCCGATGAGGAACACCATTTCGGACACGGGAAGATGGAAAATATCTCCGCCCTCTTCGAAACCGTGCTTCTTCTTGTTACCTGCTTCTGGATCATCTCCGAGGTAATTAAAAGGCTTACGGGCGGAACTATGGAAGTTGAGGTCAACGTGTGGAGCTTTGTGGTAATAATAACAAGCATGGCAATAGACATCTCCCGCTCCAGGGCGCTCAAGAAAATAGCGAAAAAGTATAACAGCCAGGCCCTCGAGGCCGACGCGCTCCATTTTTCATCCGACATCTTCAGCTCAGGCGTCGTCTTAATAGGCCTCGCCGGTTATGCCTTCGGATTTCATTACGCCGATTCTATCGCGGCTTTGATTGTCGCCGTTATCGTTATATTCATCAGCATTAACCTGGGCAAAAGATCAATTGACGTCCTGCTCGATAAGGCCCCCGAGGGAATTAAGGAGAAGGTTTCTAAAATCGTCTCCGGAATACCTGAGGTCCTGCAGTGGCACGACGTAAAGGTTAGAAATTCAGGCGCCCACGTTATGATTGATCTGAAAATACACGTGAATCCCGATTTGTCCATAAATAAGGCTCACGAAATTTCGCATAAGGTCGAAGAGTCTATCTGCAGCGAAATTGAAAGATGCGAAGTGAATATACACATAGAACCCGAAGAAACGGCCCCTGTAAAAAAGTGGAAACACAGGAACTGGAGACGCAAAAGATAATTTTAGCTAATTCCATGCTCAACTCAACTTTTCCAATTATATTATATGAAAAATCTGCTAATACTAATTATTTTTGGCCTTATTATGACAGTCTCGGTTAAAGCACAGGAAAACAGGTTCGCACAGGACCTTTATAACACATATGAGCAGTACAGGGAAAACAGCATTAAGCATAAAAGAATTAAACGTAAAGATATCGACTCGCTTGTTCTGAGGCTTAAACAAAATAATCTTTTTAACGTTAAAACCCTTGGCCATTCCACCGAGGGACGCGAGATAAACCTCGTCTCTGTCGGAAAGGGGGAAACAAGCGTCCTCCTGTGGTCGCAGATGCACGGCGATGAATCGACCGCAACAATGGCTCTTTTTGATATTTTTAATTTCCTTTCTCATAGCGACAGCTTAGACACGGTAAGAAAAGAAATCTTAAACAAACTTACTCTTTACTTTATCCCGATGCTTAATCCCGATGGGGCCGAACGCTTCCAGAGACGTAACGCCCTTGAAATAGATATTAACCGCGACGCCGCAATGCTCCAGTGCCCTGAATCCATCATTCTGAAGGGGATAAGGGACTCCCTTGAGGCCGACTTCGGCTTTAACCTCCACGACCAGAGTACCAGGCACTCTGTTGGGAGGAGCTATAAATCAGCCGCTCTTTCCTTTCTCGCTCCACCAACTGACTACGAAAGAAGCGTTAACCCGGTTAGGGAAAGGGCAATGAAGCTGATCGTAAATATGTTTTCCGAACTCTCTAACTTCATACCCGGCCATATGGCAAAGTACCCCGATGACTTCGAACCGAGAGCCTTCGGCGACAATATACAACGCTGGGGCACCAGCACTATTTTAATCGAGTCCGGCGGCTGGCATACAGACTATGAAAAACAGTTCATAAGGAAAATGAACTATACCGGCCTCCTTTCCTCTATGCTCAGCATTGCTACAGGCAGCTATAAGAAAAAAGAGATTGCGGACTATTATAAAATCCCCGACAACGCCGACTTTGTTTTCGACCTCCTCTTAAGAAACCTCACCCTTAAGGTAAGGGGACTTTCTTACAGGGCCGACCTCGGCATAAACCGCCATGAGGCCAGTTCAGCAGGTAAGCTCTACTTCCACGGAATGATTGAAGACATGGGCGACCTTTCAACTTACTTCGGATATGAGGAGTTTGACTGCGGCAGTATGGAAGCCTTCCCCGGTAAAGTGCACCCTGAAATCTTTAAGAATATCGATGAAGTAAAAAAACTCGATCTCCACGACCTCCTTAATAATGGCATTACATCCCTCAAAGTCAGAAAAGAAAACCTCAGAGGGAAACATTCACCCCTTCCCGTTAACCTTATCGCGGTCGATGAGAATGGGAAACCTGACTTGCCCGAAGGTGACTTCAAACCCGGCGCCCCGGCAGACCTTGTTATCTATAAAAATGGAAAAGCCCGCTTCGCCGTTGTTAATGGCTTCATCTACGACTTAAAGACAATGAGCAACAATGTGAATAATGGACTCATTTTGCAATAGCGTTTGCATTGATAAATCTAAATTTATTTGGTATAATAAATTTAGACACAAGATATAATTAAAAAGGTTATGGCATCGATAGCAAACTTAAATGTAAGTCCGGATGACAGGCAAAAATATATAGATTTTGAACGTGAAGCTCTGCCTCATATGAACGCGCTCTATAACTTTGCTCTGAGAATGACAGGTAACTCTGACGACGCGGACGACCTGGTCCAGGAGACCCTTCTGAAGGCATTCCGTTTCTTCGACAAGTTTGAGAAGGGAACTAATTGCAAGGCCTGGCTGTTTAGAATATTAAAAAACTCCTACATAAACGATTACAGAAAACACAGCAAGGAACCGAGTAAAGTAGACTACGAGGATATTGAGAACTTCTACGAGAATATAAAATCCTCTGACGTGAAGAGTGATCATTTAGTGGAAGATGTTTTTAATAATCTGCTGGATGATGATATCTCTTCGGCTATTTCATCTTTGCCTGAGGATTTCAGGACAGTGATCATACTCAGTGATATTGAGGGTTTTACCTATGAGGAAATTGCCGATTTTGTCGATTGTCCGATAGGAACCGTAAGGTCAAGGCTGCACAGGGCTCGCAAGATGCTCTATGTAAGGCTTAATAAATATGCCCAGGAAAGAGGGTATGTAAAAAATAATAAATAATGCTTTTTTACATGCTCTGTTTTATCGATGCTTTAATTAAGGTGAAATGTATTACATGATGTGAGATTCTTGTGGAACAGAGTGAATTATTTGAACAGGTTACTGCGCTTGTTGATAACGAAATAAAAGATCAGGTTGAATTAAAAGAGATCAGGCAGAAAATAGAACAGAACGAAACTCTTAAAACTGAGTTTCTGATTCAGTCGCATATAAAAGTTAACCTCAGCAACCGCTTTGGTTCTGTGGAAACACCCCCTTATCTGAAAGAACGGATCATTAGCCAAATCCTTCAGGAAATTCCCGTAAGAAAAGAAAAAGTAAAAAGACTCTGGTTCCTAAACCCCCGCTTTGCGTTTGCCCCCGCTGCTGCCGTAATAATCCTTGCCATAATATTTTTCTTTAAAAATGACGATGCCAGTAACATTGCAAGCCAGCAAAACGGCTTGAATAACATGTTCCTGCAGGCAAAAAGAAACTTTCAGAGCATTGTCGACGGCAAGCTTCAGCTTGAGGCCGCGGGAAGCAACTCCGATGCCCTGAGGCAATTCTTTAAGGACAAAGGGGTGAAGTTCCAGCCTATGATGCCGCAGTCAAAGCAGTGGGATCTTATAGGCGCTATCGTCTCGGAGGACAACGGTGAAAAGCTCCCTCATAATGTCTACAGGGGTAAAGACGGGAAGCTTGCTTATCTATATCAGGCGAACGAGGAGTGCCTCAAGAAGAAAAAAGCCGTTACGCTCTCAACTGATCTGCTTAAAATGCTCGACGCGGGCAAAAGCTATAAATATAAAGACGGCGACAGAAACTACCTGGTCTGGAAGGAAAAAAACAATATCTGCGTCCTGGTCTCCAATGAAACCATGGATAAGCTCGAAAGCAATTTCCTGACGGCTGAGAAATAGGGATTAGGCTTCACAGGTGGTGTCAGGAACCATTTCCTGATACCACTCGTCCTCCTGCGGAGGACGGGATTGTGCACGGAATGGCGCCAGGAAAGGGTTCCTGGCGCCGCTCTCAGGCACTGTCTTTAACCTGTTTCACCCCGTCCCATGCGCAAAACTGTTGAAATTAAAGGACTTACCTCAATTGTCAAGTCCTTTCTTTTGCCTCAAAAATACTCAATCTTTTTTTGTTTGTTATGCTTTTTTTTTATACTTTTGGATAGTAAATTAGAAAATGTAAGGTTTGTTATGGCTAGAGTTAAAAATATTGAAGCTTTTTGTAATGTTTGTAATTCAGTTACTAAGATGGAACTTGCCGGCGATGCCAAGGTATTCGACCTGCAAAATAAAAAATGGGCTAAATGCAAAAAATGCAAGCAGATGATTATCATCGACCCGACCGAAAGCCCGAAGCCCGAAAAACTGACGGCTGATAATATCGAAATTGAAAACTGCTCTGAATATTCACCTAAGAAGAGCTATACTGTCGGCGAGTCGATTTACCATTCTGCCTGGGATGACTATGGAAGAGTTGTTGGCAAGGAAGTCTCTTCCAGCGGCCAGAATACCATTAAAGTTGAGTTCCAGAAACTTGGTCATAAAAAACTAATTGAATCAATTCTATAACACTTTAATACCATTTGAAGGCAGGTGAAATAATTTGGTAGGGATCGTTCTACAGGACAACGAATCTATTGATAAGGCTCTTAAGAGATTTAAAAAGAAATATGAACGCTCTGGTGTATTGAAAGAATACAAAAAGA
>JBLMYS010000046.1:0-8252 GCA_050258415.1 Acidobacteriota bacterium | reverse complement strand
CCATGTATACCGGTCTTGATAAATTCAATAAAATTATGATTGGATGGAGATTAAAAAATCTCCAAAAACTAGGGCCACCGTAGGACCTGAAGGTCATGGCTAGTCAAAAATGAATTTTAATAATGGAGAAAAGAAAGATGTTTACGATAGATTTGGATATGATAAAGAAGTACGATAAGCCGGGGCCGCGTTATACCAGTTACCCCACGGCACCGCAGTTTAACGACAGCTTTAAGCACGAGCAGTATCTGGACGAAATAATTAAAACAAATTACGGACAGAACCTGCCTGATCTTTCACTTTATTATCATATTCCTTTCTGCGACACGCTCTGCTACTTCTGCGGATGCAACATGATTGTTACACGCAACCGCGACAGGGTGAAGGAGTATGTAAAGTACCTGAAGAAAGAAATTGACATGCTGAGGACATATATACTTCCCGACAGGAAGGTTGCCCAGCTGCACTGGGGCGGCGGAACACCCACGCACCTGAATCCCGATGAAATTGCGGACCTCATTAAATACATAAGCCAGTCGTTTAATTTCAAAAGCGACATTGAGGCCGGATGCGAAATTGACCCGAGAGATCTTACACGCGAGCACGTGGCTGCTCTGCGCGAAGGGGGCTTTAACAGGATCAGCATGGGCGTGCAGGATTTTGACGAGAAGGTGCAGAAGGCCGTAAACAGAATTCAGCCCGAGGATATTACAAGGCAGACCGTAGAGTGGGTACGCGAGCTCGGATTCCACAGCATTAACCTCGACCTTATGTACGGGCTTCCTTTCCAGACAATTGATACGTTTGCCCAGACGGTGGACAAGGTAATTGACATTTCACCAGACAGGATTGCGGTATTTAATTATGCTCACCTGCCCTGGCTTAAAAAGCACATGGCTTTAATTCACTCTGAGGATCTTCCGCAGGCGGAAGAAAAGCTTCAGATATTAAAGATGACGGTTGAAAAGCTTACTTCGGCGGGATATGTCTTTATAGGTATGGATCACTTTGCTAAGCCCGATGACGAGCTTGCGGTTGCATTGCGTGAGAAAAAGCTTTACAGGAATTTCCAGGGGTACTCAACCCACGCGGGAGCGGACCTTTATGCAATGGGCATTACGGCTATAAGCCAGCTGCAGAGAATTTACGCACAGAACTATAAGACTGAGAAAGAATACTTTGCAGCAATTGACAATGAAGTGCTTCCTGTTATGAAGGGCTACCGCCTGAGTGACGATGATTACCTGAGGCATCAGGTTATAATGAGGCTCATGTGCGACTTTGAGCTGGATATACCTAAGATTGAAAATGAATTTAAGATCAATTTCCGTGAATATTTCGCGTGGGGTCTTAACAACCTGAAGGAAATGATTGGCGACGGTCTTGTTTCCGTAACGAATGATAAAGTACAGGTTACCGACATGGGAAGGCTTCTTATCAGGAACATTGCAATGAACTTTGACGGCTATATTGAAAGAAAAGAAGACACCGCAAAATATTCGAGGACTGTATGAGTAAAACTGCGGTAGTGCTGTTTAATCTGGGCGGGCCGGATTCGCTGGAAGCTGTGGAGCCTTTCTTAAGGAATCTCTTCAGCGACACGGATATATTCAACCTGCCGTTTCAGGATTTTATGGCAAAGGTTATCGCAGGAAGAAGGGCTCCCAAGGTTATAGAAGAATACAAGCTTATTGGCGGCAAGTCGCCCATCGGCTACTGGACGGAGCTGCAGAGAAAAACTCTTGAAGACGCTTTAAGAAAAGCGGGCGTGGATGCCGATGTTTATACGGCAATGAGGTACTGGAATCCCCTGACGGATAAAGTTGCAAGTGAGGTTGCACAGAAGGGTTATGAGGAGGTGGTTCTCCTTCCCCTCTATCCCCACTTTTCGAGTTCAACAACGGGTTCTTCATTCAACGAATGGAACAGGTCGTTTAAGAACACTCAGGCCAGGGTTATTCCCGTTAACGATTATTTTGACAATGAAATATATGTAAGGGCAATCAACGAAAGAATTGATGAGGCCCTCTTAAAGTTTCCGGAGGAAGTAAGGAAAGACGTGGTGCTGGTATTCAGCGCTCACGGGACTCCGGTAAGCTACGTAAAAAGAGGAGACCCTTACAGTCACCAGATAAAGAAAACGGTGGGGCTTGTAATGGAAGGAAGGAAAAACTCTCATGAGTATGTGGAGTGTTTCCAGAGCAAGGTTGGTCCCATAAAGTGGCTGGAGCCATCGACGAAGGATAAGATTCAGGAGATGGCCCAAACGGGGAAAAAGCATTTACTGCTGATTCCGATAAGTTTTGTTTCCGATCATGTTGAAACGCTTTACGAATTAGGCATTGAGTACAAGCACATTGCCGACAAGGCGGGTATAGAGAATTACGTTGTAATGACGGGATTGAATGAATCCCCTCTTTTTGTTGAAGCCTTGTGCGGGGAAGTGTTGAAGAAATTAAACGGTTGAGAAAAGAATCCCGGAGGGATGAGTTGTCTGTAGAAAAAAAGAGAATCCCAAATATCCAGTAGAGCCCCGGAGGGGCGACTTGTAAATAGGATAATTCCGTGATCACCGGTCATACAAGTCGCTCCTCCGGAGCTCTGGATTATTTTTTGATCATCTTTTTTCTACAGACAAGTCGCTCCTCCGGAGCTGTTAATTAAAGTGTTGTGAAATTGTTTTAATTCCAGGTCATTCAAATAAATGTTTAAATAAATCCGGAAGACAATGAACAAAAAAGCGGTTATACTGGGTGCCGGAATCTCCGGACTAGCTGCGGCCTACTGGCTGAAAAAAGACGGGGTTGATGTTACCGTAATTGAAAAAGGAAATGAGCCCGGAGGCGCAATGATGAGCACCTGGGATAATCAGTTCCTTGTTGATTACGGCCCGAACAGCGGGCTTGAGACAACTCCCTTAATACGCAAGATCGTTGAGGAAACGGGCATTGGTGACGAAATGATCTATGCCAGTACTGAAGGAAATAAGAGATATATTTTAAGGGATGGGAAGCTGCACGCGCTCCCTACGGGTCCCATTAAATTCCTCAGCACCGGGCTCTTTTCGGCACAAGGAAAGCTGAGGCTTCTGAAAGAACCCTTTGTAGGAAAATCCAACGACGGATATTACCAGTCGATTGCGGATTTTGTAAAAAGGCGCCTCGGGCAGGAGTTTCTGGATTATGCCATTAATCCCTTTGTAGCCGGGGTCTTCGCAGGAAACCCGGAAGAGCTGAGCGTCAAGTCGGCTTTCCCAAAGCTTTACCGTCTGGAGGAAGAGTATGGCGGCCTCATAAAGGGAATGTTCAAGGGTGCAAAGGAAAGGAAGCAGAATGCCGAGAAGTCGAAGCAGAGCGCAAGAATGTTCTCCTTCAAAAACGGAATGCAGACATTGCCCAGGGCAATTGCCGCGACGATGAAGGACAATATTATTCTGAACGCCGAGGTATATGACATTAAAAAAAGCGGCAGCGCATATGAATTAAAGTACAAAACGAACGGCACGGAAGAGACAATTTCAGCCGACGTTGTAATTTCGACCCTTCCGGCTCACGCCGCGGGATACCTGTTCCAGGAAATGGATCAAAACCTTTTCAGTCATCTGAAATCAATTTATTATCCTCCTGTAATGGTGCTCTATCTGGGCTACAAGGAAGAGTCAATCGGGCAGCCCTTAGACGGCTTCGGGTATCTCATTCCGCAGAAGGAGAATAAATCGTATCTGGGCGCAATCTGGAGCTCGGTAATATTCCCGAACAGGGCACCCGAGGGTTATGCGTCATTTACAATTTTCATCGGCGGGGCGCGTTCTCCACAGCTCTTTGATGAGATGAACAAAGAAGACCTCATACGCCAGGTATTAAAAGAGTTTCAGGATGTTATGAAGATAACCGGGATGCCGCAGTACAGAACGGACAGGATGTGGACGAAAGCGATACCGCAGTACAATCTGGGCTACATTGAGCACGAAAAGTATTTCGAGGAGTTTGAGAAAGCGCACAGGGGAATACTTTTAAGCGGCAACTACAGGGGTGGAATATCTGTAGGCGACTGCATGAAAAACTCGGAAGTGGTCTATAGAAGAGCCCTGGCGCTGTTATAAAAAAAGTAAGTTAATAAGGACGGAAATATTTCCGCCCTCTGAATAAAAAATCAAATTTAATATTGGAGTTAGAAATGGCTGTTTACCCGTCGAAAAGATTAAGACGACTGCGCTACAATCCCCTTTTGAGGGATATGGTGCGTGAAACACATATAAATAAAAGCGATCTTATTTATCCCCTTTTTGTTGTTCATGGGGAAAACGTAAAGCATGAAATCAAATCCATGCCGGGCGTTTACCAGATGTCGGTTGACGTTGCTGTAAAAGAATGTCAGGAGGTAGCCCAGATGGGTATTCCGGCTGTTCTTCTTTTCGGCATTCCGGAGCACAAGGACGAGCAGGGTTCCGAGGCTTACGCCGAGAACGGCATTATTCAGCAGGCAATACGCGCAATAAAGGCTAACGTAAAAAACCTTCTTGTTATTACGGACGTATGCTTATGCGAATATACTTCACACGGGCACTGCGGCCTTCTTAACGGGGAGGAAGTGTTGAATGACGAGACTGTCAGTCTTCTTGCAAAGGAAGCCGTTTCACATGCCGAGGCCGGAGCAGACATTATCGCACCATCTGACATGATGGACGGAAGAATACTTGCTATCAGGAAAGCGCTCGATTATAAAGGCTTTACAAAGATTCCAATTATGAGTTATGCCGCAAAGTATGCCTCAGGCTTCTATGGGCCTTTCAGGGATGCGGCTGAATCGACTCCTGCCTTCGGCGACAGGCGTTCACATCAGATGGACGTTGCTAATGCCGAGGAAGCCTTAAGGGAAGTTGAGTCGGACATTGAGGAAGGAGCCGATATGGTTATGGTTAAGCCTGCCGGAGCGTACCTCGATATTATTTACCGCGTAAAGGAAAGGTTCGGAATGCCGACGGCCGCATACCAGGTAAGCGGCGAGTACTCGCTCATCAAGGCAGCCTCACAGAACGGCTGGGTTGACGAGGAGAGGGTTATGATGGAGTCGCTCATTGCAATTAAAAGAGCGGGAGCAGACATGATTATCACCTATTTCGCAAAAGATGTGGTAAAGGTTCTTGACAGAACCAAATAGTCCCGTGCGGATATAAATTAAAAAGAAATGGAAGATGAATTTTTTTCGTCTTCCATTTTTTATTTGAATTGTTTGGAAGGTTCATTTTAATTAAACTGTTATAAACAAAGAGAGGGTTAAATGAAATACCGGAAAATTGGTAAGAGCAATATTGAAGTTTCAGAGATAAGCCTCGGCTGCTGGACGCTCGGGGGCCTCAACTGGGTAAACGGAACTCCAAACGGATGGGCAAACGTGGATGAAAAAGAAGTTACAGAAGCGGTTAACTACGCGCTTGAGCACGGTGTAAATCACTTTGACAACGCAGATGTTTATGGAAACGGGCGCGCCGAGAGGATGCTTGCGAAGGTGCTTGGTGAAAGAAGAAATGACGTAGTAATTGCAACCAAGGTTGGCTGGTTCCCGGGTACAGCCGCCCACGCCTATGAGCCTCAGCATATAAGGCATCAGTGCGAACAGTCGCTTGTAAACCTGAAGAGGGATTACATCGATATTTATTATTTCCATCACGGGGATTTCGGGCAGGGGGACATGTACTTAAACGACGCCGTTGAGGTAATGAACCGTCTTAAGGAGGAAGGAAAGATAAGGGTTATCGGGCAGTCTGCTTATTCAAACAAAGATTTTGAGAAGCTTGTGCCGGTAGTTAAGCCGGAAGTGCTTCAGTCGTCGGCCAACGCACTGGATGACCACTATGTTGCGGACGGGACTCCGGTAAGAAATCTTCTTGAAAAGAACGGGATTTCGTTTGTTGCATTTGGTCCTGTTGCCCAAGGGTTATTATTAGGAAAGTACAGCAAGAACAATCCCCCGAAGTTTGAGGCTGGAGATCACCGTGAGCACGCAAAGAGGTTTACGGTAGAGAACCTGGAGAAGCTTGAGCCGAAGGTTGAGGCTTTGAAGGAGAAGTTCGGATCAAATACAGAAGAATTATCGAGGGCCGCTTTGCAGTATCTTTTGCATTACAAAGTAGTTGCCGCCGTTATACCGGGATTCAGGAACTTAAAGCAGGTAATGGTAAATCTGGAAGCCGCCGACAAGCCTTTGACGGATGACGAGTTTAATTTTATAAGGGATCTGTTCCAGGGGGCGGAGATAGTTTATTAACGTTCGACGTTATGAAAAGCCACGGACTTCAGGCCGTGGTTTAATGGTTCAAAAATATATTTGGGCTTTAGCCCCAGATTTTCCCCGGAGGGTCGGGGGCTAAAGCCCGATTTTTTTTGTTTGCTCCTGGTCCACGAGCTAAAGCTCGTGGCTATTCAGTCGTGAGCTATTCAATTTTTATTTATGAAGGAAGATATTAAAGAAAATACAAATACAGTTGCCAGGGAGAGAAAGGTTAGTTTCAAGCAGACATTCTCGGCCTTAAGGCACAGGAATTACAGGTTATGGTTCTGGGGGCAGATGACTTCCATGTTCGGGTCGTGGATGCAGACGACTGCAACGGGATATCTCGTTTATGAGCTGACGCACTCCCCTGCATATCTGGGCTATGTGGGATTTGCCGCCGGAGTTCCGGCATGGCTTTTCATGGTTTACGGGGGTGTTGTTGCCGACCGGGTGCCGAGGAGGACCATACTTCTTGTAACGCAGACGGTAATGATGATTCTGGCGTTTATTCTTGCCGCATTGACATTCATGGGAATAGTTCAGGCGTGGCACGTTGTTGTTCTGGCATTGGGGCTTGGCATTGCAAACGCTTTCGATTCGCCGGCGAGGCAGTCGTTTGTGCTTGAGATGGTGGAGCGCGAGGATCTTGTTAATGCAATAGCGCTTAATTCCACGATGTTCAATGCGGCTACAGCAGTTGGGCCTGCGGTGGCGGGAGTTACATATGCAGTATTCGGTCCCGCCTGGTGCTTTACAATAAACGGCATATCATTTTTGGGTGTAATTGCAGCTCTTTTTATGATGAGGCTTAGGCCGATGACGAAACCGGAGGTGCGCAAGTCGGCAGTATCCGATCTGAAAGAAGGTGTAAAGTACCTTAAGGGTCAGAGGATGATACTTGTGCTTATTGCACTCATTACTTTTATAGGGCTTTTCGGTATATCATTTGCGACACTTGTGCCGGCGTGGGCGGTAAAGATACTTCACGGTGATGCAACAACGAACGGACTGCTGCAGTCGGCAAGAGGTTTAGGAGCACTCATAAGCGCGCTTTTTATTGCTTCTGTTTCTCATTACAAGAGCAAGGGGAAGATGGTGAATTTCGGGATGTTTGCATTCCCTCTTTCCTTACTGGCATTTTCTTATGTAAGGTGGATTCCGCTTTCGCTTCTGATGCTTGTAGCGGTTGGTGCGGCATCGATTTTAGTAATGAACGTGGTCAATGCGCTTGTGCAGACGCTGGTTTCTGATGAATTCCGCGGTAGGGTTATGGGGATCTACAGCATATCGTTTTTCGGTTTCATGCCTATTGGAGCCCTTATGATAGGTTTCTTAGCCGAGCATTTAGGTGAGCCGGAAGCAATTGTAATTAACTCGGTAATTCTTCTTTTATTCGCGTTATTTGTCTTTATCCGTGTGCCGAAGTTAAGAGCGCAGAAATAGGGATTTATTTTTTATATATTTGCGGTAATAATTTTTAATCAATTCCAGGGAAAGAAAGAGAATGAATATTCAGAAAAGTGAAAAGCTCTTTGAAGAAGCTAAAAAATATATACCGGGCGGTGTTAATTCCCCGGTAAGGGCGTTCAAGTCCGTTGGCGGCAGCCCGCTTTTTATCAATAAGGGATACGGCTCCAAGATTGAGGATGTTGACGGTAATGAATACGTGGAATACATTGGAAGCTGGGGTCCGCACCTCTTCGGGCATAACCCCGATTTTATAAAAAACGCGCTTCTTAAGGCAATTGAGAACGGCACAAGCTTCGGCGCTCCCACAGAGCTGGAAGTTGATATGGCAAAGCTTATTACAGAGCTGGTGCCTTCGGTTGAAATGGTAAGAATGGTCAACAGCGGTACCGAAGCCACAATGAGCGCCGTGAGGGCGGCAAGAGGATTTACAAAAAGAGAGAAGTTCATAAAGTTTGAAGGATGCTACCACGGTCACGCCGATTACTTTTTAATCAAGGCAGGCTCGGGCG
>JBLMYS010000045.1:0-6910 GCA_050258415.1 Acidobacteriota bacterium | reverse complement strand
TGGTGTCAGGAACCATTTCCTGACACCAATCGATCGCTGGAGGCGAGCGGGTTTGTGCACGGGAATGCGCCAGGAAGTGGTTCCTGGCGCCGCTTTAATCACGGTCATCGGAATTCAGCCACTCCCCTCAACCCAGATATCCAAATGTCCAATAATGTATATTATGTAAACTAAATGATATATTGTTTTTAACGGGAATTACGGAGTAAACGCCTGGACGCAAAACTGCTTCCTGAGGCAATTCCCCTGCTATTTATCTGATAAAGTTTTTCCTGGAATTATCTGGCAAATATGAACTTCTGCCTGGTGGGATTTAGACCTGCTTCAATTTCAGTAGTTGTGCGCGAGATGACTTCGCCATCGGCATGAATATAAACCGGCTTGGACGTCTTTATGCGGGCACACTTAAACTTCCTTAGCTCAATGCCCGGTATCGTCCCGTGCTTTCCCCGCACAAGCTTCTGGAAATCGCGCACAATCTGCCAAATGGGCAGGCTTCCTATCACACATGCGTCCAGATACCCGTCGTCAACCTCAGCCTCCGGACTCACCTTAAGGCCACCACCGTAGGTCTTCCCGTTGCTTATGGCAATTAAAAGCTTCCTGCCGGCTGCCTTAAAACCATCGTCAAACTCTGCCTCCACGTCCATTACCTGATACATAAATAAGGCCTGCACAACGGCTGAAATGTAAAGCGGTAAACCCTTAAAATATCTGTTCTTTTTTATCTGGTCTGAAACTATGGCATCAAAGCCGATTCCGGCACTGTTGAGGAACTTTCTACAAATGAGATCTTCCGTCTTATTTTCTTTGTACTTCAGGTAACCCGTATCTACTTCCCGTACTGTGTGGCTTTCCAGTATTATCCTTAATGCCTCCTCCAGATCACGGCTTATTCCGGCTGTCCGGGCAAAATCATTACCCGAGCCTATCGGAATTACACCCAGTATGTTATCACTCGTTCCGTCAAGCCCGTTAATGATTTCATTAAGCGAGCCGTCACCTCCGGCAACGCAGATTGTCTTATAATCCTGCCTGTAAGTTTTAACGATTTCTATGGCGTGAAGTGCTCTTTCGGTTTGTACTATTTCTGTCTGGTTTGAATATCCGGCAAGAATGCGTGAGACTTGAGGCAGGATTTTCCTGCCTCTGCCTTTACCCGCTTCGGGGTTAACTATAAAAAGTGTTTTTTCTTTCAAGATTCCAGGCGCCTTATTACGTCTTGAATTTAACCGGCCGCCTGCTCGGTTGAAAAGAGTGCCGTTACAAAGCTCTCGGCATCAAATGTCTGAAGGTCGTCAATCCCCTCTCCAACTCCAATATACTTTACGGGTACCTTCTGCTGGCTGCAGATCTGGAATACCACACCGCCTTTTGCCGTCCCGTCAAGCTTGGTTATGATTAGACCCGTTATATCGGTTACTTCACGGAATTTCTCGGCCTGAATGAGCGCGTTCTGCCCGGTGTTGCCGTCAAGAACCAGAAATGTCTCATTTGGCGCGTAATCCACAACCTTGCTCATAACTTTCTTGATCTTCTTCAGCTCTTCCATCAGATTCGATTTCGTGTGAAGTCGCCCTGCCGTGTCAATTAAAACAACGTCGGCATTCTTTCGTTTGGCTATATTCATCGTGTCAAATGCTACTGCCGAGGGATCGCTTCCCGAGGTGCTCTGTATTATTTCAACCCCGGCCCTTTTTGCCCATATTTCCAGCTGCTCATTGGCTGCGGCCCTGAACGTGTCGGCTGAACCAATTATAACGTTCAGCCCGGCTTTCCTGTAATTGTGCGCAAGCTTTCCTATAGTGGTCGTTTTACCCGCACCGTTAACTCCAATTACCAGAATGACATATGGCTTGTATTTATCCATACGGTTGAACTCTGAATTCGTGTCGTATGAGTTTAACAGCTTCTCAAGCTCTTCCTTGATTGCGTCAATTACGTTCAGCTTGCTGCGGTCTTTTTCCGCCTTCAGGCGGACTCTGGTGTTTTCAATGATCTTAACAGCGACATCATATCCGATATCACTCGTAATTAAAATTTCTTCAATTTCGTCCAACAGCTCATCATCCAGCTTTGCCTTGCCGGTGATGGTCTCATTTATTTTCGTGACGATCTTGTCCCTTGTCTTGGACAGGCCGTCTTTCAGTTTGTCAAAGTTGATGTTCTTGAACAGATTCATTTTTATTCCACGTTAAAGATTCTTTTGCCCTGATTATATAGGCTATGAGTGATCCATAAACCAGTATCAGGCTGATATAATAAAGGATATCGTAGATAAGGCTCTCTTTAAGTCCGAATATTATTGATAAAAGATAAGCCGCAATGAAGGTTACAGTTATCTTTCCTAAAAGATTTGAAGGCAATACCTTGCCGAGTTTGTTTGTAACGTATATTCCCCCCAGAAATATTATCAGATCACGCCCTATAACGGAGAAAAAGTATATGGGAGGCACATAACCCAGAAGAAAAAGCTGTATTGCAACTACCCCCACCAGCACCTTATCGGCTAATGGGTCTATGATCTTTCCTGCTTCTGAAATCTCATTATACTTGCGGGCCAGGTAGCCATCCAGAAAGTCGGTCGCAGCTGCGAATACAAGAATGGCTATAATTTCAATCCTGTAACTCACAGAGTTTTCCATCCTGGAAAGCAGAAAAAATACCGGGACGCTCAAAAGTAGCCTCGTCAGGCTTAAGAGGTTTGAGCGGGTATAAAAATCCCTGATTCTAATCATAAAATTCCGGTGTTAAGAAATGGTGTTAGTCTTCGTAAACGTTTTTATTAAAGGACTCATTTACCCTTGTCGGGTAACGGCCCGAAAAACATGCCGTACAGAAATGGGACTGATCCTGATCCACCATGGCCTCCAGCAGCTCCTCGGTCGTGAGATACTCAAGGCTGTCTACATCCAGATATTCTCTGATCTTTTCTACATCACCATCAAACTTATTCGCAATCAATTCTTCCCTTGAAGGAAAGTCCATTCCATAATAACACGGATATATAATCGGAGGCGAAGAAATCCTTACATGAATTGCCTTCGGGTTCGCTTCCTTAATTAAACTTATTAGCTGCCTGGAAGTCGTCCCCCTTACTATCGAATCATCAATAAGGACAACTGTCCGGTTCTCCAGAACCCCTTTTACAATATTAAACTTAAACCTAACGCCCATCTCCCTGTTCGACTGCCCGGGCTGTATGAACGTCCTTCCAACGTAATGGCTTCTTATAAGGCCTATTTCAAACTTGGCTTTTATGCCGTCTTTTTCCAGCTGGTTTTCGTACCCTAAGGCTGCCGTATTCGAACTGTCGGGCACACTTATTACAATAACCTTCTCACCGTCTTTATCCACTACAGGATGCTTCTTTGCCAGAACCTTCCCGAGCTTGCGCCTGATTTTATCTACGCTGTGCCCGAAAATTTTGCTGTCGGGACGTGAGAAATATATGTACTCAAATATGCACTGCTTCCTTACAGGCTTTTCGTCAAATATTCTGTAGGACTCTACCTGTTTTGTTTCCGATGCCTTACGGTCAATTACAATGAGTTCACCCGGCTCAATATCTCGTATATACTTGGCGCTGTTTATATCCAGTGCACAGGTCTCGGATGCCACAACAAATGTACCGTTAATGTGCCCCAGGCAAAGCGGCCTGAAGCCGTACGGGTCGCGCGCCGCAATAAGCTTATCTTCGGTTAAAATCACAAGACAGTAGGCACCTTCAATCGCCCTTAAGGCCTCCAGTATCTGCTGCACCTGGTCGTTTAACTTGCTGCGTGCGATAAGATGAAGAATTACTTCTGTATCGCTCGTAGTCTGGAATATTGCTCCATCATTAACCAGGTCCTCTCTGAGTACATGCGCATTGGTAAGATTTCCGTTATGGGCAACTGCAAGGTGACCCATACGGTAATTTACAACAAAAGGCTGAATGTTCTTTAAGGATTCCGATGCACCGGTCGTGGAATAACGGTTATGACCTATGGCGGCATAACCCTTAAGATTGTGTTTTAGAATATCCGAATCGTGAAATACCTCGGAAACGAGCCCAAGATTTTTATGGATATTAAAGATTACCTTACTATTCGATTCCTCTGCCGTTACAATGCCTGAGGCTTCCTGCCCGCGGTGCTGAAGTGAATGCAACCCGTAATATGTCAGGAAAGCCGCCTCATTTGTCCCGAAAACCCCGAAAATGCCGCAAAATGACTTTGGTTTATCTGTGTTCAAAGTTAAATCCAATTCTAAAAATTAGCCTAAAATATACGATTTTTAATTTAATTTGTCTATCAGCTTAACAGGCTCTTTATTAACAAAGTTCATTATAAATTTCCGAAACCTGTCCGAATAACAAAAAGATAGAAAATAAAGCGGAAATAGCCAAAATAGAAAATTTATAGAGGTGTTTTTCCGGCAGGATTTAGGGCAAAAAAAAAGGCGGATAACCGCCCTTTTTACATCTTAATTTCATTTACACGCTTTCTTTCAATTGCAAAGCGGATTGAACGCATAAAAAGAACAGGATCCAACTGGTACTTGACCAGATAATCCTGAGCACCCGCCTGAACGGCTTTGATGCCTATTTCTTCATCCTCAAGCCCTGTAAGCACTACTACAGGCGTCCCCTTTGCCTCGGGCAGAATTTTCCTTAACGTATCAAGCCCCATGCTGTCTGGCAAGCCCAGATCCAGCAGTACAAGGTCAACTCCCCCTTTGGAAAGCCTTTGAATTCCCGTAGAAAGCCTGAAGGCCTGATCGACCTTTATATTCATGGCGCCTGTATCATGTATCAGTTCATTTATCAAATGCACGTCGCCCAGGTTGTCTTCCACGAGCAGTATTGTTATCTGAGGTTCATTCATGACGAAAATAATTTTGCTTAAGTATAATGGATTTTTGCTCTAAAATTTACAAAAATAAATTATAAAATGTTAGTAAATAAATATGTAAACAAGGAAAGAAAGGAAATGTTCCCGCCTCTAATTCAGCCTTGTGTGCGGGAGCCTGACAACAGAAAACCAGAAATTCTCGATAGATCTAATTATACGAATAAAATCGTCATAGTCAACAGGTTTTGAGATATAACAGTTTGCATTCAGCTGGTAGCTGGTTTTAATGTCGCTTTCACTTTGCGAGCTGGTAAGTACAATGACGGGAATATATCTTAACGACTGATCGCGTTTTACCTCGGCAAGGACCTCCCGTCCGTTTTTCTTCGGGAGGTTAAGGTCCAGGAGTATCACATCAGGCATCTCTGACCCGGCATACTTCCCCTGATGCCTCAGAAACTCCATACACTCAACACCGTCTTTAACCACCTGGAGTGTATTACTGAATTTACTTTCCTTAAATGCCTCCCGGGTAAGATAAACGTCACCCGGGTTATCCTCCACGAGGAGAATAGATATTGGTTTCATGTTGTCCATACTATTAATAACAACAATCCCGCATTAATAATTCATGCAAAAATCAGTCTATCAATATCCCGCCTTATAACCTGAAACTTATCCCTGCACCCATGCCCGTGTCACTGGGCAGGAGCTCTGAACCAAATTGCTTAAGCTGGTATGCGCTGACTTCCAGAAATACTTTCTCACTTATCGATACCCCCACAATCTCTTCAATTGTGGGACCTATAAAAAAGTGCGTCGCCTTGCCTTCGCCTCGCTCAATTGTCTCAGAACCAAATGCCAGCTTTACAGATACGCCCATATATGGACCGCTCCTCGAAGGATGCGCAAAATACTTCAGCGTATACTTGTAATTGAAACCAAAGAAGTTGCCCTCGAGCATCGCATCTTTGTTTAATATGTCATATAGTGAAAACGTGTAACCAAACCCGCTTAAAAACTGCCCGTTTGTTTTGCCTGCTGCATAAGCCTGATATGTTACGTGAATTCCGGTCCTTATCTTGCCTCCTGTAGAATAACCAAACCCTAAGACTGAATACCTGGTGACCGAATCCTTTTTCTCTTCCTCGGTTATGCCCCGGGCAATAATAGTGGAATCTATCCTGACCTCAGTAACCTTATCACTGGAAACCGAATATTTCGGGGTGTTTTCATTGTAAACTTTGGAAAACTGATCCGTGCATTCAGCCATGCCTTTATAAACAAGTCCTTCAAGGGAATTCGTCACATCCACCGTACTGAGGAATTCCTGATTCGATTTTGCCGCTATTGTCCTGACTGAATCGGCTTGATAAGGATATAGAAAGCGGAGGTTGCAGTCAAACCTGCCGCTTTCTGCAAATGGCGCCATATCCTCGTAAACCTTAAAGCTGTCGACAACAACCGTAATCGGGACAAAAACGCTGTCCTTTGTTTCTTTCCCGATCATCTTATTGATTGAGTTCTCAATGAACTCCTCCATGGACCCGTCTACAAAATACGGCACCTTCCGGTTCCCTATGCCAACCTTGGCAAAACCTATCTCTTTAGACTTCTGTTTCCTGTTATCTATAACCTTTATAACTTTGCTGTTCGTATTAAGCGTGTCTTTGTGTAAAGCCGGATTGCTGTAATTGGGATTGATGGTCATAGATGCAGGCCCGCAGCCCGTTAAAAAAGCTGCAATAAGAAATGCTGCAAGCAGCGCTGCCTTACTGAAAACAGACAAATATTTCAAAGATACCCCCATTTAAATTGATTAAAGAATTGTCTGAATAGTGACTGGGAAAATCAGGAAAAACCGGGAAATTGTCAATCCTTATCTGTTCCGGGATTTGGGACCTATATTGAAGGGCATAAAAAAAGCCCGGAAACATCTGCCTCCAGGCTTTAATGTCGGAACGGCGGGATTTGAACCCGCGACCCCTTGAACCCCATTCAAGTACGCTACCGGGCTGCGCCACGTTCCGATTTTTATAATTATTTTAATTTTTAATAATTATAACTTACTCTGT
>JBLMYS010000044.1:0-4832 GCA_050258415.1 Acidobacteriota bacterium | reverse complement strand
ATGATCTAGATTATCAAAAAATCCCTTGATATCAAGATCGATCACATAGTTGTAGCGCCAGCATCTTATTCTAGCTGTCCCTACTGCTTCTATGGCCGATTTTCCAGGTCTGTATCCATATGAATCTGGATGAAAACATGGATCTATTCCCGGTTCTAGATATATTTTGACGACCATCTGTGCAATTCTATCTGAGACTGTTGGGATTCCCAATTTTCTCTTCTTACCATCGCTTTTTGGTATCTCTACGACCTTTACTGGGGGCGGAAAATAGCTCCCCGAGGACATTCGATTCCAAATTTTATACAGATTATCCTTAAGATTTTCTTCGAACTCTTCTATAGACTCTTTGTCGACACCTGCTGCTCCTCTGTTGGCTTTTACTCTCTCGTATGCTTCCCATACGGCCAACTTAGAAATACAATGCGGCTTTGCTGTATTCATTAATTCCTCCCGTTTCCGGTTGTTCAATCAATCTCAGCTGAATAATATAACCCCTTCGCTCCCTCTCCGTTAAGGAGGCTTCATCGCTACTACTGGTTATTCCGTCCCCGTTCTCTGCATCGGTACTCTGGCTCTTGAGGGGCTTCCTCTTGAGCTTCTCCCTTATCATCAGAGAGACAGGTTCCCAAGTTCCACATAAGAGCCTGCACCAAGTTCGCGCCATCTAAATGCCGGATGCCATCTAAGCGATTATCATTAGGTATTCCTTAGATTTATCCTGAGCCAACGACTCCTCTCAGTTTTGACATCGTCCCTACGCTTTCGACACTTCATCAATGGTTCCCTTGCGGTCGCCTCCTTGGCACTTATCTGATATAGTCTAGCTATACCTTTTCCTTAACGCTCACCACATTGACTCTTTATCAATGCAGCTTAAGGTGATTTGAAACCTACGCCTAAATCGTCGGTTTCTAGGGGCCCTCCCTAATCTCTTATGCAGCATCTTTGACGAGAAAGCTCGCCAAAGTTCGTGGCGCACCATCGTCGGCATATCTAAAGAGCTCTACTTTACCTTTGCAATTTGGTTTTACCATGTCTTTAATCCACAGATCCAGGGCGTAGTGTGCAAATGTATTAGCAAGAATGGGGCTACAGATGCTTCCCTGAGGTACCCCTTCTTCACTTATTGTTAGTTCGCCTTCTGCCAGTACTCCGGCCTTGAACATACGACTTATGTATCTCATAAATCGTGTGTCCTTGATCTTCGTTTCCAGAATTTGTTTCATTAATTCGTGGTCTATTGTTCCGAAAAAGTTTTTGAGATCTATGTCTATCACAGTCTGAGTATCGTTTTTGTATAGATGATTTGTTAAGGCCTTAATCGCATCATGACAGCTTTTACCCGGCCGGAACCCGAAGGAACACTCCAGAAAAAGTGGTTCATATATGCTCTCTAGAACTTTTTGCATCATACTCTGTACAATTTTATCTTCCAGAATGCTGATTCCTAAAGGCCTTGTAGCCCCTGGTTTCCCCTCCTTCGGTATTAGGACTTCCTTTACTGGAGAAGGGCGATAGGCCATGTTTTTCATCTTGTTGGTCAAATCTTTGATATTAGTTATCAGATTTTTGCCATACATTGCTTTGTTAATACCATCTATTCCCACAGCCTTCTTTGCATCGAGCTCGTGAAAACATCCTGTCAGCGACTCCTCGTTGAATAGGTGCATTAAGCAGTGAAATTCTTTCTCAGAGTCCTGTTCAGATAACCAGGTTATCCTTTTCAGTTTTGTGTTCGTCAGTTGATAGGTCTCTATTGTTCCCATAACGTTTCCTTTACTTAGGTCGATTTTTACCGTGGGTCCTTCCCTCCATAGGCATTACTCTGCTTCGTCGGTACTATGACCCTGTCTGACTCCCATGGCCTCTTTTGGTTTCCTCGCTTTTATACTTGTAGCCAATACTCCTTTTGGAGAAGCTTATGGGTATTCCCACGTTCATACATTAACTTTCATTACATGCCATGCTCTCTGACCCCGGGAGTCCGCATTACATCTCTCCTTATAACGATGTACTGCGATATTGCCTTCTATGATCCTGACGATATCGGCACTCCATTTAAACCTGCATTTCGGGGCTCAATCACTCGATTTACATCTTACGGCCTGCAATCTCCCTGTTTACGCTTAACCCTTTTCGTTACCTACGAGGGTCCAAGACTCGGTAATGGATGAGGGGATGACTCTTTCCATGCTGCACTTTCAGCAGCTAGCTAATGTACGCTTCGTGGCGCACCAGGATAAGCAGGATCGCCTTCGGCTAGGGAGTGGTGAATCCCATAAAGGATAACAAGCTTGTGTATTAGAACTATGTATTAGAACTATTTGAATGATAATTCACATTAGCTAACATAATATAACCTCATTATTAATTTTAAAATTATAGTCATTTCATAAAATCAATGAAAATGTTAGTTTACATTTGTTAAAATATTGTTCTTGTATTCTTCCGGTAAAAATTTTTGAATCCATCCTCAAGCAAACCCTAAGTTCTGGCTAAATTTAATAAAAGCTCCATAAATCATACTACGAAGAAATCCTTCATCTTCAATAAAAACCTTTGACAACCCTCTTGATGCTTTTCCAAATGAATTCAATCGGATTTAAATCTGGTGAATATGGGGGAAGAAATATTAAAAGAATTCCCAGATCAAAGGCTATTTTTTCAATTTCAGTGGCGTGATGGGTCTTAAAGTTGTCTAGGATGACAATAATGTATTCATAAGAATCATTAACGTTTCTAATTTCTTTGAAAAATTCCTTGAGGGATTCCGTCTTGGAATCTAATAAAAAATCCAGGACATTTTGTCCTTCAATTGCATAAAAACCAATCGTGTTTACTTTAAATTTTTCTGTATTCACTTCCATTTCTGGTTTCTCTATGTTCCAAACCCTCGAGGAGTTGGCTTTGTTCTGTGGTGAAGCCTCATCTAAAAATCCAATTGCAACTTCTTGTGGTGCAATCCCATACGAATCTAGAAGTTCAAATTTTTTCAGTAATTCAGCCTCGAGCGCTTCTTCAGCGTTTTTTGGTCTTCTATAATCTTTTTTATAAGGTTTCGCATAATGCATCTCAATTTTATCTCGCAAAAGATTATAAACTGCTGTAGTCCCAATTTCTATGCTGAATAGACTGAGGATTAGTTCCTTGATTTCTTTTAATTCCCAGTTCCTTCCCTTTAAAAGCTCCTTAAGCTGCTGCACTTGGCTCTCATTTAATTTTGGTGTGTCTTCCAGTAATTGGATGCGATTTCAAGAGATCTATTCCTCCTTCATTCCATTTATGAATCCATCCATAAGCTGTTGTAAGGGCTATTTTAAATGAGTCGCAGGCATATTCTAAATCCTCAAAATTGTGATGTAAAAAACGGAGAAACAAAAGCCTTAATTTGAGTTCGGCTTCATGATGTTTATCCAATTCTTGTTCTAGTTCTTCAAATCTTTGGATTTTTAATGTGGTAGATTTCATTTTAACCCTCCCGGTTATTCTAGTGTTCAACTCTACCATAAAACCGGGATCTGGCAAATTTTCGATCTATGAATTTATCTCAATAAAAATTTAACATTTAACTACCGACAAAAGCAAAACTCCAGGAAATAAATCTCATGCATAAATAGAGAATCTTAAGGACAAATTTTGAAATATTTTGCTACAGTTCTTGCCCCTGATCAAAGTTTTAAATTTTTCAGGATATATAAGATGAACAGGATAGAAGCAAAGATAAATTGTTCTAAGCTGAATAGGAAAGGCTTTTTGCATGAGAATCTAACCAGACAAATTATTGGACATTCTTATGAGGTTATGAATGAACTGGGTAGAGGCTTTTTAGAATCGGTTTATCATAAGGCATTTGAAGTTGCCCTTCGTTCTGGAGGTCTTATCGTTGAATCAGAGGTCTCACTTAAAGTTTCATTTCGAGGACATAATGTAGGCAATTTTCGAGCTGATCTAATTGTAGAACAGAAAGTAATGGTAGAAGTTAAAGTGGCTGAAGCAATTGTTGGAGAACATAAAGCTCAAGTGATTAACTATCTTTGTGCCTCCAACCTACTTGTCGGCTTGATAGTTAATTTCGGTCAGGCAAAAATTCAAACAGCTCGTCTTCACCACCCAAGTATTGTCAGACGTCTCGAAACATAGCCCCGAAGGGGCTATTCTGTAATGAAGGAAAAAAAATTTCAAGAAGCTGGTTTGCTAGTTCAAAAATAATTAAAGAAGCTTCTTGAAATTTTTTTTCCTTCATTGCAGCCCGCGCATGCGCGGGTGTTTCGGTGGTCGCACAATCCTGTTTATCCTTGTATCCTGAAAAAATATTAAAATAATTTCTAGAGCCAGAGTATGGAGGATGAAAAATTTGCTTTACCCGATTCTACCCAAGCTGAATTTTCAAAAAATATGTATCGAGATAACTTCATTGAAAAACGCGCAAGAGTATTTATTAATGTTTCTATTGATTTTCAGATTTGACTATAAATTGTCGCGAAAAATAAGTTACTATGTCTATTGAAAAACTAAACTTGAATGACGCCTGTATGAAAACTGGCTGCGCGCAAGGGAGCATGTTGCAGTACTTCTAGAAGTTGAATGAGGATGTCGCGCGTTGTATCAGGAGCAATAATGGCATCCACCCAGCCCCGGGCGGCGGCGTAGCGAATGTCAGTTTGTATTTCATAGAGTTGCCTTATTTCAGCATGGCGTTTTTCTTCTTCCTCTTTCTCTAAGATTTCCCCCCTGCGGGCACCGCTTTTCTGTTGCGCAATAAAAAGTGTATCGGCAGCTTGATCGCTACCCATTACCGCATAGCGAGCATTTGGCCATGCGAGAATAAA
>JBLMYS010000043.1:0-6405 GCA_050258415.1 Acidobacteriota bacterium | reverse complement strand
CTGACATTTAACATCTTATGGGTGGATAAAAATCACGGCACTGGCGTTGAAGAATCATCAAAGCCCGACAGGGAATTAAATTACAACGGTCGGCCTGTAGAAGTTAAAAGGTAATAATTGCATTCAAAAAGGTCCTTATGGAAAAAAAAAGAAAAGACAATGAAGAGCCCTTTGCCGTTTCCCAAAAGGGTATGCGCTACCATCATTTGGGAATCCCTACAAGCGAACCCAGACCGGATGAAAAATACTTGGCTGATTTCAAAATGTATGTCTCAGGTTTTGATTCCAGCGAATACGGCATCGAGTGGATGAGGTTTGAAGAAGGCAGCCCGATTTCAGAAATTATTCAGAAAATCCCGCACATAGCATTTGAGGTGGACGATCTTGACCTGGCAATTCGCGGGAAGCAGCTGCTTGGGGAAATAAGCACCCCTTCAAAAGGAGTAAGGACGGCAATGATAATTGAGAATGGTGCCCCCGTGGAATTCCTGGAATTTGAAAAAGAGAGATAAGCTCAGGCTTTGATCATTTTCATTATTATTTTATTTACCCAATGAATTCAGATAAATTCGCCCTTGACCTGATTTGAAGAATTCTTCCCTATGCATCGCTTTAGCTTTTTCTTCAAATTCCTCATGATAAATGAGTTCCAATGGCCTTCTGTTTCTTGTAGATTTTACAATCCCTCTATTGTGCTCCGAGAATCTCCTTTCAAGATTATCTGTAAACCCTATGTATCTTTTGTTGTCTTTCCTGCTTCTGAGGACATATACATAAAACATTGAACATCAAGGTTATTTGAAGAAGTATTTGCCTATACCTTATAAATAAATAGGAAATATTTCAGTGGGGATGGACACAAAAAAAGCCCAAATCTTTTGATTTGAGCTTTTTAGAGGCGCCGGTCGGATTCGAACCGACGAATAAAGGTTTTGCAGACCTTCGCCTTGGACCACTTGGCTACAGCGCCTGATAAAAATAAACAGAACAAACTTTCTTCTTTGTAAGGCGCCGGTCGGATTCGCCCGCCTAAGGCGGGTTGCAGACCTTCGCCTTGGACCACTTGGCTACAGCGCCTTATTATCTATAAACAAAAAATCCACTCATGTGGTAAGTGGATCCTTAGAGCGGGAAACGGGACTCGAACCCGCGACATCAACCTTGGCAAGGTTGCGCTCTACCAACTGAGCTATTCCCGCGTTTCAATTTTCGTTAAGAACAATCTTAAAAATTGTGCATTAAATATACCACCATTTTCGAAATATTGCAAATAGTTTCTGCAAAAAAACTGTAAAAAAAATCTATTTCCTCGATCCATGCACAAACCCCCTGTAGGGAACAGACGGCTGTATGGATATAAATGCCCCCGGATCTACCGACTCAACAAGCTGTACAACCTTCTTCTGCTGCTTCCTTTTTAATACTACCACAAGAATCGCTACGCCTCCTGCGGCTCCTTCCCCGGGCAGAATCGTTACACCAAACTTCGACTTTCTTAACATGTCGGCTATCCTATCCGTGCAATGCCTCGAAATTACGTTTAACTGTATGAACCCAAGACCTATCTTCTGCTCAAGTGTAATGCCCAGTATGTTCCCAAGAGCAAAACCTCCGGCATAACCAAAAAGGTTTATCGTCTCGTCCATGTGCTGCACAATATAGCGCATGGCCGTAATCCATATCAGAACCTCGAAAAATCCGGCAAGCGCTGCATAATACTTCTTGCCCTGAACTACCAGAATCGTGCGCATGGTCCCGATTGTAACATCGCAGACCCTCATGCCAGCTATCAAAATTGCGCCAAGAATCGTTTCAATCATGGTGTAACTTTTATTTTTTATGTAAACATAATATTTAATTTGACCTAAATAAAGTTTAAATTGCTTTGTAATTATTAATATTTAGCATAAAAAATGTACGAAAGCGAAAGAGAAGATTTAGTTCGAAAACTTGAAAATAATGGAATAACTGATAAAGCTGTCTTAAAAGCTCTTTCAGAAGTGGAAAGACACCTTTTCGTCCCTGAGATCATGATCTCTCATGCATATAAAGATGTTGCTCTCCCGATAGGTTATGGCCAGACAATTTCACAACCCTATACCGTTGCCTTCATGACTCAGGCCCTCAGGCTGAAACCTGGCGCTAAAGTCCTCGAAATTGGCACAGGTTCGGGCTATCAGGCCGCAATTCTTTATAAAATGGGAATGAGGGTCTATACTATTGAACGTAATGCTGAAATATCCCTCAGGACTCAGAAACTCTTCGATAAACTCGGCGTCCGCGCCGTCTGCCGCATTGGCGACGGAACAATCGGTTGGTCTGAGTTTGCTCCCTACGAAGGTATTATTGTTACCGCTGGAAGCCCCGTGGTCCCGGTTAACCTGAAAAAACAGCTCGAAATTGGAGGAAAACTCATTATTCCTGTCGGCGATAAAAAATCTCAAACCCTTAAGATTATCACCAAAACAGGAGAGGATACCTTCGAAACCGAAGACGTCCCCAAATTTGCCTTTGTACCCCTTATCGGAAGAGAAGGTTGGAACGAAAAGTAGCTGTTATTCTTGGGCCTACCGCCTCTGGTAAAACCCGGGTTGCCATTTCCCTTGCAAAAAATCTGGACTCGGAAGTCCTTTCGGCCGATAGCCGCCAGGTCTACCGCTTCCTTGACATCGGAACGGCTAAACCCTCTGTTAACGAACTTGATGAAGTAAAACATCATTTTATCGGTACTCTTAACCCTGATGAGGATTTTAATGTCTCCAGGTTCGAAGAGGATGCCATTGGAATAATACGCTCGCTTCACAACGAAAATAAAATCCCTGTCGTTGCAGGCGGCTCGGGCCTGTATATTAAGGCCCTCGTTGAAGGCATCTCCACAACTGCCCAAACAGATGATGACCTTCGCCTGGAGCTCAAAACAAAACTCGATACTTTTGGAAGAGAATTCCTCTATGAAGAGCTAAAGAAAGTCGACCCTAAGGCTGCCTCTGCAATGCTCCCGCAAAACTATAAACGCGTCATGCGCGCCCTCGAAGTATTCCACCTTACCGGACGCTCAATCCTGGATCACCACCAGGAGTATGAAAGAAACCTCGACTTCCAGTTTCTTCAGTTCGGACTTAACTGGGACCGTGAAATCCTATACAAAAATATTGAAAATAGGGTGGACGATATGATCCAATCCGGCCTTGTTGATGAGGTAAAACAGATCCTCAATATGGGCTTTCCCCCGGAACTAAACTCCCTTAACACCGTGGGCTATAAGGAAATTATTACATACCTTTCGGGCGAAATTTCTCTGGAGCGGGCCGTTGAACTAATTAAAAGAAATACCAGACGCTACGCCAAGCGCCAGATGACATGGTTTAGACGCGACTCAAATATCCATTGGTTTGATATCCATTCCTCAGATGACCTCTTTACTGTTCCGGATAAGATTTTAAGATTCCTTCAGTAAGGAATTTTTAATATATTATTTTATCCCATCAACAATTTGAAAAGAGCCGCCATGAAAGAAAAGATCAGAATTGCATCAGGACAGGGATTCTGGGGCGATTTAATTGAGGCCCCTTTTAATCAGGTGACAAAAGGCGACATCGATTATCTCGTTATGGATTACCTGGCCGAGGTAACTATGTCAATTCTCCAGAAACAGAAAAATAAAAACCCGAAACTTGGCTACGCAAAGGATATACCGGAACTAATGAGCAGAATCCTTCCGGTCTGCAAGGAAAAAGGAATAAAGATTATTACCAACGGCGGCGGAGTTAATCCTATGGCCTGCGCCGAGGCCGTCTTTGAGGTCGCTAAGGCTCTCGAAATAAGCGGTCTTAAAGTAGGTATTGTCTTAGGCGACAATATTAAGCCCAGAATTGACGACCTCGTACGTACCGGCACTTACCTCGACAATATGGAGACCGGCGAGTCAATCGGGCGTTACCTGGATAAGATACTTTCTGCAAACGTCTACTTTGGGGCTTTCCCGATCGTTGAAGCCCTCTCTAAAGGCGCCGATATCGTTATTACAGGACGTACTACAGATACCGGCCTTTCTCTGGCTCCCATGATTTATGAATTCGGATGGGGAAAGCATGACTATAACCTCCTGGCTTCAGGCACCGTGGCAGGGCATATCCTCGAATGCGGCGCCCAGGCCTCGGGCGGAAATTTCCTGGGCGACTGGCAGTCAATTGAAAACATGGCCAATATCGGTTTCCCCATTGCCGAGGCCTACCCCGACGGCAGCTTTATTATCACGAAACATGAGACGCTTGGCGGAAAAGTGACATTTGAAACCGTCGCTGAACAACTTGTCTATGAAATTGGCGATCCTGCCTCATACATAACCCCCGACTGCATTGCCGACTTTACTTCCATTAAGCTCCAAGACCTTGGAGGTAACAGGGTCAGGGTCTATGACGTAAAAGGCAGGCCTGAAACCGAGTTCTTTAAGGTCTCCTGCTCCTATACTGCCGGGTTTTCAGCTGTAGGAAGCCTTACATACTCCTGGCCCGACGCCCTTAAGAAAGCCCAGGCGGCAGACAGAATACTCAGACAAAGGCTTCAAAACCTGGGGCTTAAATTCGATGAAATTAGAACGGAATTCGTGGGCTATAACGCATGCCACGGCCCTCTGTCCAAACAACTGGATGAAGACGACATAAACGAAATTATGCTCCGCGTTGCCGTAAGGGGAGACGACTACTATTCGGTGGAAAGATTTGGCAAGGAAATAGCACCTTTAATACTTACCG
Source organism: Acidobacteriota bacterium (assembly GCA_050258415.1). Taxonomy (GTDB): domain Bacteria; phylum Bacteroidota; class Ignavibacteria; order Ignavibacteriales; family SURF-24; genus JAAXKN01. Next base: position 1,651 of record JBLMYS010000043.1, on the reverse strand, counting down.
GTCCTCCTGCCGTAACAGGCTTTGCCGGAGGCCGCCCAAAGCCTTCTGAAGTAGTTGCCTATTGGCCGGCTTTAATTCCTAAGGACCTTGTTACGCCTGAAGTTAAAATAATGGAGATGAACTGATATGAAAATAAAACTGCGCGAAATCGCTCACGGCCGCAGCGGCGATAAAGGAGACGCGGCAAATATCGGCATTATTGCCTATGACGATAAAGGCTTTGAAATTATCCGCCAATACCTCATGGCAGAAAGGGTAAAAGAGCATTTTAAGGGGATCTGCCAGGGAAAAGTTGAACGGTTTGAACTCCCGAACCTCAGAGCCTTAAATTTTCTGCTCCATGAAACTTTAGGAGGCGGTGGAACCGTTTCATTAAAACTTGACGCTCAGGGAAAAACACTCGCGGCGGCACTTTTAAGAATGGAATTGGATATTTAACGGCTTTTTTAGGATCTTTATAGTCTGCAATTCCGGAAGTTATTCTTTAGCCCTGCCTGTTACCGGACGGGGCATTTTTAATATATTTTCAGTTAACAATTAAACAGGGATTTTTAATGTACGAGGAAGAAGTAAGAAAATTATCGGATTATCAGGCGAGAATTAATAATTTACGGAGTTATCTTTGACTTAGATGCCAGAGAAGAAAAAATAAGAGGACTCAAGCTTAAAACAGAAGACCCGGCTTTCTGGAACGATCAGACAGAGGCGCAGAAAGTGCTTCAGCAGATCAAGTCGCTGCAGGAATGGGTCGATTTGTACGATGACGTCAAGAAAAGAAGCGAAAACATACACGATATTATAGAGCTTGCCCGCTCGGAAAATGACGATTCTTTCCAGGGCGACATACAAAGTGAAATTGAAGCACTCAGGGAAACACTTGAAAACCTTGAGTTCAAAAATATGCTTAGCGGTAAAGATGACGATAAAAACTGCATTCTTACCATACACTCAGGCGCCGGCGGCACGGAGGCTCAGGACTGGGCCGAAATGCTTATGAGAATGTACCTGCGCTACGGCGAGCAGAACGGCTTTAAGATGACCGTCCTCGATATGCTCGAAGGCGACGGCGCAGGCATTAAAAGCGCTACAATTGAGGTGACAGGGGAATTTGCCTACGGCTACCTGAAGGCTGAGAACGGAGTGCACCGCCTGGTTAGAATATCTCCTTTCGACGCCAATAAAAGGCGCCATACTTCTTTTGCTTCTGTCTTCGTTATACCGGAGGTGGACGACTCAATTGAAATTGAGATCAATCCGGCGGACTTAAGAGTAGACACATACCGCTCCGGCGGCAAAGGAGGGCAGAACGTCAATAAGGTGGAGACTGCCGTAAGAATAACGCATATCCCGAGCGGTGTGGTGGCAGCATGCCAGACCGAACGCAGCCAGCTTCAGAACAGGAATAACGCAATGAAGCTCCTCAAGTCCAGACTCTACCAGATCGAAAGGGAAAAACAGATTGCCGAACTTGATGAAATTGAGAAAGGGAAAATGAAAATAGAGTGGGGAAGCCAGATCCGCTCCTACGTCTTTCATCCCTACAACATGGTTAAGGACCACAGGACAAACGTCGAGACCTCAGACGTGCAGGGAGTTATGGATGGCGACCTGAATAAATTCATCAAAGCTTACCTCCTCATGTTCTCACAGA
>JBLMYS010000042.1:0-29424 GCA_050258415.1 Acidobacteriota bacterium | reverse complement strand
CGGCATTAAAACCGCCAGTGATAACCTCGAGTTCCTGAATGGCGGTTATATTAATATTTGTATAAGGCTGAAAGTCCAGAGGATTGCGGGCCCTGATGCCGTCTATGAGGAATGAGACCTGGTCGAGTGAGCCACGGCGCACGACGACCTGTCCGTTACTCATATCGATACCCGGCAGAGTGGTAAGAATTTCGGTCAGCTGCGTAGTAGGCCGGGCGGCAATATCCGTAGCCTCGACGTAGTGTCTTGTCGAGGTCTGGTCCTTTTCGACCAGGGGCCTGTCGGCGACCACGACAACATCCTGCCCGACCTGAACGACAGTTGCATCCAGGTCATAGTCCAGGTTAGTCGTATGGTTTGCGCTCACGCCGACGCCTGTTTTGAGGACGTTTTTATATCCCACCATTGAGGCCTGGACATTGTAGTTTCCGGGACGCACGTTAAGGATATAGTAATCACCTTCGACGTCAGTTACCGCGCCCTGGCTGGTGCCTTCGACGCGCACGGTTACTCCGGGCAAAGGTTCTTTTGTACCGGCATCCCTTACCTTGCCTGTAATTTTTCCCCCCGTCTGTGAAAATGATTCCATAGAAAGGAGAATTACGATTAAGGCAGAAAGAATAGCTGCCGGTAAAAATTTTCGGGTTATTTTTTTTAGAGCCATGACACTATCCTCATGAATTTGCAGTGCAAATTGTTTTTCTTTTCACTCTTTTAACTAATCCATTACAATTACAGATTTAACAAAGCCCGCGGGTTTTTCCCTGGCCGCAGTAAAAGCGGCTTCAATTTCGTCAAGCTTATATCTATGAGTAATCAGAGGCGACATGTTAATTTTCCCCTCATTTAAGAGTTCCATGCCTACACGCGCGCCTTTGAGAATCGTATTCAAATCCCTGAAGTGAGCATTTATAATATCAAAAGCCATCCAGTTCCAGTATCCGAGATCCTTGATCTGTCTGGGGCCGGGATGGTAGCCGAAGATGACAAGTTTTCCTTCCATTCTGACCAGTTCGGGAGCAAGATCGAAAGTTGACTGTACGCCACCGACCTCAAAGCAAATATCGACTCCCTTATCGTTTGTAAGTTCTTTAATTTTCTTTACAGGGTCTTCTTTCTTTGGATTTATCACCACGTCAGCGCCAAGTTCTTTAGCAAGCTCGAGCATTTCATCACGAACGTCTATTGCAATTAGTTTTTTAACCCCTCTTAATTTAATTTCCTGCAGGAGTATGAGTCCCATAAAACCCGTTCCCACCAGTGCGACCGTATCATCAAGCTGTATACTGGCCTTTGTCACCCCGTTTGTGGTGCAGGCGATAGGTTCAGAAAGCGCAAGTTCATAGGGAATTTCAGGAGATATAAGGCAGAGCCTGTCGGGCTTAGCCACGAGTTCTTCCGCGTAGCCTTTACCATCTGCCCATACGGCAACCCTGTCGCCCGGCTTAAAGTCCTTTACATTTTTTCCTGCACTTATAATTTCACCTGCTACTTCGTGGCCTATGTGGCGGGGATATTCCAAATCCTTAATTTTCACCTCCCACTGGTGAAGTTCCGAGTGGCAGACGCCGCAGGCTTTAACTTTAATGAGGACTTCATCATCACTCATCTGTGGAGTGGGGCAGTTTTCAATTCTAAAATCATGTGGGCCGTATAGTATTGCAGAGCGCATTTTGTTCTCCGGAAAATTTATTCAAAATTTAATCTTACCATTATTACAGGAAGCCCGGCCATATTTCAGGCCAGGCTTCCAAAAGGAATCAGTTACTTCAAAACGAATTACTTCAAGAGCATCATTTTCTTTGTTATAACCATACCGTTTGCTTCCATTGAGTAGAAGTAAACACCGCTTGAGAGCCTGCTGGCGTCAAAGCTTACAATGTGGCGTCCTGCTGACAGCGACTGGTTATTGACCAGAGTAGCTACAACCTGACCTACAATGTTGTAAACCTTAAGTGTAACAAGGCCTTCCTGCGGAACATCAAAACGGATTGATGTTGACGGGTTGAAAGGATTCGGGAAGTTCTGTTCCAGAGCATACTTGGAAGGAACGCCCTTGAATGAATTATCCGTCTCTACGCCTAAAACACCTGATGGTGAAAATTGGAGTACAGCCCAGTGCTTTGAGTTTGCGAGATTATAGAAACCGGGATCCTTAGCGTCTGTAGTCGGGTCTGTATAAGGATCGTTCGGCTTATTGGGCTGCCATGTATAATAGGCATAAGCATCATGGATTGCCGCATCAGCCTGGCGTGAACCTGTGCTCCCGCCGATGTTGAAGCCAATCTGACCCTGAGCTGCGATACCCGGGTTATAGATAGCCATTTCAACATCCCATACGCCTTTTACTGTATCTATTACAGTAGCCCAGCGGGCATATTTTGCAGCATCGGGATGTATCATGACTGTGTCACCAGGGAATTTTCTGTATTCTTCAGGGATATTAGTGGTGTCCCCGTTATTCAGTGTCACTTTGTCTCCTAAGACGAGGAAGTGATACGGACCGTCGGGAGCGGCATAGATATTTCCATCATACCAACCCTTCATGTCCAGTCCCAGTCTGTCCGACAAGCTTATGAAGAGCTGATCGCCTGTCCATTTGCCTTTCCAGAAGAGGTTAGTTGAATCGTTTACGAATTCATCGATGTGCATGAAGACATAAAGAGTATCCTGTGACCAGAGCATGCGGCCATACATCGCGTCGTAGTCCGGTGCTTTTAAGGACTCACGGCCGTAATTGTTTGTCCAGATCTCATAACCTTTGTTGGTTATCATATCTGCGTGAGCGGCGTTTGTCCAGTCGGCATCATCCATTTTACCATCGATCTTGATTGTGCCTGTTGCCTTTGGAACAGTTACGGTCTTACGTGTAACACTGTCCTGTGTTCCGGGCAGGAAGTTCAGAAGAGCCCAGTCCTTTGAGCTTGCAAGGTTATAGTATCCGGGATCCTTAGCGTCTGTAGTCGGGTCTGTATAAGGATCGTTCGGCTTATTGGGCTGCCATGTGTAGTATGCATATGCATCATGGATTGCCGCATCAGCCTGGCGTGAACCTGTGCTGCCGCCGATGTTGAAGCCAATCTGACCCTGTTCAGAAACGCCGGGATTATATATAGCCAGTTCTACGTCCCAAATACCCTTTACTGTATCTATCACAGTAGCCCAGCGTACATACTTTGCAGCATCCGGATGGATCATGAGTGAATCCTGAGGTCTTGGTCTGTATTCTTCCGGCACTTTGGTGGTGTCGCCATTATTCAGAGTTACCTTATCGCCGAGTATGAGTAAATGGTAAGGGCCATCAGGGGCGGCATAGATATTTCCATCATACCAGCCTTTCATATCGATGCCAAGCCTGTCTGAAAGACTAATAAAGAGCTGGTCGCCTGTCCATTTGCCTTTCCAGAAGAGGTTAGTTGAATCGTTTACGAATTCATCGATGTGCATGAAGACGTAGAGCGTATCTTCAGACCAGAGCATGCGGCCATACATCGCGTCGTAGTCCGGTGCTTTTAAGGACTCACGGCCGTAATTGTTTGTCCAGATCTCATAACCTTTGTTGGTTATCATATCTGCATGAGCGGCGTTTGCCCAGTCAGCATCGTCCATCTTACCGTCGATTTTAATCGTACCTTTTGCTCTCGGTACATCAACTTTTTTCCGTACATAATCCTGTGCGGAAACAATCGACAGAGATGTCAAAAGTAAAAGTGCAAGAACCAGTACACTTACCTTTCTCATAATTACCTCCTGATTTTGGTTTTGTTTTAACGGTTAAGAACAACTTAACTAATGCTATTAACCATTTTAATTTTAGTTACCCGGAGAAAGAATCATTAGAAATTAGGGTTATCGTCTACTTTAGCAACACTCTTAATTTATCTGTAATTAGAAAGCATAGTTGATACTTACTGCCGGCACAATATTGTTAGAGCTGTATTTGCCGGATGTAGGGGAAACTGAGCCGTTATTTATCTCCCTGCTTACCCCAACCGAATAAGCAATTCCCGCATCGACGGTATAGTTTTCATCCTTATACTCTATACCAAAAGAAAACCAGTGCTGGCTTACCCCGGGAGTCAGCATACTGTAAGATTCAGCCGTATTGGGGCTCTGGCTATACCTATAGCCGAAGCGGTAGCTCATCTCTTCAGAGCCTGTAATTTCAAATCCCAGGCCTGCGCTCAGGCTGTTTCTTAAATTCATAGGAATGCTTGCAGGGCTTATTCCGAGGAGGGAATCTGTTTGGTTAAGCCCATTCTGCCAGGAACTGTTTTCTGTGGTAAAATTTGCCGTTTTCTGCGTACTTCCCCAAAGGCTATAGGACAGGTCGAGATTCATTGCAACGCTCTGGCTCAGTTTATAAACGGCACCCAGGCCCATTACCCATGGCATTTCAAATTTTGAGGCAACATTTACGTCTGTTTCCGTGGAATCGAGTGCAGCAAACATATTGCTCTTTGCGGTGCCCTTGAGGTCCGCCTTAAAGGCGCTTCTAACCATTAAGCCCAGGCGGAGGTTTTCATTAAGGTCTGCCATAGCGCCCAGAGTAAAGCCGTAGGCCCATGCATTTTCATCATATTCAACCTGATAGCCTGCAAGTCCCTTAGGCCTGTTGTTCTGAAGGGGGAAAGCCAGGAACTGGGTTACATGATATATATTGGCACTAAGTCCCAAAGAAATTGTTCCAAAGCTGATACCGACCGAAGGAGAAATAGCGCTTACATTCAGGCGGTTAGTCATATCGAAGGCGAGGATTACAGCGTTTGAATCGCGTGTACTAAAAATGGTATACGGCCAGTCGACCTCATAATTAACGAACGGTTGGTAAGCCACTGCAGCTGTAATGCCGGGAGTAAAGTTCCAGTAGATGCCGCCACCGAGGTTAAAGTTGTCGTTTCTGTAAGAATTAAACTGTCCGTTTCTTGTACTGTTAAACTCCTGCTGTTCGAGCAGGTCGGCAACAGTAAGCCTGAGGCTGCTTCCGGTAAGGTAGCTTAAGGAAGCAGGGTTTGAGAACGTTGAGTTCAGGCCGTCTACGCCTGCGATATAGAGACCGTTAAGTGAAAGTGTACGTGCGCCGTAAAGGGAGTAATAGTTAGTGCCGCCTGCTCTTAAAGATCCGTTCAGCAGAGCCAATGCCGCAGTAAGTAATATTAAAATTCGATTGAGTTTCATGCGCCTTCTCCGGTTAAAAATTCAAATGTTACCAGGTATGGAATACTACATATGCATAGTTTGCCGTAAACAAAAATCTCCCTGTACCATCCCAATCCTTGTTGGCGATCCACAAATAATAATCCGTATTTCGCTTTAAGCCTTCAGCAGGATATTGTTGAAAGACTTTCGTACCTGCGAACTGCTGTCCCGGTATTACAGGGGAAGATATCAGGTTTTTCTTTCCATAAACTGATTTCCCGTTTGCACCGGGTTCTTCGGACCAGACTTCCCATACTATTTTACTTTCATTGTACTGGTTGCCTTCGGTTATTCCCATAGCCGAGACGAGCGTATCGGTTACGTTGGACTGAGTTATTTTCCAGGTAATTAAAGGATTATTGCTTGTTTTCGGCTGTATGACGTTCAGTTCGGCCAGTTGTCCAAAGACAGCAATATCACTTACATTTACATAAACATCGATATTTTGAGTTTTCAGTGTCAGGCTGTAAGGGGATATTTTTATGGAGTCGGCTGCCGTTTTTATGGTGGCAGCAGCTAAGGAAGGATCCACCTGGAGGACTTTTCCCTTGGACTGGGAGAGCTGATTCCAGACGTCTTCTTTTACGACCCAGTATGTATATCTGGTATCCTCCTGCAGGCTGTCGAGGCGTTTTCCACCGTACTGCGCCGTCAGGTCCTGAGCGCCTGAGGGGAGTGTACCGTATCTGAGAGGGTAATGAATTGCGTTACCCGGCATATAAACGAGCCATACAAGGGAAGTATCAAGAGCCGCCTTGTCGCCGCGGTTTATACCAATAGCCGTTGCGTAGCCGCCCACCCAGGTCAGCTCTGGCTTAAATGAATTCTGTTCAACCGTCACCTGCGAGAGTTTTGTTGTTTCGGTATATGGCGCAAGCGTATTATCCTTTTCCTTGCATCCGGTGAACAGCTCTGTGGAAATCAGAACCGCCGAAAAAATTAATCCATATAGTATTTTCTTTTTCATATTGAGTTTTACCCTCATTTAGGACTAAGCACTAATTACAATTTTCTAATCTGCTCCATCCAGAGCTGGTTATGTACTTCTCCTTCCATATCGGAATGGATGAGAGTATAGTTACCGTTGGAGCGCAGATCTGCAAAAACAAAGGTGTAAGTTTTTTTCTGGTTATAGATCCAGACTTCGTAGGGAAGAGTATTTGTTTCAAAGTTATGGTGTTCAATTTCATCGGGGGACCCGTATTTTATGAGTACGCGTCCCCTGTCGGTTTTCCAGCCTTCCTGTTTTCCCCAGGTAAAATTGCTGTTTGCATAGTTATATCTCTGCTGTATGCTCTTAAGGATTTCGTTTGCCTCTGTCTCCGGAGTCGGGTCCTGCTGGCGCCAGTACTGAATAATAAACTGCGCCTTGCCCTTAAGGTCCAGCCCCTCGTAAATTTTATACTGTGATGGAGTAGCGACATACTGCAGAATGCGGCCAAAGAGTTCAGCTTCATCATCCGTAAGTGAAGGGCGCTGCTGCCTGGCGTAATCGGCCTGAATGACCTCGAACTTTCTTGAGAATGTTATTTCCTTATTGGTCAGTGAGTCCTTAACCTCTGCCTGCAGGTCGTAGACGCCGCTCGGGATGCCGGAGACCGTAACGCCGTGTGTAATGACGGCGGAGTTTCCGCCTCTTTTAATTCCCATGGGAGGGAAAGTCTTAACCGTTTTTTCGCTGTTTTTGATTGAATAAGTTATCCAAAGAACTCTTCCGGCATCAGAGGGAATATTATAGAGCTCATAATAGGTATAAAGTATCGGGCTTAGAATTCCGTAACGCCTGGATGGATTCGGAAGAATTGACCTGTTATTCTTTAAGAACGTTTTATTTGAGGGAGTTTCCTCAATTGCCGAGACAAACTCTATCTGGCTTGCAGTGAATTTGTCGACTGATATTGAAGGCACACTCATTGGGAAAGAAATATTTGCACTGTTCGATCCGTTTACGTCTTCCACAGTCACTTCGGCATTATAGTCCCCGGGCTGAAGCTGCGGCACCTGCCACTGGTCGTATGCCGCCATTATTCTCAGGTTTGCTGAATCTTTTTTCTGCACCACGTCAGTCATCCACTGGCGTTCCGAGACGGTATTTTTGCCTGCGTCTGAAAGCTTAAAGGTTGTCTTAAATGTAGCAAGCTGCCTGTCTGTTTCTTTTTTATATGTCAGCTGGTCGGCCTGCACCATTAGATAAAACTCCTCAAAGGTTTTTCCTTCCTGTCCCTTAAAGCCCGCGTGGTCGACATAGAACTGCAGGTTGCCCTTACTTACAGCAGGAATGTCCGCCGTCTGTGCCCCCAAAGCCAGGAATGGAATGAAAAGAAATATAAAAGCTATTGCCGCCTTCACTTTTTTAACCCTTCTACTCTTTAAGTCCAGATAAAGTAATACCTTTAATGAAATATTTCTGCGCAAAGAAGAACACTAGCAGTATTGGAAGAACCGCCGTAACTGATCCCGCCATTAAAAGGTCCCATTGCGTAAGATAGCGGTCGCGGAATATAGCCAGTCCCAGCTGCACGGTACGCATTTCATCGGAGTTAAGTACGATCAAGGCCCAGATAAAGTCGTTGAAGGCTCCCATAAAAGTAAATATTGCAAGAGTGGCCAGAGCGGGCTTGGAAAGGGGAATAATTATTCTCCAGAGCACGCTAAACCGGCTGGCGCCGTCAATGTAGGCCGCCTCTTCAAGCTCCTTCGGGATTGTCATAAAGAACTGCCTTAAGAGGAAGGTTCCGAACGCGCTTGCGAGACCCGGTACAATTAAAGCCTTAAAGGAATCGATCCATCCGAGCCAGTAGAGCATCATGAAGCTTGGTATCATGGTTACGTTGTAAGGGATCATCATTGTGCCCAGGAAAATGTAGAATAAAATATTGCTTCCACGGAAGCGGAGCCTTGCAAAGGCAAATGCAGCCATTGAGCAGGTGATCATCTGCCCGAATGTAACGGACAGGGCTACAATTATGCTGTTTATGTAATAGCGCCCGAAGGGAGCCGCCTCGAAGGCGTTCTTATAGTTTTCAAAACGGAACTTCTCAGGAAGCCACTTAGGGGGATAGACATAAATTTCATTCATATCCTTAAGAGAGGTTAGTACCATCCAGATAAATGGCGCCAGTGTGGCCAGCGCAAGAGCATAAATAACGAGATGGAATACTATTCCCTTTGAAATTTTAACGGTTCTTTTTAATCCTTTGCCTGGCATAGTTAACTTCCTAAAACTTTAGATTTCATGTATTTCATCTGCAGCATGGTAAAGATGAACAGAATTGCAAAGAGCACGTACGAAACTGCAGAGGCGTAACCCATTTCGAAGAATTTGAACGCGTGTTCATAGACATAGAACACGAGCACTTTTGTAGATCCCAAGGGGCCTCCGGAGGTCAGCACGTAAACTATATCGAAGACCTGGAAGCTTCCGATCATGGACATGACCATAATAAAAAATGTTGTCGGGCTGAGCAGGGGAATTGTAATTTTCCAGAAGCGTGTCCAGCCGCTCGCCCCGTCAATTAGTGCAGCCTCATAGTAAGTTTCAGGTATACCCTGAAGTCCTGCCGAGAAGAGCACCATATTGTAGCCGAAAGTTTTCCATACTCCCATAATAATAAGAGCGAACATGGCCGCCGTAGGGTCGTTCAGCCAGTTAATGGGGCTGATGCCAAAAAGAGCGATAAACCAGTTAATAAGCCCGAAATTCGGGTCATAAAGCCATCTCCATATTACGGCAGCAGCAACAGGAGAGATAATAACGGGAGCAAAGAAGGCGGTGCGGAGGAACTTTTTACCGATAATTTTCTTATTTAATACATAGGCAACCATTAAAGAAAATCCCATATTAAGAGGAATTGTGCCGAAGGTATAGATTGCCGTATTTTTAAGCACCTGCCAGAACTCCTCGCTCTTAAACATGCGTATATAGTTATCGAGCCCCACGAAAGTTGTTTCGCTACTAAACATATTCCATTTCTGGAAGCTCAGGTAAAATGAAAATATGACGGGGAAGAGGATAAAGGTTGAAAATACTACAAGAGTTGGAGATAAAAACAGCAATGCGCTCGTTGCGTCACCTTTTTTGTAGGGGCTTCTTCCCTGCTTTTTTATTTTATCTCCTCCCTTCCTGTTATTGCCCGGCTTGTCAGTCTTAATGGAAGGCTCTTTTTTTAATATGGTTTCTGTTTCATTCATACTGCTTATTCTCTTTCTCCCGCTTACCTTTTTCTCTTCTTACTTCTTTGTTCTTACTTTTTAATTTTTAATTTTTAATTGAACTACTTTTTCGAGTACGAGCTTAACAGCTGGTTTGATTTATTTGCCGACTCGTCGAGCGCCTTTTTAACGTCCATTTTGCCCACGGTCGATTTTTCAATTGCCTCTGCAATGTGGCGCGTGATCTGGAGGCCGCCATAGTCGATAGATTTCTGTGCAATGCCGACTTCCATCTGGTCTACGAAGACCTTGAAATTAGGGTTTTTCTTCAGGTATTCCTGGAATTCAGGGACATTTTTGACCGCGTGACGGATCGGGAGATATCCTGACTTCATAGCCCAGAAGGCCTGAACCTCAGGCTTTGTCATCCACTTTACAAATTCCCATGCCGCATCAGGGTGCTGGCTCTGCTTAAATATTGCCAGGTACTCGCCTCCAACAATAGTTGCCTGTTTGTTAGGGCCAGCGGGAAGAGGGGCAAAAGCCCAGTTAAGGTTTTTAAGGATATCATTATAACGGGGGAGGTTCCAGGGGCCGTCCATAGCCATGGCCAGATGTTTTGAAGCGAAGGCAACGTCGTAGTCTGAAGTAAATGTCGAGAGTTTAAGTTCATTATACATATCCTGCCAGAGTTTGAGAGCCTGTACTCCGGCAGCGTCATTATAAAGGACTTTAGACTGGTCGTTTGTAATTACGTCTCCGCCTGCCTGCCAGAGGTAAGGGAGCCACTGCCAGACCATCCATGCGCTTAAGGGTCCTGCGGCAGGATAAATAGGCAGGAACATTCCTGTCTGTTCATTTTTCCCGTCGCCATTAGTGTCAAGTGTAAGTTTCTTTGCGTATTCGTGCAGCTCATTCCAGTCTTTGGGAGGATGGTTAGGGTCGAGTCCGGCTTTCCGGAACATGTCCTTATTATAAAGGAGCGCCAGGTTGGTGGCTTCCATAGGAATGCTATAGAGTGTACCGCGCCAGGAGGCGTACTGCAGTAAAGAGGGATAGATGTCGGCCATATCCTCTTTAGAGATGCCGTTTTTGCCCTCGCTGAAATCCTGTATCTTATAGATTGCGTCGGCCTTTACGAGGTCCTCCATAAAGTCGGAATGTATCCAGGATATATCGGGAGCGCTTTTGCTTTGAATGGCCGTAACGAGTTTCTGAATAAGCGCGTCGCCTGTGGGGACGTACTGGGCTTTTATTTCGATATTGGGATGTTCTTTTTCGAACCGTGCAATCAGTTCGTTCAGGGCGGGTACGGTGGAAGAGACAAAGCTGTGCCAGAATACAACGACAACCTTGCCATTTGACTGCTGCTGCTTGTTTCCGCAGCTGAAGAATAATAGTGATGCGATTGTCAACATGACAATCTTTTTTAATACTGCTTTCAATGCCTAACCCCTTCTGTTTTGATTTACTGTACCGGATATAATAAAACTTTACAGAGATATATCTAAAATCGACAATTATTTTATCGAAAGATTTTCGGGCTTCAGGAGCAACTAAAAAATTACTCCATGCACAGTTCCTGCATCTCACTCCCACACAAAAGGGTGTGGAAGTAATGGAGGAAGCTACTAGTATTTAGAATGCGGTATTACTCTGGAACGGCTTAAGACTTAATTTCCATGAGTTTCAATTAAAACACATTTATTTATAAACGGTCAATTACTCAGGATATTGCGTACTGATTTTCTGACAACCAGTTCCGGCATCAGTACGATTCTTTTTTTATCTTTTTTACCTTTTGCTTTCATCTCCTCGGTAAGGAGTTTGACGGCTACTTCGCCCATGAGTTCCTTGGGCTGTCTGACAACGGTAAGGGGTGCGACCAGGTAAGGAGCAAAGTCGATATCGTCGAAGGCGACAATGGAAATGTCGTCGGGGATTGAGCATTTTTCTTCGAAGATTGCCTGCATGGCTCCTAAAGTTATGAGGTCGCTCGTCGTAAAAATTGCAGACGGGGGATCGTTTAAGTTCAGGAGCAGTTTAGTCTCAATGTATCCGTTTTCCTTCCTGAAGTCGTTACCCACAATATAGCGTTCCTGGATAGGGATCTGGTGGTCCTTAAGGGCATCCTTGTATCCGTTCAGGCGCGCGTTATTGGTATAGGTATTGAGCAAGCCCTGGACGATGGCAATACGCCTGTGTCCGTTCTCGATCAGGTGTTCAGTAGCCTTATAAGCTCCGGCATAGTTATCCACCACCACGGCATTAGTATTCATATCTTCGATGCAGCGGTCAAGAAGTACAAGAGGTTTATTATAGCTTAAGATTTCCTGCAGGTGATCTGCCTTCTGGCCTACGGGCATGATGATATAGCCATCGACGCCCTTGCTTCTAAGCAGGTCGATCTGCCGGATTTCGGTTTCAATATTTTCATTAGTAACGCATATAATAAGGCTGTAGCCCGACTGGTACATATAGGATTGGATCATGTGAGTGATATAAGCGAAGAAGGGGTTTGAGATGTCGGGTACAACGAGTCCTATGGTATGTGTTTTTTTAAGTCTAAGCCCGCGGGCGAGTTCATTTGGGCGGTATCTGAGGTCCTTAGCTGCTTTGAGCACATTTTTCTTGGTTTCCGTACTAATGCGGTATTTCTCGTGTTTATTATTAAGCACACGGGAGACAGTAGTAATAGAAACGCCGGATTTCTGTGCAATGTCATTCAATGTAACAAGCATTTATAGGCAGCTCTCAAATTAAATTATGTTGAAAAAACAGAATTTGCACAAACGTTTGTGCAGATTTAATTTAACAGGTCCTCAGCAAATACAGAACGTAAAACTTTTCAAATTAACAAAATAAGAATGGAGATTGCTCAAGAAAGCCTTTTTCCGTTAAAAACAAAGGATTTTCACGTTTTCAGGGGATGTAAACAGCCTTTATTTCCGCAAAAATATGAAAATTGCTTTCCAGAGCATCAGTATGAAGAACAAACAAAAAACGGTAAAAAACCGGTGTTGCACAAACGTTTGTGCAACACTGATCTCAAAATAATCTGAAAGGTTGAATATGTCAAGAGCTTTTTTCAGAAATGTTTGGGAAAATTTATTCCCATAATGCTTTAGCCGGAAACGGCGCCAGATTTCACCCTATTTATTCCAGGCCTGAGGATCAGGATTCGGTTCAGGACCCGGGTTAGGGTTTGGTTCAGGGTATGGCGAGGGGTCAGGTATCGTCTCAGGCGCCGGGGGTTCGGGCTGCGGCTGCGGATCGGGACCCGGTTCCGGGGGATTTGGCACCTGCAGCATTTGCCTCAAAACTTTTTCTTTTAAGTTTTCTGCCATCATATTGCACCTCAAGGTTTGTTAATTTATATTTTTAATAATTTCAGATAATTACAATTCAAATACACAGCCTCCACCTTTATTTTTTCAAAGCGGGTTGTTGCTTTGGAGCACTGCAATTTTGTATGACTTGCCGAAATAGTTGATTTTACTATAATATATGTATACAGTTTTATTATTGAAATCACGACACTATAAAGGCTTCAGGCAGGTTTTATATGGGCCAGAGAAAGCATTGCACTTATATTTTCACGATTCAGAGGGCAGTTACTTCGGGGGCTGATATAGAGGAAGTTTCCGATTACCTTTCCCTGCTTAACTCTACCGGATGCGATGTAATAGTTGTGGACGGTTCGCCGCTTGAGGTTTATGCCGCTCATGAGGGTGCCTGGTTCAACCTCTGCAGGCACGTAAAAATAGATTCCAGATATCACTCAGTAAGCTCTTATGTAAACAGTCTTTATACGGGAGTTGCCCTTTCGGGCAGCCATAAGATCATAGCAGCCTCAGAAAAAGTCAGATATACCCCGGATGACGTTCTCCGGATGTGCGAGCTTCTGGAGCATTTTGAGCTTGTGCGCCCGCAGAACTATCTTTTTCCTCTCAACTGGTGGAGCCAGGTTGAGTCAGTCGGAATACTCATCAACCGTACCATTTTCCCGGGAGGGGATTCTCCTGAGACAATTGGTTTTCTAAGTCCCACGTTCCACAAATTCTGCAGCCGCAAGGACAAGGCTTTCGAGCAGGCCGAAGACATTACGAGGCAGTTCATCATGCATCAGGCGAAGGTTTGCTTTGCGCTTGATTTTTTAATTCAAAAGAATTCCCCGGCATTTGGGGAATGGTGCCAAAAGTGCTTCAGGGAGACATATAAGAATTTCAGCTTTAGCCTCAGGCCGTGCATTTTTCTGCTTTTGATTCCTCTGGGCATTCTGATGCAGTTCCTTTTGGGAATGCGTCCTTTTTTATTTTACGCCGCGGCAATCATATTAAGTGTTGTAATAATTACATTTCTTGGCCGCTTCAGGGGAGGCAGCAGATTCTTCCCGCTTAAGCTTTCATTTATTGCTCCGGCGTGGCTAATGGAGAGGATACTCTGCCATTATAAGACCCTCTTCTGGCTGCTTACGCCGGGAGGGCATCCGTCGTTTGCAAATTCATGGAAAAAGAAAAGCCGGCGCTACCATATAAAAGGCCCGATTAAGGTTGAGCTTCTGGAGGGGAACAGGAAAACAGAAAAGTATTGAGTAACAGGCATTAAAAGATTACGTGATTATGTAAAGGATTGTATGACTATGAATTATCAACCGATTGAAAACTATGGGATTATTGGAGACTTAAATACAATTGCCCTGGTTGGGCTAAACGGCTCGATTGATTTTATGTGCTTTCCCAATTTCGACTCACCGAGCGTATTTGCCGCCATGCTGGACGCTAACAAGGGAGGAAGTTTCTCCATAAATCCCAAACTGAACAATGTTAAAAACAAACAGCTCTACATACCCGACACAAATGTCCTTCTGACGCGCTTTTTGTCCAAAGACGGCGTAGGCGAGATAACCGACTTCATGCCCGTAGAGGAGCTCTTTAAAGGGCATATTCTAATAAGGAGGGTTACGGCAGTAAGAGGAGAGCTCTCCTTCACAATGAACTGCAGCCCCAGGTTTAACTATGCCCGCTCCGAACACAAGGCTGAAATAAGCAAGAACGTCATCATGTTCAGGAGCCAGGGGGAGGACAAGACATCTATCAGGCTTTTAAGCTCAGTCCCGATGAAACTTCAGGACCAAGACGGGCATGCCGAGTTCAACCTGAAGACGGGGGAGACCGCAGATTTTATACTGCAGTTTGTCAAGAAAGACTCTGTGGAGATTGGCGACATACATCAGTTTATCACAGAAAACCTTTATGAGACAATGAACTACTGGAAGGACTGGATCGCAGAATCGAAATACACAGGGCGCTGGCAGGAGATTGTAAACCGCTCGACTCTAGTCTTAAAGCTCATGACAAGCTGCAAATACGGATCTCTTGTTGCCTCGCCAACCTTCAGCCTTCCGGAGTCGATAGGGGGTGACAGGAACTGGGACTACCGTTACACCTGGATACGTGACGCCTCATTTACAGTATACACACTGATCAACCTGGGCTACACCAAGGAAGCCGGCGCATTCATGAAGTGGGTGGAAAAGGAGTGTCAGGATATAGGAAACGCCGGATACCTCGGCTTAATGCACACAATTTCAGGTGAGAACACGCCGGAGGAAAAGATTCTTCACAACATGGAAGGATACAAAAAATCCTCCCCCGTCAGGATCGGCAACAACGCCTACAAGCAGATACAGCTGGATATTTACGGAGAACTCATGGATTCAGTTTATCTTTACAACAAGTACGGGGAGCCTATTTCATACAATTTCTGGAACGACCTGGTCAATCAGATCAACTGGCTTTGCGACAACTGGCAGAAGAAGGACGAGGGGATCTGGGAGGTCAGGGGAGGCAAGAGGCACTTTCTTTATTCGAGGCTCATGTGCTGGGTTGCCTTCGACCGCGCAATAAAGCTGGCAAATATGAGGTCCTTTCCGCTGCCCGGGCGCTGGGTTGAGGAAAGAAACAAGATATTTAACAGCATATTTACCGACTTCTGGAACGAGAAGCTGCAGGCTTTTGTGCAGTACAAGGATGCCGATACGGTGGATGCCGCGGCACTGCTCATGCCTCTTATGAGGTTCATCAGCTCCAAGGATCCGATGTGGCTTTCCACGCTGAAGGAAATTGAGAAAGAGCTCGTTTCAGATTCGCTCGTCTTCCGCTACAGGCATACCGAGGCCGCCCCGGACGGGCTTAAAGGCGGGGAGGGGACATTTTCCATGTGCACATTCTGGTACATCGAATGCCTCTCAAGGGCGGGGGATCTTCAGAAGGCAAGGCTTTATTTTGAAAAGATGATAGGCTACGCCAACCACCTCGGTCTTTATGCCGAACAGCTGGGCTTTCAGGCAGAGCAGCTGGGCAACTTTCCCCAGGCATTTACACACCTGGGGCTAATAAGCGCCGCAATCAACTTAAACAGCCAGCTTAATGATCAGAGGAATAAAGAGAATCCGAACCGTTATTAAAAATAACGTTTTTAAAAGTCAGGACTATTTATGAAAGCAATAGCAATAACACCGGGCAAAGGGAATCCGGAACTGATTGACACGCCGGAGCCCAAAATAACGAAACCCCACGAGGTCAGGCTCCAGGTCTTAAACGTCGGCATCTGCGGCACGGACCGCGAAGAAGTCTCAGGCGGGAGGGCAAACGCCCCGGAAGGCAAAAACAGGCTTATAATAGGGCACGAGATGCTGGGGCGTGTAGTTGAATGCGGCACCTCGGTCAACGCGGTCAAAAATGGCGACTACGCCCTTTTTATGGTGCGCAGGCCGTGCAATGAGTGTTACCCCTGCCTGCACGGAAGAAGCGACATGTGCTACACGGGTAAATATAAGGAAAGGGGGATTAAAGAGCTGGACGGCTACCAGGCTGAATTTGTTGTTGATGATGAGGAGTTCATAGTTAAGGTGCCGGATGAGATCAGGCATATCGGAGTGCTTACTGAGCCGATGTCTGTAGTTGAAAAAGCCATCGATGAGTCTCTTCTTATTCAGGCCTCGAGGCTTCCGGAGAAGGATGTCACAGACTGGCTTAAGGGAAAAAACGCGCTTGTAGCAGGGCTGGGGCCCATAGGGCTGCTGGCTTCTGTTATACTTGTGCTCAGGGGCGCAAATGTATACGGGCTTGATATAGTAGATGAAAACACGCACAGGCCAAATCTGCTTAAGGCAATAGGCGGGAAGTATATAGACGGGCGCAAGGTTGAGACAACAAAGATTGACGAAGCCTATGAGCCGATGGATATAATTGTAGAGGCTACAGGGATTGCAAAGCTGGAGTTTGAGCTGATGGACGTTCTGGGCATCAACGGCGTTTATGTGCTTACAGGTATTCCCGGAGGCGACCGTCCGGTTACGGTATTGGGAAACAAGATGATGCGGCAGATGGTGCTTATGAATCATGCAATTTTAGGGAGCGTGAACGCCAGCATTCATCACTACAATATGGCAATTGACGACCTGGTAAAGGCAAACGCCAGGTGGCCGGAGGAGATGAGCCAGCTGATAACCCACAAGGTGAAATACCAGAACTTTAAGAACGTATTGGAAAAACATTCTCCTGATGAGATAAAGGCGGTTATAGTCTGGAATGAGTTTTAACCTTCTTTTTAAGAATTCCTGCTCTGGGAGGAGATTGCGCAGGGGCAGGAATTCTTAGTTTTCTGAAATCTTCCGAATTTTACGCCTCATCTATTCCTGTATAAAATTATCAATTTGATAAAACCCGTTATTAAAATAATAAGCTTTTTATATTTTAAGCCTAAAAAAAACGCTGAATTTATTTACCACTTTATTTTTCTTTCTCTTATTTTAGGAGGCATAATATTTGACCAATACCCTGTAAGTACAATAAATTAGAGAAAGCATTTTAACAAATCTTAAAGGGAGATTATAATGGCTGTATCGGGTCCTGCACTTGACGTTAATAAAATGAAAACTGTACCACAGCCTCAGGCCAATTACACCCCGGCCCTGACTGTGCTGACTTCACTTTTCTTCATGTGGGGTTTTCTGACATGCCTTAATGACATTATTATTCCTCATCTTAAGGCGGTGTTTTCACTGAACTATACAGAAGCAATGCTTATACAGTTCTGCTTTTTCGGGGCATATTTTCTTGTTTCGCTCCCCTCCGGAATTCTTGTTGAAAAGATCGGGTATAAAAAAGGAATTATTATAGGTTTAATAACAGCCGGAATAGGCTGTCTTCTTTTTTATCCTGCTGCCGGGCTCAGATCTTATCCGATGTTCCTTCTGGCACTTTTTATTCTTGCCGCCGGAATAACACTTCTTCAGGTAGCTGCAAACCCATACGTTGCAATACTTGGAAAGCCCGAGACCGCATCGAGCCGTCTAAACCTTACGCAGGCATTTAACTCCCTTGGCACTACAATAGCGCCTTACTTCGGTTCACTTTTAATACTTTCGGTTGCAGTAAAAAGCGCCTCAGAGATTGCAAAATTGAGCCCAACTGAACTTTCAGCCTATCAGGCCACAGAAGCCGCCGCTGTTCAGGTGCCTTATTTAGGCTTGGCCGCAGCCTTATTTCTGATTGCGGGCGTATTTGCAATGTTCAAGCTTCCTGTAATTGAAGCCGCCAGCGCAGGCTCATCAGGCGGAGACGGCGGGAGCTTTGATCATCATCACGAAAGCGCATGGGGATACAGGCACCTGGTCTTAGGCGCAATAGGAATTTTTGTTTACGTGGGAGCCGAGGTTTCAATAGGAAGCTTTCTGGTAAATTATCTCGGCCAGCCTTTTGTTGCAGGGCTTCCGGAGGCACAGGCAGGGAAATTTGTTTCATTTTACTGGGGCGGCGCAATGGTAGGGCGCTTTATAGGTTCAGTTGTACAAAGAAAGATCAAGCCGGGTGCGGTACTTGCATTTAACGCTTTTGTTGCCTCGGCCTTAGTTGTCGTTACAATGATTACAACAGGGCAGGCTGCAATGTGGTCAATTCTTTTAATCGGGTTATTTAATTCCATCATGTTCCCGACGATCTTCACTCTTGCAATTGACGGACTTGGAAAGCATACCGGGCAGGCCTCCGGCATTCTCTGCATGGCGATAGTAGGCGGCGCGCTCATTCCGCTTTTGCAGGGTTTCTTTGCCGATAATATTGGTATTCATCACGCATTCTTTTTGCCAGCGATCTGCTACCTGTTCATAGCTTACTATGGGCTTAAAGGTCACGTTCCCTCCCACTTAAAGAAGGCGTAAAAGAAATGGCAAAAATTGACGTAACTCTTGGAATTGATATTGGCGGGACCAATACGGTTTTCGGTTTTGTGGACAAAGAAGGCAACTGCCTCACTGAGTCCTCAATACCGACACGTGCAAATGAAAAGGCCGACAGGCTTTTTGAAAGGCTTTATCCGGCTGTAAATGAAACGTTTGCAAAGATTTCCGGGGATTGTAATTTTATAGGCATAGGCATTGGCGCTCCAAATGCTAATTATTACAAAGGAACCGTTGAGCAGCCCCCGAATCTGAACTGGGGGACTGTTAATGTAATTGAAATGGTTAAGAAATATTACGATCTCCCTTCGGCCATTACAAATGACGCCAACGCCGCGGCAATTGGCGAGATGCAGTTCGGGGCGGCCAAAGGGATGAAAGATTTTATTGTAATTACACTCGGAACGGGCCTTGGAAGCGGCATTGTGGTAAACGGAAGTCTAGTCTACGGCCACGACGGCTTTGCCGGCGAAATAGGCCATTCGATCTACGACCCGAATGGGCGCCAATGCGGCTGCGGCAGGCGGGGATGCCTTGAGACCTATGCCTCGGCCACGGGAATCCGCCGGACAGTCTACGAGCTGATCTGCAATACAACGCTTGAAAGTGAGCTAAGAGGTGTAAGTTTTAACGATCTTACCGCAAAAATGATCTTTGAGTCTGCAGTAAAAGGGGATAAGCTTGCTCTTGAGGCATTTGACTTTACGGGGAAAGTCCTGGGCCTGAAGCTTGCAGATGCGGTAGTTCACACAAGTCCCGAGGCGATAATTCTCTTTGGAGGCCTTGCCAATTCGGGGGACCTCATTTTTGAACCGGCAAAGCGCTACATGGAAATGTATATGCTTAACATTTTTAAGAATAAGGTTAAGCTTCTGCCTTCGGCCCTTACAAAAGGCAATACCGCGGTTTTAGGGGCGAGCGCTTTAATATGGAATGAGCTTGAGAAGAATCAAACGAAACACGCCTTTTAAGGCGTGTTTTTTTATTTATTGGAAGTCAGTTATATTAAATACCGGAACAATCAAATACACTAAGGCAGGCTTAGTTTATCATGAAAACCATTCTTTTGATATCATTCCTGTTTGTTGGATTATTAAATTTATCAAACAAAATAGAGGGGCAGGTGCCCATGAAGCCGGAAACATCAATTGAAGAAAAGGTTGAGAACCTCCTTTCAGAGATGACACTGGAAGAAAAGATCGGCCAGATGACGCAGGCTGAAAGAGCTTCCATTAAACCTGAAGAAGTGCGCGACTATTACATAGGCTCCATTTTATCCGGAGGCGGAAGTGCCCCGGAGGATAATTCCTTAAAGGGATGGACAGATATGTATAATAATTTCCAGATGTACGCTCTTAAGACGCGCCTTAAGATACCCATAATTTACGGAACCGACGCCGTGCACGGGAATAACAACGTCAAAGGGGCCGTAATATTCCCTCACAATATTGCTCTCGGCTGCACAAATAACCCGGCACTTGTTGAACAGGCTTCCAGAGTAACGGCCGAGGAGGTTGCGGCTACGGGAATAAACTGGACTTTTGCCCCCTGCATTGCGGTAGTAAGAGACGAAAGGTGGGGGCGCACATATGAAGGTTTCGGCGAAAGCCCGGAGCTGCAGGCAGTAATGGCCGAGGCTGCGGTAAAAGGATTTCAGGGAAATGGCTTTAGCAGCCCTTCCTCAATCCTCGCCTGCGCAAAGCACTTTGTTGGTGACGGCGGCACAACCGGCGGGCACGATCAGGGTAACACCGAAATAGATGAAGAGACTTTGAGGAAAGTGCACCTTCCCGGCTACATTTCAGCCATTAAAGCCGGCGTTGGCTCCATTATGGTTTCTTTCAGCAGCTGGAACGGGCAGAAGATGCACTCGCATAAGTATCTTCTTACAGACGTTCTGAAAAATGAGCTGGGTTTTAAGGGATTCCTCGTTTCCGACTGGGCTGGGATAAACCAGCTGCCGGGGGACTTCAAGAGGCAGGTTGAATCGGCCATTAACGCAGGGCTTGATATGGCTATGGCGCCTAATGACTGGAAAAAGTTTATAGCCGCGATGAAGGAACTCGTGCAGGAGGGGAGGATTCCCATCTCAAGAGTGGACGACGCCGTAAGGCGCATCTTAAGAGTTAAGTGCCAGATGCACCTGTTTGAGAACCCCTATGCAAATAAAAACCTGGCTGCATCTTTCGGTTCAGCCTCGCACAGGGAAGTTGCCAGGCAGTGCGTGAGGGAATCAATGGTGATGCTTAAAAATTTGAATAATACGCTGCCACTTTCAAAAAGCGCAAAAAACATCATAGTTGCCGGGAAGAATGCCGATGACATCGGGAATCAGTGCGGGGGCTGGACCGTAAGCTGGCTGGGGCAGAGCGGGCAGACAACACAGGGGACAACTGTTCTTCAGGCAGTTAAGAATGCCGTTTCCACTTCAACTAAAGTTACCTATTCAGCCGACGGATCAGGCGCAGAGGGAATGGACTTTGCAATTGCCGTAATCGGGGAGACCCCTTACGCCGAAGGCGCGGGCGACCGAAAGGATCTCAGGATATCTAACGAAGACATAAAAGTAATTACAAACCTGAAGAATGCGGGAATTCCTGTTGTTACCGTACTTATTTCGGGCAGGCCTATGATAATAAGCGACATTATAGATAAGACAGACGCCTTCGTGGCAGCCTGGCTGCCGGGAACCGAGGGGCAGGGGGTAGCAGACGTACTCTTTGGCGACTTTAACTTTAAGGGCAAGCTCACACATTCATGGCCGAAGACGATGGCGCAGATCCCGGTAAATGTGGGGGACAGGAATTTGGATCCCCTTTTCAAATACGGTTTTGGGTTGTATTATGAAAAAAAGTGACGAAATAATAAATAACTACAGATAAATCTGATTTCCCCCTCCATTCTGAAATTTTTCAGAAAACTTACCGAGGGGGATTCTTTTATTTAAACAAATTTGTAATTTACTTCCCGAAGGAAAACAGAAGTAATTCAGGCTTCTATTCCGGGTGTTCCTTTAAAGAAAGGCGCGGTTTTACTGATAAATTTTGCCATAATTTTATTCTCCGATATTGCAGATATTAATTAAAAAGGCGTTTTTCAGCAAGACCAGGATTTCTATAATTTTTCGTGGGAACACTATCTTATGATACATATACTAATGCAATTAAGGATTAGCCCTTATGAAGAAAATAATTGTTGCGGGGTTATTTTTAGCCGGCATGAACTTTTTTACCGGCTGTTCAGCCACAAAGGAGACGACTGATATGAAAACTTCCCGCCAGCAGATAAAACATCTCTCAAAAGTAGTTAAAACCAGGGTAACAACCGACTACCTTCTTTATTTACCGCAGGATTACGGGAAAGATGACAAGAAGTGGCCTTTAGTTCTATTCCTGCACGGGGCAGGTGAAAGAGGTGACGATGTAAATATTGTAAAAAGGCACGGTCCGCCGAAACTGGTTGAGCAGGGGAAGGACTTTCCTTTTATTCTTGTTTCACCCCAGTGTCCTGAAGACCAGGTGTGGTCGATCAATATGCTGGATGCCCTGATAAATGAAATTCAGGAAAAGTATGAAGTTGACCCTTCGAGGCTTTACGTTACAGGCCTCAGCATGGGAGGCTACGCGACGTGGAAGATAGCAGAGACTTTTCCCCAGAGGTTTGCAGCCATTGTGCCCATATGCGGCTGGGGCAACGTTTCAACGGTCTGCAACCTGAAAGATCTTCCCATCTGGACATTCCACGGGAAGAAAGACCGCTCGGTACCTTTTGATAAATCAGCAGAGCTTGTAGATGCATTAAAAAAATGCGGGGGAAACGTTCAGTTTACCGTATATCCCGATGCCGGGCATGACTCCTGGACCGAGACCTACAACAATCCGAAGCTTTATGAGTGGATGTTAAAACAAACCAACAACAATTACGACTAAAAACTGAAGGCCGTCTAAATGCGCGGCCTTCGGTCTGTTTTTCCTTTTAATTATTCTTAATTTATTATTACCAGGGGAGAATAATTCCAGATGACAAAGAGCTCCGCCTTTTTTATTGCAAATTTAAGTTTCTTAATTATTTATATGTCTGCACAACTGACTGCCGGCACACTTAAGACTTCAGAGCGCCCATGGAAAGGAAGCTCCATTCTGGGTAACGGGCAGGTATGCGCCGTATATTCAGATGACGAGAGGATAAGCGCTATAACAAAGCTTCAGGGGCTTCAGCACTTCTATTATAAAGATTACACGGCAGACTACATCGCCTCCACCTCATTTACTCTGACTGACGAAGCCCCCGGGCGCATGCGGCTTCACAAGAACAACAGCAAATCGATCGGGATGGAGAATTTCTTCACGGCCCTTACGCGCACGACAACCGAAGGGGGCAACGTTACAAAGGTGAGATGCTTTGTGCATCCCAAAGACGCGGTTGTTTTATCCCTTGAGGTTAATGGCGCCGGGACTTCCCACGCGCAGAAGTTTGAAATGCAATTAAGAAAAAGCATAATAACAGACCGCAAGACCATGCTCACCTCACTTAAGAAGGAAGGCAACACCGCCTTTGCAGCATGGTCGAACGGGACTGTAATTGCCGTAGCGCCGAGGTTTTCGAAGCATATACTTGAAGTAAGTGATTCCACTATTTCCATTTACGGGCAGGTTAAAAATAAGGAGCAGCTTGAAGTAATAACCGTTGCCTCCGGAAGCATTGATGAGGCAAAAGAAAAATTAAAGTCTCTTAAGGATGAAGCGGACCTTCAAAAGGCAGCATCGGACTATTGGACTAAGTGGCTTAACAAAGGGAGGATGCCGCAGCTTAGGGGTGCCGAAGGTGAAAAGTATCTGGAATACTACAAGAGGAATTTATACGCCGTAAAGTCTGCCAACTTAAACGGCATGATTCCCGCTGACATTACAGGGCAGTTTGTAACGAACAACATGCCGCAGCTTTATCCGCGAGACGCCATGATGGCAGCCAGGGTTTTCTTTCTTACCGGTCACACTGAAGAAGCCGAAAGCGTAATTAAATTCTGGATAAATCCCGATATACCGAAGAAATCCAAGGGTGAATTCTTCGCACGTTATGACGCATATACAAAAGCTGTGGACGCCGGAAGCGGAGCGCGCTACGACGAGCCGGAGTGGGACGCTAACGGCTATTTAATTCAGCTTATAAATGAATACCATAAATTAACGGGGAAGTGGATTGCAGAAAAAGAATTTATTTATGAGATCTCAGACTTTCTTGTAAGTCATATAGACAGGCAGGGCCTTCTTTATGAAGGGGGGATTGTGGAGTGGACGGGGTATCTCCCTTCAACAAATATGACAAGCTCGGCTGCCTTAAAGACTGCCTCAGAAATTGCCTCTTTGCAGGGTGACAAGGATAAGTCAGCAACATATAGGAGTGCCTCGGAGAAAATCTCATCTTCACTTATAAAGACCTTCGACAAAAAGCGGGAAATACTTGCCGACGTGAGGTCATTCGGCAGAAAGTCTGAAAGTAACGCAAGCATAACTGAAGCCTCAAAAGACACACTCTACCTCTGGGACACCTCGATGAACTTTGGGGTATTATGGGGTTTTCCGGATAATGAAATGATAAAGAAGACGAATGAGTTTATACAGAAAAACAACGTCAAGGCCGGAGGCGGCGTGCAGTACTTTGAAGCTCCCGATCCGGGACTTAGCGGCTACGGAAGTGACCTGTTCTTCTTTACTACCCCCGCCTCGGCGCAGTACCAGATTTTACACGGGAGTAAAGAGGTTGCAAAGATGCATATAGACTGGATGATGGATAACGCCAACTCATACGGGCTTATGCCTGAAAGGATTTACTTAAATCAGTCGGACTGTAGTCCGGCATCACCTTTATCCTGGTGCAATGCCGAGTTTGCGGCTTCAGTTCTGCTATACAGCAGCAAGTAAAGAAATTGAAAGTTAAGGGTCCTTACGGGTAAATATAACCCCTCAGGATAATTCCTCCCGGGGGGTTTAGTTTTGAATTGGTGTTTAGTTTTGAATTTCAGCATTAATTTACCGATTCGAATATAGCCGGAGCAAAAATGAAAGCTTTATTTTTGTTTCTTTTAATTTTCAGCGTCAGCCTTTATTCCCAGATTCCCAAAGATTCTTCCACCACGTACAAATTAGCCAACATAAGGGCCGTTACGCCCGCCGGGAATTATGACGCGCCGCGGTGGTCGCCGGATGGGAATAAAATATTATTTACATCACAGTCTTCTGCCGGGCTTTATGTCGTGGATTTAAGCTCGAAGCAGATAACAGAGCTTCTTGATTTATCCGGATCCGGATATAATGCCACATGGAGTGACGACAGCAAGAGTATATTTTACCGTAATGCAACCAGATTTGGTAAGGAGACAAAAAGCATTAATATCACAACGCATGAAATCACACCTCATCCTGAGATAGATTTTTCGAGTGTCCCAAGCAGGGCAGGCATAAAGGCGGAAGATGACATATTTTTGTATTTGGGTCCAGAAGCCTTTGAAATAAAAGCAAGCAAGGTGGATAGAAGCAAGGAATGGGATATTGTAAAAAGAAAGAGAGAAGGAGAAAGATTTTACAGTTTTGAACTTTCACCCGACAGGAAAAAAGTGCTTGTGCATCACTACGATAATATGCTCATTTATGCATCAGACGGAAGCGGATTAGTTGATTCATTAGACCAGGGAAGCGGCGGCAGATGGTCGGCTGATGGCAAAACGATCCTGTATTTTATAACTAAAGATGACGGCCATGTAGTTTTGGGATCAGATATTTATCTGATTAGTTCCGATGGGACACAAAAGTGGCAGCTTACGAATACCCCGGATGTTTTTGAATGGGAACCGGACTGGTCACCAGATAATAAACAAATCGTATTTTCTGATTTGAAAACGGGAATAATATATATAGCAGATATTATAAAAAATTAACCTCATCCCGTGCTCATTTTATTTATGATATCCAGTGCTTCAGTGATCTTCAGGCATTGACAATATGACAAAGGAAACAGAGCATAAAATATTACGCAATCACTAAGCCCGACCCCGTCGGGCAAAACATTTGTAGCCCGGGGTGAAGAAGCTCCGGACGGAGCGACCGAACCCCGGGTTACGGATCCCCACCCCCAATCAAGCCCCGGCAGGGGGCGGCATATTTTAGGAATGGATAACCCATTTAACAAATCCCAATACACCACAAATGATGATATAATTTTATCTGAATTTATCCGTTGTGGGACCGGAACATGGCGCGGCCACGTCAGAGACGGGCGCGGCTGGCCGCGGCGCGGGGGGAGGGAATGGGGATTCCCCGATCATTCCCGGGGTTCCGCATTCACCTTCGGTGAATTTGGTCACCCGGGCTATCAATACTATGCCGCTGACCGCGGCATTTGGATGCAACAGATTTGTACATTGCCATTATATTTTTTAATTCGACATTAATGATCTTTCAGCCGGGTGTCGCTGTGGATCTTGCCGTCCAGGATGTGGATTATTCTTTGGGTGCGCGTGGCAAAGGTCTCGTCGTGTGTTACTACTACAATTGTCTGTTTGTGCTTTTCGTTTAATTCTTTGAATAAATCAAATACCATGGCGGAATTTTTGGAATCGAGGTTCCCTGTCGGTTCATCTGTAAGGAGAACCAAAGGATCGTTTGCAAGGGCGCGCGCTATGGCAACCCTCTGCTGCTGCCCTCCCGAGAGCTGGTTGGGGCGGCTCTGGAGCTTGTCTAAAAGCCCCACATCACTTAAAAGCTCAGTGGCTTTTTTCTTTGCCTGCGTGGATGAATATTTGCCTCTGGCAATCATCGGCATCATAACGTTTTCTAAAGCCGTGAATTCAGGAAGAAGAAAATGAAACTGATAGACAAAGCCCATCTTTGCGTTTCTTACTTCGGAGAGCTCATCTTCGTTCATTGAGGATATCTCAAGATCTTCCAGGAATACTTTTCCCGATGTCGGCTTGTCGAGTCCTCCCATAAGGTAAAGCATTGTGGTTTTACCCGAGCCCGAGGGGCCTGTAATTGCTGTAAATTCACCTTTTTCGATCTCAAATGACAGGTCGGGTAGAATTGTTGTATCCACCTCAGTGCCGTTGGACTTTGAAATGAGCGTTCGGGATACGTGTTCAAAACGGATTATTGTTTCGGGCATTTTATTTAAACCTATTTTCTACTTTTGATGAAAAATCCGTCCGCCGCAGCGGACGAGAGATGCCAGGAAATGGTTCCTGGCATCTCCTGGACTCCAGACATTTTATCTTTCCCCCCTCAGAATTTCTACAGGGTTTACACGGGCGGCGCCGCGGGCGGGGCCGATGGATGCTATAAGGCTTACTATAAAGGCAAAGAGCGAGGCAAGCACAAAGTACCACGGGCTTTTTCCCATCTGAAGACGGTCGCTCCGCATGGATGTGTTTGACTCCGACGGGGTAACCTGTATGGAGCCCATAATGAGTATTAAAATGTAACCCAGCAGGCACCCAATGGCAGCACCTACTATTGCAACCAGTGTTCCCTGAAGTATATATATCACCGTTATTTCTTTTTTCTTGTATCCAATCGATTTTAATATTGCAATGTCCCTGTATTTCTCCAGCACGTTTGTAATTAGCACATTTGCTACACCAAAACCCGCAACAAGTATCACGAAAAATACGAGAAAGTATACCATCATTGAGATCATTTTGTAAAGCGATATTACGCTTGATGAGATCTCCTCCCACGTCTTCGACTTGTAATTAGTCTCTTTTTCAATTGCGCGCGCAACCGCATAATCGCGCTTTAAGTCGTTGACCCTTAAATATATCTGGGTTACTTCATCGGGACGGTAGCCCGCGATGTTCTGCGCCACCCTTAGATTAACATAGGCGTTATTGTCGATGTCGTTTATGCCGGTTGAATAAATTCCAACTACCCTCACCTGGAAAGTCTTGCCGAGGTTTGAGACGAACTGCAGCTTGTCACCAAGGCGAAGGCCGAAGTCTTTGGCTGATGTGGTGCCGAGCATAAGCCCGTCAGGAGTTTTTTCAAGTTCGGAGAACCTTCCTTCTGTCATATTCTGGCTGAACTTTACAATTTCATCCTGAGAGCGGGGATTGATGCCGAAGATTTCCAGGGGCTGCGTAATTGTGCCGAACTTTGCAATTACCGTCACATTTACTACTGGAGAGGTTACGCTCACCCGGGGATCCGACTTAATTAACACTTCAACGCGCTTATAGTTTTTAATTATCTCCTCATCCTGGCGGTCAACGTTTTTAATGAGGTTTATTGCAGTTCCTTTCCCAGCCTGCCAGAGCGTATCGCTTACAAGTGAAGTCATCTTCTCGCCCGAGACCACAACGTGAGGCGCTATGTTTACGATCTTATCTATAAAACTGCTTAAAAGCCCGTCCATTAAAGAGACCGCAGAAATGAGCACCATAACGCCCACGCCAATGCCTGAGATGGTTAAGAGTGTCTGCCGCTTCCTGGAAGTAAGCTGCCTCAAGGCAATATTCAATATCTGATAATTAAGTCTCACAGTATTGATCTTTTCTTATTCTTCCTGTCTTCTACTTTTTAATTTTTAATTTTTAATTTTTAATTGCCTTCAGGCCCTCAGTATTTCCACGGGCTTAAGGTTCGCCGCGCGCCTGGAGGGAATGTAGCTTGAAAAGGCGCTTACAATAACTGAAAACAGGGCAACAATTACGT
The DNA here is from genome assembly GCA_050258415.1 of Acidobacteriota bacterium. Taxonomy (GTDB): domain Bacteria; phylum Bacteroidota; class Ignavibacteria; order Ignavibacteriales; family SURF-24; genus JAAXKN01. The sequence goes on along the minus strand of JBLMYS010000042.1, from coordinate 1,128 downwards.
ATGATGAAAAAGTCTCAACCATCGCAATATGGTCGCCTCTAACGACCGCGCTTTCGCCGTATGAAATTGGAAGCGAGGCGATAAAGTTTGTTATAAAGTGTCCCGCGGTCATTCCAAGCAGGGCGCCCGTAATTCCAAATATCATCCCTTCAGAAAGGAAGATGAGTTTTATAGTTGTGCGGTCAACTCCCATGGATTTCATTATCGCGATATCCTTCTGTTTCTGCAGCACAATTGTAATAAGGACGTTTGCAATACCGAAGCCCGCAACGATAAAAACGAATATCACGAGGAAAAGCGTTATGTTGTTGTTGCGCTTAAAAAGGGTGAGGAGGTTAAGATTAGCTTCCTCCCACGTCTCAGCCTTATAGCCTGTAAGAGATTCCACGCGGCGGGCAACGTCATTTACAACGGGAAGGGATCTGGTGTGGATTCCGATGCCCGAGACCACATTGTCAGAAAACCCATTAATTGTCTGCGCGAGCCTCAGGTTTACGTATGCCAGGTTGTCGTCGGTTGCACTGAAGCCGCTTGAAAAAATCCCCGTTATCCTGAGAATGTAAATTTCGCCGTTTTCCCCTGCAAGCTGGATTAAATCGTGGTAATCCGCCTTAAGCTTCTTTGCCATTCCGGAGCCGAGGATAATTCCGTTTTTTGTGTAGTTAAGTTCGTTTAAGCTTCCGGTTTTAATATTTTTTTCCAGGCTTGCAATGCCCTTCTCCCTTTCGGGAATAATTCCTTTTATTATGGCCGTCCGGGTAAGTGTTCTTTCCCTTAAGACGCCGCGGGTTTCAACAAAGGGGGCCACGGCGTCAATTTCAGGTATGGCGTCGGCAATTGATATTACCTGATTGAAAGACTTAATTTCTTTTTTTTCATCGGGGATTATTCTGGATGCTATATAAAACCGGTCGCTTCCCGCGGGGGAGGATTTTAAGAGGAGGTGTTCTTTTCCCTCAAGTTTTTCCCCTTTAATTGTAACAAGAGGGGAGATCTCTATAATTTTGCTTTGAATGTCACTTATTATCCCCTGCGTAAGCGCGAATGTAATGATCATTACCATAGCGCCTGTTGCAACGCCTGTTATGACCAGAATGGTCTGCTTTTTCTTTGCCTCAAGGTGCCTTA
>JBLMYS010000041.1:0-15103 GCA_050258415.1 Acidobacteriota bacterium | reverse complement strand
GGACCGCTTCCCTGAGGGATTGGCCCATTGTTATATCTCAGTTTTTGATTAACTTCAGCGAAAGACTTGAGGGTTATGTTTAGCTAATGATTCTAATTACACAAAATATTTTATAGTCTCTAAAACATCTTTTTTCTTCTTCTTAAGTATTCACCGGTATTAACAATGATCCTGCTGGAAAGGCTCCAGCAGGATTCATACTGTCCCAGAAAACGGACTTCCCTTCCCCCCATGCCTGATTTGAACCGGTAGCCGCCGGGGTTATCTTCAGCGTCAACTCCTCCCAGGTCATAGGCACTGGCGCCGTTTTCTTTCATAAACTTAATCATCTCCCATTGCAGAAGGTATGTCCCCAAAAGCTCGCGCCCTTCTTTGTTTGCCGCGGCAAGAAGGCATATGCCTGTAGAGCCCAGGGCTGAGGCTACAAGTCCGGCAACCCCCCTGCCGCCCTGCGAAGTACAGATCATTATTTGCATCTTATACTTTTCTCTAAGGTGCTCCTGTATTCTTATGAAATTATCTATATCAGCATGTACCGGGATATCCTTCATCTGAAGAAGTTCATTGTAGAGGCCCCTGAACATTAAAAACAGATCTTCAGAGGTTCCTTTAAGTACCTTGAGATCATTTCTTTCGGCAACATTAAGGCGGTTTCTCCACTTATGATGAAACCCGCTCCTTATTTCAGGCAGTGAACCTTCAAGGTTTACTATAATTGTTCTCTGCTGTTTGTAAGCCTTATTTTTCTCGTAATGAGAGTTCTTAAAGATCTCTTCGTATTCTTCATCAGATAATCCGGGGACAATCCTGAGCATCAGTTTTCTTTTTATAACATACTCATTGTTAATAGCCCTCAGTATGTCTGAAAGGATCCTCTTATCTGGAAGCACTCCTTTTCGTTTCCAGACGGGCCCCCAGAATATATAAGCCATACCTCTTTGCAGAAAAGGAACCGTAAGTATTCTCGCCTGCGAAAGGGCTACTACTTCCCCGTTTCTTTTAAGAACCAGGTGGCTCAGATTCTTTCCCCCTGTAAAATATCTTCCGTAAGCCCTGGTCTGGTACAAGGAAGCATCCTCAAATTTTTCCAGATTACTCTCCCACTCATTCAGGTCCACTTGATCCACCTCAAGAGTTATTTTACCCGGGGTTTCAAAGAACACCTTCCTCCTTTTATAAACCGATAAAGCATCCGGCTGTGCAATTAACTTCATAAATTTCCTCTGACAATCGCCTTGAATTATATCCTTATTAGTTTCTATTATATAAATAAAACTTACTTATAACTATTTCAAAAACAAGTCACCTTACGGGTTTAAGATGAATACTGCTATAAGATTATTCTTACTGACCGTCATAGTTGTAATTGCCGGATGTGCCGCGTATGCATCAAACACATTTTATGTCGATATAAGCAAAGGGAACGATTCAAATTCCGGGCGAACTGAGAAGGAGGCTTTTAAGACGATACAGAAGGCCTCTGAAGTAATAAAGCCCGGAGACATATGCATTGTTAATAAGGGGAACTACCCTGAAAGGGTTTATATTCATACATCAGGCACTTCAAAATCCCCCGTTGCCTTCAGGGCTTCAGGAAAAGGTGTAATTACAAAGGGGTTTACGGTTGAAGCAGACTATGTGACAATTGACGGCTTTGAAATTACCTCAACTGCGCCAAGGGGCTGGAAAGAAGGAGCCGGCATGCACTTGAGGGGACGGGGATTAAAAATAACAAACAATTATATTCACGATGTGTTTCTTGAGGGGATCCGTCTGGGAGATGATCTTACTTCCGGTGCAACAAGCAGGTGCCTTATCAAGGGGAACAGAATGACACGCTGCGGGCAGGCCGGAATTCAGATTGCGGGACAGGATAACACGATTGAAAACAACGACATTTCAGGAACCGTACAGTGGGCAAAAACAAACCCGCAGAATCTGGATGCCGATGGCATGAGGTTCTTCGGCTCAGGACACATAATAAGGAAAAACCGCGTGCACGACATTTCGCTCAGTGACCCTGAAAACAGCGCCCATCCTCATATAGACTGCGCTCAGACGTGGGGGCCTGCAAGCAACATTACCTTTGAAGAAAATGATTTCAGCCTGGGGGAGAGAAACCTGAACAAAGAAATTGTGATGATAACTGAAGTCACTCCGCCGGTAAGAAATATTGTCTTCAGGAACAACATTTTTCACGATACTTTCAGGGGGCTTAATATTGACGGCTCATACTCCCCTTCTCACCCTAGCCCGATATATGAAATTTATATAGTAAACAATACATTCGTTAACATCACCGACAATGCCTTTGAGCTTCACGATACGCATAATGCAAAAGTGATAAACAATATTTTTTATAACTGCAGCGCCCTTTTTACAGATCCCAATTCCAGACGTGGCACCCTTGAGGCGGGCTACAACTGCTATTACCGCACCGACGGCAAAGAGACTGAAGGAATTATACATTCGCCGGGAGATATGATAAATGTAAACCCGGAGTTTCAGAATCCTGAAAAAAAGAACTATAGACTTAAAAGCACCTCTCCATTAAAAGGGCAAGGGAAGAATCTCTCCGAAACAAAAGATGGCGCCCGAAGTAAAACAAAGAAGGCTAAAGCTTTCGATATTGGCGCCAGCCTTTCCCCTTAATACATTATGAACCGGCCTCCGATGCACGGTATCCGGTGTGGGACTTCTTTATTTCCAGATCTTTACCTTTCATAGTAAAGATGTTTTCTTTTATGCGCCTGAAGTAGTACATCCACTCATAGGCACCCAGTACCTTAAGCCTGAATTCCCACATAGTATCCAAAGGGTCGGTCCTTACCCTGCCGATTACTGCTCCTGATAATTCAGAATCATAGACTTCATAAGTACCTGTAAATGTTCTTTTATATCCGGCCTCAATGGCATATTCAATTAGGATTGTGTTAAAAGCGCCATATGGAAATGAAAACAGATCCACAGCCCTGCCGGTTATCGATTCTAAAGTCTCCTTCGATTTTGTAAATTCTTTCTTTAACTCCGGGGGATTCAGGTCTGTCATAATACTGTGTGAGAAGGAATGAGACCCAACGAGGACGAGATCCGGAGGGAGACTTTTTATCTCGTCCGGGGTCATTATATCTTCACCCTCGTCATGGAACCTCTTATTGAATTCCCATGCCGGCCTGCATCCCAGGTATTGAACGGGAAAGAAAATTGTACAGGGAATGCCGAGTCTTACAAGTTCCGGCAGTACGTTTTTAATCAGGCTCTTAAAGCCGTCGTCAAATGTAAGAATGACCGAGTTCTTTCCCTTTGGGAGGCTGCCCGAAAAGTCGGCTCTTAAGGGCAGTGTGAACTTTTTAAGGAGATTTATCTGCCGGACAAAGTTTTCTTTTTCGCCGTCCTTTACAGAATGAAAATAAACTGCAGTACATCTTCCTGCTATTTCCCTGCCTAAAAGTTTAAGGAAGGCTTTTCTAAGAATAAGAAAAGTCCAGTAGCAGAAGCTAATTACAAGTTTAATTCTGCGGTGTTTCACTATACCTGTTATTCTTTGTATTTGGGTTCTTAAAGGAGTTATTAGGACCTTTTAGATAAATGATATTTGTTATCCTTTTCAGCTGTTCTTTTCTAATGTAGCGAACAAAGTCACTTGAGACAGGCCTTGCCTCCTGCTTCAAAGTTGTCCACCAGAAGCCGGCGAAGCGGAAGATGCTTCCTATTATATAAGGCTTTTCCCTGAAGCGGAAGATACATTTCAAAGCCTGGAAGAAGGGGTGGTATCCCAGGCAGTACTCAACGGCCCCCTGGCGGAATTTGAAGTTAAGTATATTCAGGACTGCCGTACCCGTTCTACGGTGGTGAAGGACCGGAAGGTGTGAAATGGACTTAACTTCCCAGCCGTGCATTCTGATGGATATTTCAGCCACGCCGTCTTCTCCGCCGTTTGCAATTGGGGTAAGCCCGCCAAGTTTATCAAAACACTCGCGCCTGAAGAACTGAATAGCATTGCCGACGCTGTTGTCGCTGTTAATGCCTTTATGCATCTTGCCGTCATAAAGATCGAATATCTGTCCGCCTGCCAGGCCGAGGCCCGGATTGTCAGCAAATTCCTTCAAAAGTTTTTTATAATAATCCGGCTCAAAAGTTATATCGGCATCCAGAATTCCTATGAAATCATAGTTCAGATTTTTTATCAGGCTATATCCGATATTTATGGCATAGACCTTCGAGGCAAAATTCCGTCCTTCATTACTAGTTACCCTGTGTAACTGAATAAAGTCACAATTTTCTTCATACCGGCTTACTATTTCATCTGTGCAATCTGTTGATCCATCACTGACAATAATCCATTTAAGTGGAAGAATAGATTGCTTCACAACAGACTTAATTGTGTTTTCAATGAAAGCCTCTTCATTTTTTGCCGCGGTAATCAACACATAAGTCTTCTTCATAGATTCACTCTCCAATCAGGTAAGGGGTTTCGATAATGTCATTCCCGGGTTTTAGAACAACTGCTCTTCCCGCCAATACCCATGCTGTCCAAAAAAATATTGAATTAATTGAGTTGCCTCCGGTTATTGCAGACTCAGCAAAATTAGATAAGAGAATCATTATTATCAGAGCAATAATCAAAGCTTTGTAATCGCTTCCCGGCAAAAAAGAAGCGCGCCATAAAGGAAGAATAAGAATTGCGCACCACAGTAAAAATGCAAAAAGGCCAACGCCTATTACAACCGATATATATCCGTTATGAAGTGAAGCTCTTGAGCTTCCGATCCAAAGAGAGTTTTTCGCGTCGTAGAACCTCGGATCCTCCCACACTTTGCCCTCGACGGAGTAGCCGTAGCCCTGCAATGGTCGTTCTGAAATTAAGATGCGGGCTCCCTGCCAGAAGTCCTCACGTCCTGTGAGGTCAGCAATACTGCTGCCGCCTTCTCTTTGAAAGACCTGCGGCTTAAACTGTGTTACGAGGACTGCAAGCAGTATGAACAAAGCAGCAATAATTCCGGCCTTAAGGAGTTTTTTCTGCACAAGATACCACGTTATAAGCCCGGCAATTGCAACAACAATGGAAGTACGGGAGCCTGTCAGGTAGTGTAGTATTACAGTCAGGAGGCCTAATGCAATAACCAGTAGTTTTGAGTTAAGGGTTTCGGACCTTTTATATTTCCACATCAGCACGGGATAAGAGACCATGCAGAGCCCCCCAAAAGTGTTCGGGTGATCCCAGAGCCCTAAAAATCTTTCCTGAGCCTCCCACCACCAGACTCTTCCGGGCAGAAGAAGAAGAGCAAGTGAATTTACAATTACTGATAACGCGACAAAGAAAAACATCACGTTAAGAGAAGCCTCAAATTCCTTTTGACTTTGGAGCCAGCTGTCCAGTCCGAGCAAAAATCCTCCTAATGCAAGAAAAGATGCTGTACGGATAAAAGTAAACTCTTTATCGATGGAATAACTTACCGATACAAATGCCAGCAGGAGGAAAACTCCAAGGAGTATAAAATGGACAGATATCCTCCCCCTGTTTACCGGCAGGAGCCTCAGGTATTTAATAATGCCTGCAATACCTGTAAGTGCGAGTATACCAATTCTAAGATATGAGCCCACTCCCCCTTCGGCCTGGTAGTCGAAGGAAGGTGAGTTGTTGAAGAATATTGCAGAGACCCATGGCGACATAATTACGAGGAAAAGTGCAGCTTCATATCGGATTACAGAAATATAAATCACTGCCACGGCAAGAATGCCCGCAATTAAGATTGCTAATATGAGATAAAGGTCCGTCATAAGTTTTCACCTGTAAGCTGCTTTTCAATTTCCCCGGTGTTCTTCATCTTAAATAACCCGGCAATAAATCTCTTTTCATTTTTCTTCAGGAATTTACCCAGATAGAGCATGAGTCCCGTTGCCAAAAGGACACAGAGCACGAAAGGGTAATAGAAGTAAGAGGAGATGTTCCTGAATGTAAATGCATTTACAAGGAGTATTATAAAAGCAAGGCTAACCATCAGTACCCGCCTGAATTCAAGCCTCATAGTAAATGTTTTAGAACCCTGGAAAAGGAGCATTACGGCAATTGCGAACATAATAAAATTAAATACAGCAACGAGCCCCATGATTCCATAGAGCCGGATAAATATATAATTTAACCCCACGCTTAGAAGGCTTAAGCTGAAAACTATCGCTCCTGTTACATGAGTCTTGTTCTGAACGTGAAGTAAAGACTGCCCCACATAGTGCAGCCCCTGGGCCGCAATTCCGGGAAGGAGCAAAAATATAAACAAGTAGGCATCGTGATATTCCGGAGGGGCAATTATGTGAATGAGGCCGCGAAATACGAAAACTATCAGGAATCCAACTACTGTAAATGTAAGCAAAAGATAGGTTGTAAGTTTTGAGATTGTAGACTTAATGTCAGGGTTATGCAGATTGGCAAAAACAAATGGCTCATAGGCCATCTGGAACGGCAGAATTACAACCATCTCGGCAATAGAGGCTATCTTAAAGGCCAGAGAGTAAATGGCCACCTGCTCCAGGTTTGTAAAAAACCCCAGAAAATAGACAGCCGATGTATTCATTAAAAGGTTTCCGGCCATAGCGAAAATGAGAGGGAAACCAAATTTCAGCAGCTGAAAAAATAGTTTTGGAGAAACCGACAGGCCGTGCTTTGCAAAAATAACGGCTGTTACAACAATCCATATAATGCCGTAGGTCAGGATCTGTGAAATGAGTATACCCTGAATTCCCATATGTAGCTTCACCAAAAACAGGAGGCTGCCGGCAATGAGAAGCAAAGAAGCAGCAAGATTGATGATCATAAAGGCCAGTCCCTGGTTTTTAGCCCTGTAGTAAGAAATAATATTTATGCATAAAGACTGCACAACTGCCGTCAGGCATGTAAGCATAATATAATTTGAGATATCCCCGGAATGAAGTATGCCGCGGAGTATAGGGCTGAAGAGATAGATTGTAACAAGTGTTGTCAGAAGGCCGCCCATAATATTAATGGCCAGTGCACTACCCAGGAATTCCTTCAGCCGGTTTTCTTCCTCATACTTTGCCATAAACCTCATCATTCCGCTTCTGATGCCGAAGTCCACAATTGTAACAAGTATCTGAATTGTGAGCAAGAGTGTCGAAAGGAGTCCGTAGTCGCTTAAGGAGAGAAAATGTGTATAAAGAGGAATAAGCAGAAATGATGATGCTCTTAAGACCACTGTTCCAACGGAATATACAATAGCATTCTTACCGAATATTTTAAGATTCAACTGATTGCCCTAATAAAGTAAGTTAACTTTTCACTCACAAATTTATTGTCCCATGCTTTCCACAAGTCTCAGGTATCTTTTTCCCATCACGGAGCCTGAAATTGCCGCAACCACTTCATTTGCATTCTGAGAAATCTGCATGCGTTTTTCAGGGCTAAGGCACAACTCTGCAATGGCATCTGAGAAAGCCTCCGGGTTATCGGCCGTAGCAAACTTAATACTGCTTTGGTCAAAAATAAGTGAAAGCGAGTATAGCTCGGATGCTACAACAGGAAGGCCGGTTGCTGCATACTCAAATGTTTTAGTTGAGAGGGCCAGATTCATATACGGGTCGTTTACGTATGGCACGAGGCCGATGTCAGATTTTTTTATGATCTCATGGATCTGTTCCAGGCTTCTGGTACCGTTCAGGAATACGAGTTCCTGAAGGCCCAGGTCCCTGATCTGTCTTTCAAGTTTATTTCTACAGTCAGTATCATATTTGCCGTAAATATGAAGTGTGCTTTGGGGAATTTTCTCCTGAAGGAGGGCCAGTGCCTCAACTGCAGTATGTATGCCGAATCTTTCAGCAACTGTGCCGTGGTAAAGGATTCTGGCTTTGGATTCAATTTTCTCAAAGGTGCGGTCGCAATCAAACTGGAATATCCGGGTGTCGGCCGTATTAAGCACAAGCGTAATTTTCTCTGGCGGGATTCCCCTTCCGACAAGTTTTTCCTTGCAAGCGTCGGTTACAGTTATAAGGTGGTCGGCAAAACTGCAGGAGAGCTTTTCAACTTTCCTTACAGCCGACATCATAAGAGATTTCTTTTTATCGGGCCACTTGGTTTCAAAGAGTTCAACAGTAAGGTCATGAATATCAAGAATGATTTTTTTTCCGAGCATCTTCTGGAAAATTCCTGTAAAGACCAGGAAGTCAGGCATATTATGGACCTGAATAAGCCTGTAGTCTTTTTTCATCCCCAGCGCCTGAAGCTTTATTATGGCAAGGAGAGTAAACATGAAAGAGAGCCACACATATCTTAAGATACTTTCCTTATTTACGCTTTTCATAACTCTGTGGACGGTGACAAGACCCAGCTTTTCCGTTTTAGCCTGCTGAGGCTCCCTGAGGCAGATGACGTCGACATGAATGCCTTCTTCTTCAAGCACTTCAGCCTGGCGCCTTACGCGGGGGTCGTAAGGATATGACGAGAGAACAACCATACAGATATTTTTAGACACTATATACCTCTAATTAATCTCAGTTTTGTCAAATGTAGCTTTCCATCATTCTCATTTTCTCCGGAGTAAGAAATATTTCAGCCCACTTTTCAATTGAAAGCAGGAGGTAAAGGAATCTCTTATGATCGGCCTTATTGTTTTTATGTTCATAGAACATCCTGTTAACAGCCTTTTCATTCAGGTAGTTTTTTGTAATTGAGTTTTGGGAATTAACGTAATCCATCAGCTCATCTCCAAGCGAATCCTTGAGCCATATCTCCACGGGATCCTGGAAGCCGATTTTCCTCTGATGCACAATTTCCTTAGGGAGGTAATGCTCGCATACCTTCTTATGTATGTACTTGCCTGACTTTCCCCTGATTTTGAGAGTTGCAGGAATGCTTAGAGCCGTGGAAGCAAAATCGATGTCAAGAAAAGGGACTCTACCTTCAATGCTTGCTGCCATTGCCATCTTGTCCTGAACGAGGAGCAGGTTCTCCGAAAGAGAGCTGAACATGTCGTAGAGGAACATTTTCTCTACAGTGGATCCATGTATGCTGTCGTGAAGGATTTTTTCCACCTCATTAACATAGTCCCCTTCATGCGAGTAGTCTAAAAGCTCGCTGTTAAAGAGGTTTTTCCTTTCCTTGGTGTTCAATATGCAGGCAGCGCTTGTTATTCTTTTAATGTCACTGTCCTGTTTCAGGTAGTCTGCAAAGCGCGAAAGCTTCTGTTTTTTATTAAGAGAAATCGGGAGCATGAGGATATATTTCATGAGCTGCGGCTTTAGGAAAGAGTACTTGTTTTTATAGAAAGCTCCAAGGTGCCTGTCGTAGCCACCGAAGGGTTCATCTGCTCCCTGGCCGTTTAAGAGCACTTTTACTTTGCCCTTAGCCAGTTCAGTAACGAAGTAAACGGCAACGGCGGATTCATTTCCGAGGGGTTCCTCAAGATGCCAGAGGTACTGCCTTAGAAAATCGGAGTAGTCCTTTGAAGTAATAATCCTGTGGTGAAAAACAGCGCCGAACATTGCAGCATTAGCCTCGGCTCTTTTGATCTCGTTATTTTCCTCTTTACCACCTTCAAAGCCGATAGTAAAGGCATAGACTCCGCGTCCGGCATATTTACTCATGAGGGCAAGTATGGAGCCCGAATCTATTCCCCCGCTAAGGGAAATCCCGACCGGTACGTCAGCCATCATCTGTCTTTTAACCGCCAGTTCAAGTCCCTCTCTTAAAATCTCAATCCACTCACTTTCACTTCTTTGAGTGTTAATTTCAATTGTCCTGTTCCAGTAAGGCTTAAGGCAGAACTCTTCATCCTGGCCTATTGAGAGCATGTGTGTTGCAGGGACCTTACTTATATTGTTAAGAAGTGTATAAGGAGCAGGCGTATGCCTGAAGGTAAGGCACATGTTGAGTGCCGTGGGATTAATTTCCCCTGGCATTTTCAGATAGTGCATTATGGATTTTAATTCTGATGAAAAGACGAGCTTTTCATTATCGGCATAATAATAAAGCGGTTTTACACCGAAATGATCTCTTGCCAGAAGGAGCCTTCTTCTGTTTGAATCCCAGATTGCAAAGGCAAAGATGCCGTTAAGTTTTGTAAGAAACTCATCACCGAACTCTTCATAGGCATGGATTAAAACTTCAGTATCCGACCTGGTTCTGAACTGGTGCCCCTTCTTAAGGAGGTAGTCCTTAATTTCCTGATAGTTATAGATTTCCCCATTAAAAGTGATCCAGACGGACTCGTCCTCATTGGTCATCGGCTGGTCCCCCGTACTAAGATCAATAATGGAGAGTCTTCTGTGACCAAGTCCCAGACCCGCATCCTGATCAACGAAGTAGCCTTCGCCATCAGGCCCCCTGTGACTCATGAGGCGTGTAGATTGCTTCAGGAGCTCCTGGTTGACAGGTATATGGTTCTTAAAGTTAAAAACTCCGAATATTCCGCACATATTATTTTCTCTCTCTTCCGGCTTAGTTTTACTTTCAGCCAGCTTTTAAGGTTATGAATAAATGAGCCCTTAAAATTTCCGCAAAGAAGGCTATTAACGCCTCATCCTAGGAGGCGGTTTACTTCTTAAGTAATCCCTTGCTAAATGAGCCTTTTGTTCCCTTTGAGGAGGAACTTCCGCTAAGTTTTTTCACATTTCCTTTATCGCCATAGGCGTAGCCGTAACCATAGCCGTAGCGGTATCTGAAAGAAGAGCGGCTGATATCGCAGGCATTAATGAGTATGCCGCTTATGTTAATTCCGGCATCTTTCATTTCCATCATACCCCAGCTGACGCTGTCCTTAAAGGATTTCCCGGGTCTTAGGATAAGTACAGCGTCCTTAACAACCTTTCCCAGCACGAGCACATCAACAACTCTTGTAATCGGTGGTGTATCAATAAGGATGTATTCAAATGGCGATGAACTGATCATATCGATCAGCTGTTCCATTTTATAAGAGCCCAGGAGGCTGCTTGAGGCCTCGGTTATTCCTCCTGCTGTAAGCATCTTCAGGTTGTGCACACTGTCCGGCTCCGCACCAAGAGGGATCTGGTATGTATTAAAGGTGGGCTGCCCGTCGGAGAGGAAGTTGACCAGTCCGGGCGAATCGACCTTAAGATTAAATGCTTTTGTAAGTGAGGCTTTCTTAAGGTCGCAGTCTATCATGAGCACCTTTTTATTTGCCTGAGCAAGTGAAATGGCGAAGTTGGAAACAATTGAGGTTTTTCCGGTATCCTCTTCGCAGCTCGTAAACATGATAATTTTCTTTTCCGGGAATCTTGCCTCCAGCTTTGTCTGCAGCACCCTGTAGGATTCACGGAATCCCTCCTGATCGGACATCAGGGTTACAAATCTTTCGTGGTAATGAGTCGAGCTTTCAATTCTCTTCTGTACTTCCTTCGAGTAGTTTGGAATAATGGCAAATATCGGAATATCATACTCATTTTCAACGTGATCAGCATCAATGAGTCTTCTGCTTTTGACCTCCTGGACGGTCATGCCTATAAAGCCGATAAAAATTCCGGCCATAAGCCCAAGTCCAAGGTTAAGCGCCTTCTGAGGGTGAATAGGCTTATCGGGCTCGTGGGCCGCGTCCAGAACTGTTATATCCTGAAGCTTTGACACCTCTGCAATACGCATCTCTTCCCTTTTATCCAGCAGCATCTTAAATATTTTGTCGTAGACGTCTCTCTGTCTGGTCAGTTCAGCAAGGCGGCTTTCGTCGGGAGGGAGGGCTTTTATCATACCCGAATATTTGGAAGTCAGTCCGCTTAACTCGTTCTGTTTTTTCTTAGCCGAGTTTATAATAATCTGATATGCTGTAAGAGTATTTTTGTTGTATGCTGAAAGCTTATCTTTAATCTGCTTAATTCTCTCGTCCAGGTTGACGACGTCCGGGTGGCTTTCTTTTCTTGTCTGCAGCAGTTCAACTCTTTGGACTTCCAGGTCTGAGAGCTGTTTTAAGAGGCCTGAAAAAGGAGAATTGGATTGCTCCTCTTCCTGAGGTGTAAGGTAAGTCTGATCGATATACCCCTTATTTTTAAGCTCGCTCTGCATCTGCTGAAGTTTTGTCTCGCGGTCTGTGAGCTCCAGGTCTGTTTTAATCTTTTCAGCCTCCAGATTGCTTAAGAAATCCACCAGGTTTTTTGAGTTCTCATCTATGGAGGTGAGTTTTTTGGCGGACTTAAACTCGCTTAGGTTTCCTTCAGCGTTTTTAAGTTTCTCTGAAACGTCATTAAGCTGTTTATCCACGAAGTCGTAGGAATATTTTATATTCTGTTTCTGCTGGCCTATTCTTGCGCTCCTGAATTTCTCAGCCGCCGTATTAGCAATAAGCTGTGCCTCATAAGGCGAGTGTGACTGCACAGATATCTTAAATATATCGGTCTTAACCACGTGTTCGACGTTGATTGATTTACCAAGATTGTTCAGGGTTTCATTATAACTATTCGTATTAAAGAACACACGGCTTCCCACCTGGGCCTCCGGCCAGTCGATTTTTATGTACTTGCCCGGGAGGTTAAAAGTCACATAAGAATGTTTTCCTGAAGTAAATTCGTTACTAAGGCTGTCCAGTGCCTTATCCTGGCTGCCCGCATTCAGGTACGCGCTGTCGATTGAGGACTGAAGGAGGCTGTCATTCATAGCGTTATAGATGCCAAAGGTATGCTGAGAGGTTTTGGCGATAAAGAATGATGATGCCGCCTCAGAGGGTTTAACAACCACCTTTTCGAAAGCAGGCATAAATCCGGGTTTGCTTTTCCTAAGAAAATTATGGCTGTATTCGGGGGCATCGGAGCTGATCTTAATGCTTTTGCCATCAGGCTGAACTATTTTATCTATGCTGAGGTTAAGCTGAAGTTCATCAATAATGCTGTTAAGGACGTCCCTGGTTTTGACCAGTTCCATTTCAGTTTCAATTTCATCCTGTGTCTGAAGGAGCACGAGGCTCTTAAACTCGTCGTTTTGGGAAGACTTTTCATCGCCCCTGTCTTTCTTAAGCATTACTGATGCCTCGTAGACAGGCTTTGAGATGGTGTTATATAGGAAAGCCAGGGCAACAAGTGCGATAACAGAAATAAAGAGTATTTTCTTTCTTCTGTTTATAATCTGGAACAGTTCGCCTATAGTAAATTCTTCCTTTTTCTTCCTTTGAGGCGCAGGGTTCAGCAGTTTTGCCATTTTAATTCTCCCGGGTTAAACACAAAATTTGTTCAATTTATTTTCTTACAAACAGAGCAACCAGTGTAACCAGAATACCGGCTCCGGAGACAATCATGGCGATATTTCTTGCCCCCACCCACCATTTTCTGGGCACATAAAGCCTGTCGCCAGAGGTTAAACTGATGTCGTTTTTACTTTCGCCGTCTTCAATAATTTTAGAGGCATCGATTTTAATTTCCCTGTCATTGCGTACGATGTACATATCCCCCAGGTCGGCGTCACTTGTTTCTCCTCCTGCTAAGGCCAGGAGGTCTGAAATTTTTTCAACTCCAGTAGCATAATATGATCCGGGTGTTTTCACCTCACCCAGAACATTTATCCTGTAGAGCGGGCGCACCGTTACTTCGGGCTGCCTGTAGAGGGAATCATATTTTGAAATGATTTCCGTCTTCAGGCTTTCGAAAGTTCTGCTCTCTGTTTGCAGGGTTCCGATAAAAGGAAGCTGAAGCATCCTGTCCTGAGTTATAAAGTAGTCGCCAGAGATCTTGTCTGTTATGTTGAAAAAGGCAAGTCTGACCCCGTCACCGGGATTAAGTGACTGGGCTTTAAGAATGCCTGAGAGTACAAGACAGAAAAACAAAAGCACCAGATGTTTTCTCATAGGTAATTCCTGTTGTTTAAAGGTACTTGTTAAAGTTTTAATCCGGTTGTGTCGGTATAGTTTAACAGTTCCGGGGGAGCATTTCTGACTTTAATCACGCGGGCAGGCACACCAGCGACAACCGCATTTGGAGGGACGTCTTTTGTTACCACAGAGCCGGCTCCTACGATAGCATTTTCCCCTACAGTAACACCGCAGAGGATTGTAGCAGATGATCCTATGGAAGCTCTCTTTTTTATAAATGTTTCCACTACTTTCCAGTCCTGTTCATTCTGCATTGATCCGTCAGGATTTGTGGACTGAGGGTATTTATCGTTGATGAAGGTTACGTTATGGCCTACAAAGACTTCATCTTCAATGTGGACTCCCTCGCAGATAAAAGTGTGAGAAGAGATCTTGCAGTTTTTTCCGATAGTGGCATTCTTCTGGATTTCAACAAACGTTCCGACTTTTGTGTTGTCGCCTATAGAGCAGCCGTAAAGATTTACGAAATTATAAATCTTTACATTTTCTCCTAACTTTACGTCATTAATACTTTTATAATCCATTACTCATAATCCTGATTTTCTTTACAAAATCTTCTCTTTCAAATTCTTTTATGACGGGCTTAAACTTTTTCTTTTCCTCAAGTTCAATAAGGCACCCGCGGTTCTTAATCGACCTGTCGGAGGCTTCAAGAATTCTCACCACATCGAGGCCGTCTATTCCGTTTGTAAGGGGCTGCCTGCCTTCTTTAATTGAAGAGATGAATTCTTTTACTCCAACGGCGAGCGCTTCGGTCTGAATTACCTTTGGTGAATACATGTCGCCTATTCTGTACTGAACGAGGGCCTTGCGGATTTTTTCTTTTGAAGAGAGCATTTCGATGCCGCAGTCGTAGACCTTAATTTTTTCTGAATTTTCCATGTCGTCGTAGACAAGCATTTTTTTGGTGCCAACGAGTATCATTCTTCTGATTTTTACAGGAGAAGTCCAGTTGACGTGAAAGTGCGCGAAACACGATTCATCTTTGAAGTGAATTGAGATGTGAGCGATGTTTTCCTGGTCGTAATAATTTGCAATTCCGTTTGCCGTAACGGCAACGGGGGTTTTCCCCTTAAGCACATAGTTCATAATTGCAAGGTCATGCGGGACCAGATCCCATATAACGTTTACGTCGTGCTGGAAGAGTCCCAAGTTTATTCTGACGGAATCAAAATATATAATATCACCAAGCTCCCCGCTTTCAACAATCTCTTTTATTTTCTTAACTGCGCCGGCATAAAGGAAAGTGTGGTCGACAAATATTTTTAAGTTTCTTTTTTCGGCAAAGC
>JBLMYS010000040.1:0-26244 GCA_050258415.1 Acidobacteriota bacterium | reverse complement strand
GAACGGCGTGAATTTATTTTTTATATTTTTTCTGAAGCTTCTCCTCAGGCCTGAAGACGGACGCTTAAGGCTCTCTTTAATGAGTAATCTGCTTAAGGCAGCTATGGTTCTGGGACTTATTGCAGTATATCTGGGAAATAAATGAAAAATTTTGACAATACTTTTTTGTCTGAAACAGTGCATCTTATTGCAGGAATTGATGAGGCGGGCAGGGGTCCGCTGGCTGGTCCTGTTGTAGCCGCCTCTGTGGTCTTCGATCCGTCTGTGGTAATAGGAAGGGTAAATGATTCAAAAAAACTGAGTGAATCGCTGCGCGAGGAGCTTTACGTGGAGATTACGGAAAAGGCGCTCGCATGGTCTGTTTCTGCCGTAGGCCACGAGGAGATAGACAGGATCAACATACTCCAGGCCTCGCTCCTTGCAATGAAGAATTCCCTGGAATCTCTTGGCCTAATGCCAGATCTTGCAATTATAGACGGAAATAAAGTTTTCCCGTGTCATATTCCCTCGCTGGCCATTGTGAAGGGGGATGGAAAGTCCTTCTCAATTGCCGCAGCCTCCATAATTGCCAAGGTTACGCGTGACCGCATGATGAAGGAGCTCTCGGAGATTCATCCGGAGTATCTGTGGCATAAGAACAAAGGGTATGGCACCAGTGAGCATATAAAGGCCCTGAAGGAATTTGGCCCCAGTCCGTTTCACAGAAAAACATTCCTGAAAAATTTCCTTTTAGGAGAAAATGAGCCTGGAATCTAACAAGGCAGGCCGTGAGGGTGAAGACCTGGCTGCCCGGCTCCTTTTGAAGAAGGGGTTTAGAATAGTTGAAAGAAATTACCATTTCGGCAAAGGGGAGATAGACATTGTCGCCCGCGACGGGGAGACTCTGGTTTTTGTGGAAGTAAAGTACAGGCAGAATCTGGAATACGGGCTCCCCGAATACAGCATTACGCCGCAGAAAATCAAGCAGTTAAGAAAAATGGCCCGCTGTTATCTTTTCGAGAAAAATATAGATGAAACCGCCGTCAGGTTCGATGTTGTGGCAATTCTTGAGGAAATTCCGGGAAAACCGCTCGTAAATTACTATAAAGATGCCTTCTGACGCTCTTTCCTATTAGGCGCAAAATTTGTACATTTTTAACTTAAATAATTCTAATTTCTGTGCCCCGAATTGTGTTAATTTAAGGATATGATTTTTTGGCACAATGTAAATTATTAAAATGTGCGGCAGATTTATTATCTTATACTAATCAGGGGAAACCAATAAAACTTAATGCAGCTTAGTAAAACCAGAAGCGGTCACCTAAAAGAGCGGCTCAACGAATATTTAGGCACAATCGGAGGTCTTTCACTCTTTACGGTTGAATTTTTCAAGACGTTCTTAGTCCCTCCATATGAATTTGGTGAAATAAAGAAACACATGGACGAGCTTGGGGTCAAGACCCTTCCAATCGTCAGTGTTACGGGTTTTATAATCGGTCTGGTTCTGGCAATGCAAAGTCAGCCCGTGCTTGTGAGGTTTGGTGCCGAGTCGTTCCTGCCGGGCATGGTAGCCCTTACGGTTGTAAGGGAGCTGGGGCCTGTTCTTACGGCAATTATTTTTGCCGGGCGTGTCAGTTCCGGAATAGGGGCTGAACTGGGCTCAA
This sequence comes from Acidobacteriota bacterium, assembly GCA_050258415.1. Taxonomy (GTDB): domain Bacteria; phylum Bacteroidota; class Ignavibacteria; order Ignavibacteriales; family SURF-24; genus JAAXKN01. Next base: position 24,601 of record JBLMYS010000040.1, on the reverse strand, counting down.
TGAGGGTTACAGAGCAGATTGATGCCATGGAGGTTTCTGCCGTCAACCCGTTTAAGTATCTGGTTGTAACGCGTGTTATCGCCTGCACACTGATTCTGCCTGTTCTTACGGTATATGTGATTTTTATAGCCATTATGGGTGGTTATATAGCCATTACGCTGTCGCAGAGCATGAATTTTAACTATTATGTCAATTCACTCATGCTTTCGATCCGGTTTGGGGATTTTATACCGGGTATTGCTAAAACCTTTGTTTTCGGCTTTATTGTGGGTCTGGTTGGATCATATAAAGGTTACACGGCTGAGAACGGGACCGAAGGAGTCGGGAAAGCCTCCACGACCTCGGTAGTTGTTTCATCGTTACTGATTTTGTTGTTTGATATGGTGCTTGTTAAATTAACTTTATGGTTATGGCCGACCTGATGGTAGAAATAAAAAAATTGAGCAAAGCCTTTGATTCGAACAAAGTGCTGGACAAAATTTCCCTGAATGTGGAAAAAGGAGAAAACCTCGTCGTTTTCGGAAGAAGCGGTACAGGCAAGAGTGTTCTCTTAAAGTGCATTATAGGTCTAATGACGCCTGATGAAGGGGATATTGTTGTTGACGGGGAAGATATGCTGAAGCTTTCCTACAAGCAGTTGAATGAGGTAAGAAAAAATATAGGGTTTCTTTTCCAGAGCGGGGCTTTATACGATTCTATGACAGTAAGGGAGAACCTTGCCTTCCCGCTAAACAGGCACTTCAAGCTGCCGGCCTCTGAAGTGGAAGAAAGGGTTATCAGGACTCTTGAAATGGTGTCTCTTGTTAGTGCTGTGGATAAGATGCCTTCCGAGCTCTCCGGCGGCATGCGCAAAAGAATAGCTCTTGCGCGTTCAATAATTACTGAGCCGAAACTAATGCTTTATGATGAGCCTACAACGGGACTTGATCCTTTGACTACAAAGGAGATCAGCGAGCTGATTCTGGAACTGCAGAAAAAACTGAATATGACTTCCATTGCTGTTACACACGACCTGATATGTGCGAATATAATTGCTGACAGGGCTATATTCCTCAAAGACGCGGTTATAGCCTACGAGGGGACGATAAGCGAGCTGACGAGCTCACAGGACAAATTTTTACAAAACTTTTTTAGTACGGAAGTTATTAAAGCCTAAGCTAGGAGATATAAATGCTGAAAAATTTCACGGGTGCACGCCTGGGACTTTTTGTCTTTCTGGGTACCGCCCTATTGGTAACTGCAATTTTTCTTATCGGAGGAAGAGAATCACTCTTTCAGTCAACTTTTACCATAAAAGCTATGTTTACAACCGTAGAGGGGCTTAGAACCGGAGCACCTGTAAGGCTGAGCGGTATCAGCGTTGGAAGCGTAAACGATATTGAAATTGCAAATGATACCACGGGACGTGTTATTGTAACGATGCGCGTCAATTCCGATGTGAAAAATTTTATACGAAAGGATACCAGGGCTACAATTGAAACAGAAGGGCTTGTGGGAAACAAAATTGTGGTACTTACCGTAGGAACCACGGCCTATGAGGTGGTTAAAGACGGGGGCTTTGTAAGGTCAAAATCTCCCGTCAGCATAGCTGAAATTATTGCCGAAAGCCAGGGGACGCTGAATTACCTGAAGGATATAACAAAGGATTTTTCTGAAATAGTGGCCAAGATCAACAACGGGCAGGGAACGATAGGTAAAATTGTAAATGACGATGAGCTCTATAATTCGGCAACACAGATTACCAAGTCGGCCGACCGGAGTTTGAATACAATTACAACAAAGCTTAATGAGATCTCGGATATTGTAAAGAATACGACAGGTGATTTTCAGAAAATCATTTCGGACCTGGACAATACGATCCTGAAGGTGGATAATGTGGTTGATAACGTCCGTCAGGGCAAGGGTGTTCTCGGGCAGCTCATTTCAGACAAAAGCGCATACAGCGACTCTGTAAAGACGATAGTTAAAAACCTGACTGCCACTACAGAAGAGGTAAGAGTAGGGGCCTCAAGGTTCTCTGAAAACATGGAAGCCTTAAAGCATAACTGGCTCTTTAAGAGCTATTTTGAGGAAAGAGGCTACTGGGATGTCAACGAATATGAGAAAAACATCGACAGCAAATTAGCTGAAATAAAGGAAAAAACAAGAACTCTGGATCAGAAGATTAAGGAATTAAAATCTCTGGAGGAAAATACGGGGAATAAGACACACTAGAGATGACCTGTTTATAAAATTCTGCCTTTTTTAACTCCTCACAAAACCTTAATTTACCGGGTTAATTTTAATTTTTACGGCCTCCCGGGCGTCTTATTAAAGGCGCCTGAGGGGTCCACACATTGAACTTTCAAAACCGATATGTCAAAGAATTCTAATAATAATTCACGCGATAAGATCATTGTAAAAGGGGCAAGAGAGCATAACTTAAAGAACCTTTCCCTTGAGATTCCGCGCAATAAGCTGGTAGTTTTTACCGGTGTTTCGGGCAGCGGTAAATCATCCCTTGTTTTCGATACAATTTATGCCGAAGGGCAGCGCCGTTATGTGGAAAGCCTTTCTTCCTACGCCAGGCAGTTTCTGGAAAGAATAAATAAACCTGATGTGGACTTTATCTATGGAATCAGCCCTGCTGTAGCAATTGAGCAGAAGACGGGTTCCAGGAACACGCGTTCAACCGTAGGAACTACAACGGAAATTTATGATTACCTGAGGCTTCTATTTGCCCGTATAGGGAAAACCTACTGTATTCACTGCGGAAACGTGGTAAAAAAAGATACTGTAGGGTCTGTTTCTGAGTGGCTTGAAAATCAGCCTGAAGAGGGGAGATTTTATCTCGGTTTCCCGATGCACAGTCATGAAGGAAGGACTCTTAAAGAGGAGGTTGAGCTTCTTAAAAGGCGGGGTTTTTTCAGGGTATTTATTAAGGATAAGCTTGTAGATCTTAACGAAAAGTACACGCTTCCGAGGAAAAAAGAAACGATATATGTTGTCATAGACCGCTTCAAGGTTAAGAAGGGTAAAGTAAGGGAAACGCTCTCGGAATCAATTGAGACGTCATTCAAGGAAGGGGAAGGGCGTCTCGCGGTTATAAATGCCGATAACTTTGACGTTAAGAATTTTAACAGGTTTTACGAGTGCTGCGGAACGCGCTATGAAGAGCCCGAGCCGCATTTCTTCTCATTTAACAATCCATTCGGTGCATGCCCGGTCTGTCAGGGTTTCGGAAGAACGGTTGGAATTGATATGAACCTTGTTGTTCCCGATCCTAATCTGACGATTCTGGAAGGTGCTATTGCCCCGTGGCGAGGTGTTAAATACAGCAAGTACCTGAGGGATCTTGTGCGTACGGCAAAAGATCACGGCATTCCGACTCAGGTCCCCTTCAGGGAGCTTTCCGATGAACAGGTAGAAACGATTAAAAGGGGGTATCCGGGATTTATAGGCATCGACAGTTTCTTCGAGGATCTGGAAAGTCATACGTATAAGATGCATATAAGGGTTCTCTTAAGCCGCTACCGTGGTTATACGACGTGCGCTGCCTGCAAGGGTTCGCGCTTAAGGAGGGAAACCGAGCAGGTTAAAGTAGGCGGCAGCTCGATACAGGACGTTGTAAGGCTTTCGATTGAAAAGGCTCTTCAGTTTTTCCTTTCGCTGGAACTTAGTGAATATGAGATGTCAATTGCTGAAAGGATACTTAAGGAGATTATAAAGCGCCTTACATTCTTAAACGACGTGGGTTTGGGTTATCTTACAATGGACCGTTTAAGCAGCACGCTTTCAGGCGGTGAGACACAGAGGATCAATCTTGCGACTTCACTGGGATCTTCACTCATCGGGACGCTTTATGTGCTGGATGAACCGAGTATAGGGCTTCACCCGAGGGATAACACGCGCCTGATAAGGATACTGAAATCCCTCCGCGATATAGGCAACACTGTGCTTGTAGTTGAGCACGATCCTGAGATGATGCACGAGGCGGATATTATAGTGGATATGGGACCCAAAGCCGGAATCTATGGCGGTGAGATTACCTCAATGGGAAGCTATGAAGAGATAATAAACGATCCTAAATCGTTAACAGGCAGGTATCTTTCAGGAAAGCTGACAATTCCGGTTCCCGAGGTAAGAAATACAGATGCCACGAAATTGCTTGAGATCAAAGGAGCCAGGGAGCACAACCTGAAAGATATTGACGTCGATATACCGCTTAATAAATTTGTGGTTATTACGGGGGTCAGCGGTTCCGGCAAGAGTACTTTAATTCACGACGTGCTCTATGGAGGCGTAACAAAGCTTCTTGGAGGCAACCCTCCAAAGATCGGGCGCTTTGACGATATAAAAGGCGTTAACCAGATTGATAATATTGAAATTGTGGACCAGTCCCCAATAGGCAGAAGTCCCCGTTCGAACCCGATAAGCTATGTTAAGGCATATGAGCTGATACGCGAGCTTTTTGCCAACACGCACCAGGCGAGGGCCAGAGGATACAAGCCCGGGTACTTTTCATTCAACGTTCCGGGAGGAAGGTGCGAGACCTGCCAGGGTGAAGGCTATGTAAAGGTTGAGATGCAGTTCCTGGCAGATCTTTATCTTGAATGCGAGGACTGCAAGGGCACGCGCTTTAAGAAAGAGATCCGTGAGATCACATATAAAGGGAAAAATCTTGTTGAAGTGCTTGATATGTCTGTAGATGAGGCGCTTGAGCTTTTCAGCGACAGCAATAAAATAAGAAACTACCTGCAGGTTTTATCCGATGTGGGTCTGGGTTATATAAAGCTTGGGCAGCCCTCGAATACCTTGTCGGGAGGTGAAGCGCAGAGAGTAAAGCTGGCAGCGCACCTATCGACGCAGAAAGACAGCGAGCATACGCTCTTCATTTTTGATGAGCCAACGACAGGCCTTCATTTTGACGACATAAGCAAGCTTCTTAACTGCTTTAAGATGCTGCTGGAAAGGAATAATTCAGTTGTAATAATTGAGCACAATCTGGATGTAATTAAAAGTGCCGATTACATAATTGATCTTGGTCCCGAGGCTGGTGACAAAGGAGGAGAAGTTGTAGCCTGCGGTACTCCGGAGGAGGTAATGGAGACTCCCGCCTCCTATACCGGGCAGTATTTGAAGACCTATCTTAACGGCCAGTAAGCCGGCATAAATCTTAATGGCAGGCATATGAGGAAGATCAGATCATATGCCTGCTTTTTTCTTTTAAGTCCTCAAATTTTCCCCACACATCCACATATGAACATTTCTATTTTGGCCGATATATTTTATAAAAAGGGAAGCTTTGAATTTTCAAAAAAAACCAATAAAATGTCCAATTTTGTAAGGGAAAATCTTACAAAAATTGTTGAAAAATAGACTACAGAACACCTCTTGCTTGGCCTACATTAATATCAGAAAAAGACCTATACCAGCTGTTTAGATATTATGTTAAGTTCATTAGTGTTACATAATTATCCGTATGTTAAGCAATTAAAATTCTGCGAACAAAGGAGGAATGTATGTTGTGGACGATTTTTGCCATTCTTCTGGTACTATGGATACTAGGAATGGTCAGCTCTTACACGCTTGGCGGATTTATACATATACTGCTTGTAGCCGCTATAATACTGGCGATAATAAGCCTGGTGCGTGGAAGAAGCGTCGTATAGCATACGGTTAATTAAATCACTTAATTCATGTGTTATGCAAAGATACGATTTATTAACAAAGGCAAGGTGGTTTTATGAAGATGAGGAAGCTTATCTCTAAATTAAATGTTTTATTCATTTCCGCATCGTTGGTCTTTATTTCTCAGTATGCCTTTGCCCAGAATGACAATACGGGCAATACTACGAGAGATAAATCGACATATAGTTCTACTGATTCAACCAAAGACTCAGGAGGCAGGAACAGTAATTACAACAACGGCACTTATAACAGTAATACCGGCTCCAGCAGAGATACATCATACAGAGGAAATACCGGGACGGGAACGGATAATACCGGTTCAAGCAGAGACACCTCATACAGAGGGAATACTGGAACCGGAACGGATAACAATACCGGCGGATCACGTACAGGTACGGGTTATGGCACAGGCACAGGCGGGACGGGGACGGGAACTGGAACAGGAACGGGTACAGGAACTAGCGGCACCGGCACACCCGGCACTACAGGCGGAACGGGCACTGGCACTGGTACCGGCACTGGCGGAATGGGAACTGGAACCGGTACCGGGACTAACACCGGAACAGGTACAGGCACTGGTACCGGAGTAGGAACTGGAACAGGTACCGGATCAGGTTCAGGCTGGGGTACTCCTCCGATTAACCGCGACACTACAAGAAGATCAGGAACACAGGACAATACAGGGACATATGATCAGAACAATTCAGGACGCGACAATACAGGTACAGGCAGAAGCAGTGACGATAATACCGGTTATCAGCAGGGCGGATCTAAAAATAAGTCGGGCAGCTCTACAGGTACTTCCATGGGAAGCAGCAAGAGCGGTTCTTCTATGAGCAGTGACACTTCAAAATCAACTACTCACAAGAAACATAAAAGAACTACAAAGACCAAGGGTACTTCAGGATCGACCACAGGATCATATGATGAGAACTCCAGTTCTGATCAGAGCAGCTCTTCGGGGACATCTGTAAGAAGCGGAAATAAGAGTGGTTCTTCTTCTATGAGTGACACTTCAAAATCAACTACTCACAAGAAACATCATAAGAAATCCTCAAAGAGCAAAGGTACAACGGGTTCTTCAAATACAGGCTCAATGAATGAGAGCACAGGCACCTCCGGCAATCACAGCGGAACATCTATGAAAAGCGGGAGCAAGAGCGGTTCTTCAATGAGTGGTGATACTTCGAAGTCTACCACTCACAAGAAACATCATAAGAAATCCTCTAAGAGCTCGGGCACTTCAAGCTCAGGTACAACAGGCTCATCCAGTTCAGGAACGATGAATAACAATACCGGCAACAGTGATCAGAGTGGAACTTCCGGCACAACGATGAAGCATCATAAGGGTAGTTCTTCGAGTGATACATCCAGTACTACGACTAAAAAACATCACAAGAAATCTTCAAAAAGCAAGAGCAGTACAGGATCGACTACCGGATCGATGAATGAGAATACAGGCAGCAGTGAGAGATCGGGAAGAGAATCACAGGATATACAGACCTTAAGAGGCAACCAGCAGAAGCTACAAAGAGAAGTTCAGCAGTTAAGAGATTCTCTAAGGATGCTCAAGAGAAGCGGTAGTTCAGGTTCAAACACTGGTTCTGGCAGAGAAGGCAGTTCATCCGGGTACAATAGTGGTACAGGTTCCAGCTCAAGCTACGGATCAGGTTCTAATTCAGGTTCAGGTTCGCAGCAGATGAACACAGGCAGCAGCGGCTCTGGCACCAGCACGGGTACTTCAGGAACCATGGGTGGCGGAAGCAATACCAATACCAATTCCGATACCAGCAAGAGCCAGAACAGCAGTGGCAGCTATAATAACAACAGTTCAAGCGACCAGAATAAATCAGGAACAAAATAATCTGTTCTGATTGCAGAGAGCTGAAAATTGTTCTTATATATTTTTTGAATAAAGAGGATAGGAAAGAACCAACGACTTTTTCCCGTTTTATATCTGTTAAGACTGATAGAGGGCAAAATAGCAGAATGCTGAAGAACAGATAAAAACACTTTCCCGGTTAGAACTTGATTCCATCCTGTCCTTTGTTGCAGAAGGAAGTAAATTGAGGGTGAAAATCCCTCAGTTTACTTCCATATTTAATAATTTGTTAGTTTATAAAAATAAAAATTGAATAAGGAATTTCAGAGATGAGCCGCAGTGAAAAAGCAAAACTCGAATTATATACATCAATTCTTTCATACCTGAACGAGAACAGGGACGTTACCTGTAATATCAGAGCTTTCATGTGGTCAATTTCAAAATTCCGCAAACTTACCGAAGAGATCAGGTGCAAGCAGAAAGAGCTTTCATCGGAATCGCTGGAAAAGTCGCTCCAGGTCTCGAAGGCAAAGGACGATCTTATTCTTATGCTTCTGCCTGTTATTTCCTCACTTCACAACTATGCAAAGGAAACAAAGGACACACAGCTCAAATCGACAACAAGGGTAACTTACAGCCAGATTGTAAGGATAGAGGACAAGGAGCTAATTGAAAAGGCTCTAATGATTTCAAAGCTTGCTGAAAAATACATGGCAAGGATGAGGCGCCAGGAAATAACAGTTCACACACTTCAGAACCTCAGGTATAAAGCTGAAAAGTTAAGGCTCCTTTTAGAAGACAGGTTTTTTAGTTTTATTTCAAGCAGTTCACTTCTTGCGATGAACGGACTATTTGCCGAGGCGGACAAGATGCTTTATAATTTTATTGACAACTTTGTTGAAAGCCTTTCAGAAAGCTATCCGGAATTTCACCGTAATTACCTGAAGATAAGAAACTTTCAGGTGCGTGAGAGAAAAGCGGCTTTATCAGAATAAAAAAGTTTTACTTTTGCATTTGGGGTATTTTTAGCCCTCTTTTGGGATAAGTCTATCCATTCATATCATCAACTTTCTCATATTTCGTCTCAGGGAAATCTTCATTATATTTATACTGATTTATTAGGAACAATGGGCGTTTCCATCCGTCTTAATTAATTGTAAAGAAAAGCAATAATGGAGAATTCAGTTTGGCTAAATGGCGTGCGTTAAACCGTATTTATGAGATTTACACGAGCGATCTGAGCATGAAGGATGTGGAGAAGCTGATAAAAAGGGATACCCCCGAGGTATACGATTTTTATGTTCGCAGGATGAAAATGCCGGAGAACAGCCGGAATTCCATTGAAAGGAGTTTTCTTTTCCTGCGGAACCTGTTCATAGAATTCCTTCTTAAAATGTCCCCGGCCAGAAGATTGTTTTACTCCCTTGCTCTTGTTTTCTTTATAGTAGGCCTGCTTGGGGGCCTGTGGAACTGGGCTGTTCTGGGTTTTTTTATGGTAAACCTGCTTATTGCCTTTGAATTAGCGGACAAGCTTACGGCAAAAGACGAGCTATCCGTTGCGCGCGAGATACAAACGGCCTTAATGCCCCGGCATGCACCTGATAACAGCATGTTTGACATAGCCTGCTATTCCGAGCCCGCAAGAGAGGTGGGAGGAGATTATTATGATTTCATCTGTCCTGAAAGCCAGAAAGACAGAATGTACATTGTAATTGGGGATATTTCGGGAAAAGGGATGGGGGCTGCACTTTATATGGTGCAGGTGCAGGCGATACTAAAGTATATTTCGAACACCTGTGTGAGCCCCAAGGCAATCCTTTCAGAGCTGAATAAAAGTCTGCAGAACATACTCAGGTCCGACAGTTTCTTTACGGTTTCGATGGCATCATTAGAGAAAGGCAAGTGTGAAATTTCCTTATCGAGGGCAGGGCACACGCCTCTTATTCATTACAGGGCGGGGTCGCGGAAGGCTGAGAACATAACTCCCGTAGGGCTGGGTGTGGGGCTTCGTGACGGAGGGATATTTGACAGGGTTTTAGAAGAGATGGTAATTACGACCGAGCCGGGTGACGTGCTTGTTTTCTACACTGACGGGCTGACAGAGGCGATGGACCGGAACCGGGATTTTTTCGGGGAAGAAAGGCTGATGAGTATAATAGAAAAAAATGCCCATTTAAGCGCGTCTTTAATACAGGAGAACATAATTAAGGAGCTGGAAGAGTTCAGGAATAACGCCCTTCCGGGCGACGACACGACGCTTGTAATAATGAAAAGGTTAAGCGCCGCCAGAGATAAAGCGATGCTGTTTTGATCTAAGCCTTTTAGAACATCAATGTCCAGAGCACGTAGTCGAGTATAAGGATAAGAGCTGCTGAAAGCACAAAGGAGCGGATGGTAGAAAGCCCCACTCCTTCGGCGCCCCCTTCGGTTCTGAAGCCAATATGGCATCCAAGGAGCGCCGTAACGCCTCCGAATATGACAGTTTTAATGAGTCCGAAGAGGAAGTCGCTGAATACAAAATATCTTTTCACCGACTGGAAGAAAACTGCAAAAGACACCCCGAGGAAGAAATTTGAAATTACGTAGGCGCCAAGTACTGCTATGACGTCGGCAAAGACGACGAGTACGGGCATCATAAATATTGAAGCCACAAAGCGGGGCATAGCGAGGTAGCGTACGGGGCTTATAGCCATAGTCTCGAGGGCATCGATCTGCTCGGTAACCTTCATTGAGCCCAGTTCGGCAGCAATTGAGGCTCCCACGCGTCCGGCAATAACTATAGCAGTAAGAACGGGGCCAAGTTCAGTAATAATAGCGCGGCTTGTTGCAGTTCCGAGGAATGACAGTGGGGCCACGCCGCTAAGCTGGTATGCGGCCTGCCAGGCTGCAACGGCGCCTGTAAAGGTTGCAATAATAAGGACAAGGGGGAGGGAATTCACACCTATGTGTTCCATCTGGAACAAGACCAGGTGACGGTTTCTTATGATGGTAGGGAAGTATCTTATAATTCCGAACAGGAGGTTGAAGAACTGTCCCAGTTCCTGGAAAAAGTCCAGAATTTTCTTTCCCAGATTGCCCGCAAAATTCTTAAACACCTTATCCCCATTTTTTCTAACAAATTTACTCAAAAAAAACTGTAAAGTAAAAAGCAGTGAGTAAAATCAGCCGGTAAGATTTCCCAAACGGGGAACAACTCTCCTCTTTGTGCTTTTTTTCTCAGTTAGCAGGTTTTTAGCCGCCGGTTATTAAAATGTCAGCGGAATATTTATACTTATTTTTGTAAAACTTTACAGAATTCTGCCGATAATTATAATTACAAGATATTATTTTATGGCAAAAAGACCGGCCCTTGTGTGCCAAAAATGTAGAAAACGAGTGAAACTTTGGTTAAATTTTGCATCATATTAACTCCCCTCTCTTAAAGTTAAATTTATTTGCAATCGTAAAGTATTATTTATAAGAGACCGTTTTAAGGGGCCGATCTGCCTGATTAAATCAGCTCCATAATATAAAATATACCAGTGACTTCTAAAAAGAGGATTTTCTTAAAACAACATGAGCCCTTTCAGAAATAAAAAGATCTTAATCATTGAGGACAATAAAGCTGATTATTTTCTGATACGAACTTATTTATCAGAGTTTACCTCAGAAGACAGCATATCCCGCACCGCAACATTAGCAGACGGCATTCTGAGCCTAAAGGAAAATCCTCCCGGGGTAATAATTCTTGATCTTAACCTTCCCGACTCTTTTGGTTTGGATACAATCAAAAAGATGATTGAGCATAACAGTGAAATTCCCTTTATTGTGCTTACTGGCAATAACGACCTGGAATTTGGCAAGACAACCTTAAGCCTCGGGGCAAGCGATTACCTTTCCAAAAATCAGATGACCGGTGAATCTCTTTGGAAAGCAATTAACTACGCAATTGAAAGAAAGAAGAATGACAATGTAATAAAGGAAAATTCAGAGTTTTACAGGGTGCTCTTTCAGTACAATCAGACGATTACTCTGCTCATAGATCCGGAAGATGGAAAGATTGTAGATGCCAACGACTCTGCATGCAGATTTTACGGATACACACCCGTGGAAATTAAAAGCAAAAAGGTTTCCGACCTCAGCTTAGTTCCGGAGAAAGAACTTCCCCATATGATTGACCTTGCCTTAAGCGGGAATGTGAAGCAGTTTCAGCTTCGCCACAGGATTGCAAATGGCGTGATAAAGGATGTGGAGGTTTCAAGTGAGCCTATATTTATTAACGGGAAAAAACATCTGTATTCAGTAATTGTGGATGTGACGGAAAGAAATAAAATCAGAGAAGAAATAGTTGCCAGAAACAACAAAAGGCTTCTTACAAACCAGATGCTGAGCAAATTTATAAAACTGGTAGTCAGAAACATAAAATTTTCAGACCTGATGGAAACTACGGTAAAGGATGCCTCAAGTGTCCTGGATATTGAGCACGTGAGAATCTGTTTTGTCAATGATAAATTTTGCAGTCACAAATGCGCCCCTGAAGGTAAAAGAAACAGCAGTTGCTCGTGCATTTTAGAAGACATTCATGAAGAAGCCTTAGCACATCTCTCCAAAGGCAATTCCATTATTGTAGATGATTTCAGGGAGGCCAACAGCATCTATGGAATCTTTAAGGAAAGCCTGCTTCCGGAAGAAGTGACTTCCATGATGATTGTCCCGATTATGGCCGAAGACAAATACATTGGGGCAATAATCTGCGGGAGTAACAAACCGAGGAAATGGTGGACAGAAGAAGAGGCATTTTTTGCCTCAGTGGCAGATTTAATTGCCATAGCCAGGGAAAACGACATCCACTCGACAAAAGAAGAGAAATTAAATCTCAAGATAAAGGAATCGAAAAAAGAGGTGGTGGAACTCAACAAGCGGCTCTATGAGCTGCTTGCCGTGCAGGGCATCATACTGGATGGAATTCCCGACCTGGCATGGATGAAGGATTGCAGTGGTAAGTTTAAGGCTGTCAATAAGGTGTTTGCTTCCATGTGCAATATTCCGAAAGAGGAAATAATCGATAAAACTGATTATGATATATGGGATCCTGAGTCCGCAAAGGCCTACAGGGAGGATGACCAGCGGGTAATCAACTCCAGAAAAGAAATAAAAACCCAGGAATGGATTACTAATAAAAATGGACAAAGGAGGCTTTATGAAACAATTAAAGTCCCGGTTTTCAGCAAAAATGGGATTGTCATAGGAACCGTTGGCATAGCACGTGATATAACCTTATTAAAGCAGGCCTCTGAGGTTCTGGAGCATGAAAACAGAAAACTTGAAGAGCTTGTAACAGGCAGGACAAAGGATCTTCAGGAGGCTGCCGACAGCCTCCGTCATGAAATGCAGGAAAGAACTATTGTGGAAGACCAGCTCTTGAAGCTTTCAGTTGCAGTTGAACAGAGTCCTGTTTCCATTGTAATAATAGACTTAAAGGGAAACATTGAATATGTAAATCCGAAGTTCTGCGATTCAACAGGTTATTCGAAGCAGGAAGTTTTGGGGAAGAGCATCAGGATACTTCGTTCCGGGGAAGATTCCAAAGAGACATACAGGCAGATGTGGTCGGAGATTACAGCGGGGAATGTCTGGACAGGAGAACTTTTGAACAGGAAGAAAACTAATGAGCTTTATTGGGAGGAATGTGTAGTCTCGCCTATTAAGAATAGTGCGGGGTTCATTATGAACTATATCGGGATCAACCGGGATGTTACCGGAGAAAAAAATGCCAAAAGAAAATTGAAGGAAAGCGAGGAGCGCTTCAGGGCAATCTTTGAAAACTCACCTTTGGGCATCCGGATATCCATAAACGGTATAGCGAAAGTAATAAACCATTCATTTGTAAAAATGTTTGGTTACACAGATTCCAAAGAACTTGTTGGAGGTACAATTTTCAATACGGTTGCACCTTCTTCGAGGACAAAGGTTGTAAATTTTCTGGTGAGGCTGGCTAAGGAGGAGCCAATAAAGGATAATTATACATACTATGGAATGAAAAAAGACGGCACTGAGTTTCCAATAAATGTAAGTATCGCCGAACTTCATCTGCCTGAAGGACGGGCAATGGTCGGCTTTTATGTGGATATTACGGACCAGAAGCAGAAAGAAAACCAGATAATAAGCTCCCTCAAGGAAAAGGAAGTTCTCATAAAGGAGATCCATCACAGGGTAAAAAATAATCTTCAGATAATTTCAAGTCTTCTTAATCTTCAGACAGACAATATGACCGATCCAGTCCTGCTAGAGGCCTTCAATGTCAGCCGTAACAGAGTAAAGGCGATGGCACTGATTCATGAGAGACTGTATCAGTCGAAGGACCTGTCGCTCATCGATTTCAATGAGTACGTATCTGAGCTGATAATACATCTGCAGAGAAATTATATCACTGACGGCAAAAGAATTGATTTCGACGTATCGCTGGATCCAATACGCCTGTCCATAGATACAGCAATTCCATGCGGGCTGATAATAAATGAGCTGGTTTCAAATTCCCTGAAATACGCCTTTGTGGGGAAGGATGCGGGGGTTCTGATGATATCGGTTAAGAGGTCTGAGGGAGGGCTCATAAGGATGGAAATTGCTGATAACGGAACAGGTTTCAGCCCTGGTTTCGACATCGGTTCTATCAGCACACTTGGGCTTCAGCTGGTTCAGAATCTCACCGATCAGATAGGCGGCAGGATGGAAATTGAAAGTGAGGGCGGGGTTAAATTTATAATTACATTCCGTCAGTGAAGAAGGGGGATAAAAAAATGGATAAAGAGAAGGTCCTTGTTGTTGAAGATGAGGCAATTGTTGCACTGGACATTAAATTCAGGCTCAAGCAGCTGGGCTACCGGATTCAGGGAGTTGTTTCCAACGGGGATGACTGTCTAAAAAAAATAGAAGAGAATTGTCCGGATCTGATTTTAATGGATATAGTAATTAAGGGCAACTATGACGGTGTGACGCTGGCCTCTATGATCAGGGAAAAATATAACATTCCGATAATCTATCTGACATCTCACAGTGATGAGGCGACAATTGACAGGGCAAAAAAGACGAGTCCTTACGGCTTTATAATCAAGCCCTTTGACTTAAAAGATCTCCGCACGACAATAGAAATTGCGCTCTACAAGGCCAAGTCGGAGCAGAAACTCCTGGAGAGCGAGGCAAAATACAGGACGCTCTTTGAGACGGCCATGTCTGCCGTAATAGTAACAGACCGGGATGGCTGGATAACGTCATTTAACAGCAAGGCGGTTGAACTTTTCGGTTATGACAACTTGCAGCTTACAGAGATGAACATATTGAATCTCATGGATGAAGGGGAACTCAGCCATGAAATTATTTTCGGAAAGACCGAAGGGAAAGAGGCGGTTGAATCCAAGGCACTAAAGAGGGATCAATCTTCAATTTATATTGAGTACAGCTATTCCAGATGGAGACTGAACGGAGAAGATGTAATGACTTTCATACTAAGAGATATTTCACAGAGGAAGGAAGCAGAAGAGAAGCTTAGAAAAATTCAGAATGAACTGGAAATGCGTGTTAATGAAAGGACCATGGAGTTAAAATCTTTAATTGATCTTTCGGTATTACCTATCAGGATATTTAAGGAGGATGGCTCCTGCGACTACAGCAACAACGCCGCAGCCAGACTGGGTATTAAACCCGGCCGGGATTACAATGTTTCAAGCGACGAAGTTTTCATAAAAAATAATTGTCTGGATAAGATCGAATCAATTTTTAAGGAAGGGGGAGTCTTTACAAGCGGACCGGTTTTCATAGAGCCGGGTGAATTTCCCGGATACGATACAAACGGCAGCGCTGTTCTGGTTTTCCATTTTTACTCCGTTGCCGGCAGTTCTTCTAAAGCAGACAGGGTGGTTAATCTTATTGAAGACGTTACAGAACACTACAGGGCTGAAAAGTTCAACAGGGATCTGGAAGACCAGAAAAACAGATCTTCGTTCCTTGTCGATGAACTTGAGCAGGAAAGAAGCAGAATATCAAAAGAGCTGCACGACAGCATCGGGCAGCTTCTGACGGCGGCCAAGTTCAATATTGAGCTCTTTGAGAAGACATACAAAGAGGAAAATAAATACATTTCAAGCACCAGGGAGCTGCTAATAAAAGCCGGGCAGGAACTCAGGGATGTGATTTTTGCCCTTCACCCGGCAAACTTTGAGAAAAGTGACATCAATGTTCTTATCAAAATGCTCATACAGGAATTTTCAGGAAACATAGGGCTGAATGTTGAGTATATTCCAAATGACAATTTTGATGACCTCTCGGTCAAAGCAAAAATCATTATTTTCAGAATTATTCAGGAAGCATTAAATAATATCATTAAGCATTCCGGGGCCAAAACAGCTCAGATCCGGATGCACAGGATTGAAAGTTACCTAAATCTTATAATAAAGGATGACGGAATCGGACTAAACATGCAGAACGGGAACATAAGGGAAAACTCCTACGGTTTGTACAATATGAAAGAAAGAGCAGCCTTAATTAACGGTGATTTCCAGATTGAATCTGAATTAAACAAGGGCACAGTAATAAATATATTATTTCCTGCTAATGAGGTAGTATGAACAAGGTAAGAATATTCATAGCAGATGACCACATAATCCTGCGCGATGGACTGAGGGCAGTAATTGAGTCGGAAAAAAGTTACCAGGTAATTGGGCAGGCAAGTAACGGACCTGAAGCCGTAGAAGGGGTAAAGCGGCTCTCACCGGATCTGGCCATTATAGACATCAATATGCCTGTACTCAACGGCATAGAGGCGACCAGAGAGATAAGGAAATTCAACAGTGAGATAAAGGTTATTATACTGACAATGTTCAATGACGGAGATTATATAAAAGAGGCAATTGCCGCAGGTGCTAATGGCTATATGTTAAAGATGTCCGACATGGATGAATTATTCCTGGCAATAGATACAGTTATGAAGGGCGAGCAGTATCTTAATAAGTATGTGTCAGATATACTGATGTCCAATTACGTTCATTCACTGCAGGCATCCCGGACAAGAAGTGAGCTGCCGCCGCTTACAAAAAGAGAGAAAGATGTTCTCAGCCTTATAGTTTTGGGCTTGACCAGTCAGCAGATATCGGAAAAGCTTTTTATCAGCTATTTCACAGTTGCAGAACACAGAAAAAACATAATGAAAAAATTAAGCGTAAAAAATACAGTTGAACTGGTAAATCTCGCGGTGAAGGAAAAACTGATTTAAGTTGCTGTGAGGCGATAAAGTAAAGAATATTATAAGGAGTCGGGCAGATACCAAAAAATACCTAATGTTAGGTACTTAAAATGGTCAGAATATTGTATTTAAAAACACTTTAACCGGCCGAATATTAGTCAAGAGAATTATCCCTTTTTAGAAAGTAATTTCGCGAGTCAATCTCTTGATTAATGAAAGCCTGAATATACTCTTGCCTGGAGACTTAGAGTCATCCCTCCTGTCCGGCAATAAAGAATTAGACCTGATTCCCCTGTGCAGTATCAGCTCCAAAATCACCAGGGCTGTTGGCCTCTTAGGTGATGACTACTACTGCTTTGGCAAACTTCTCCAGGAAAATTATCTTTTATCAAAGAAAGTTGTAAAGACCTTAATTGATATAACCGGTCTCGTTTCAAATGAAGAGCTGAAGAGTGAGCTTGAGATGCTCTTGTCGACGATTGAGGATCTGGGGCAAATATTCATCAGGTTTGAAGAAGAATCCTTTCTAAAGGAAAGTAACCTCCTCGGCATACAGATGAGTCTACTTTCAATTATAGCCACACTTGAAAATTATACAAAGATTGTAAAGCATCTGAGAGTTCTTGGAATTTCCACAAAGATAGAAAATGCAAGGCTTAGAATAGAAGGCATAGGTTTCAGCACAATTGCGGAAAATGTTGAGCGGCTTTCTGAAGTTATAAATGAAAAAGCTTTACAGATCAACCACAGGTCAAAAATTCTTGTAACTGATGTTGAGGAAATAATTGGGAAAATAAAAAGTCTCACTCTTGAGCAGAAAAATGAATCGGAACTAATACTAAAGAAAGCAAAACAAAGCCTCACAGCCTATCAGTTGAGCTACAATTCATCCTTTAAGAGCGCCAGCTTAATACAGGATCTCTCCTCTAAAATTTTCTCTGATATAAACAGTCTGATTACTTTAATTCAGATACAGGATATCATCAGGCAGCAGCTTGAACATATAAAAGAAAATCTGAGTAATGTAAGCAGCCAGTCATTGAAAGATAAATTGGTGCTTAATGATGATATGCCCTCCATAAAGCAGCTAGTAACAGTTTGTCAGCTGGAGCTGGCACAGCTGCTTCATTCAAAGGCTGAAATTGCTGAGACAGCATCGAGCATAGACGCATACAACCTGAATATAGGCCTGAACGCCAATAAAATTCTTGAGGAGTCAGATTTTTTCATATACAGCAATAATGCCGCTTCAAGCATTCAGGATGTTGAAGAGAATCTGTCGGTTATTTCGGGATCGCTGGAAAAAGGGCAGCTTACGAAAGAAAACCTGACTTCTGCAATCAATACACTTGCAGAGACCATAGCTGATTCAAACAGGTTTGTCTATGAGATAGAAGAAATAGGGGCTGAGATTGAACTTATCGCCTTAAACGCCCGGATTAAAGCAGCCCATCTTGGAATCGAAGGAGCCGCCCTGGGGGTTCTGTCCGAAGAAATTCAGAAGCTTTCACTGGAGGCAAAAGAATTATCGGTACAGATATCAGGCGGGCTACAGAAGGTTCTGGCTTCCACAAAAGAATTAATCAGCAGTAATAAAAATGACCAGGAAGCAATACAGAAGGAGTTTAACAGCATAGACGGATCTCTGAAAAACTCCTTAATCCGCATTCAGGGCAGCAGCTCAAAGTTTGACAGGCTGAAAACGGAATTAAAGACCTCCATAAACGAAATGAAAGATAAGCTGGATTTGATGAGTGTAGGGCTTAGTAGGAATGATGAAACATTAGGTGTGATTGCCTCTGTGGAAAAGATAATGGATGATTATCTGGCCTTTGCCGAGTCTGAAAATATAGTAATAAACCAGGAGGATAAAGAATTCTTAAAAGGTTTTTCCTCCTCCTATACTATGACAAGCGAAAGAAAGGTTCATCAGTCCTTACTTGTTCCGAACGAAAATGGAGGCACTCAAAATGAAAACGCTGAAGATGATATTCTTGGGGAGAATATTGAGCTTTTCTAAGGGCTACATGAAGAAAAACGGAAAGTAAAATTATTATAAAATACAGGATCAGGAGTTATGGTAAATATTGAAGGGGATGTAACAATAAGCAATATAAGCAGCATTAAGTCCGCTCTTCAGGAAGACCTCAGAGAGAATTCATCACTGAGTATTGCCATTAAAGACATAAGTCAGATGGATATTACTTTTCTACAGCTGCTTTTAAGTCTGGAGAGCGCCACATCTAAAGTAACGATAGCCGTAGAGCCGGGGAGCGAAAAAAGAATCTATGAATTCAGCAAAAACTACGGTTACTACAAAGAAATAAAAATGTCAAACACGGAGAATTAAATGAAAACAGTTTTAACAGTGGATGATTCGGCTAGTATCCGGCAGATGGTAAGCTTCACGTTAAGCGAGGCCGGATATAATGTAATTCAGGCCATTGATGGGCTTGATGGCCTGGAAAAGATAAAGGCTGCAAATGTGAATCTGGTAATTACGGACCTGAACATGCCTAATATGGACGGCATAGCACTGATAAGAAGCATAAGGGAAATCCCTTCGCTTAAGTTTATTCCGATACTGATGCTGACAACAGAGTCGCAGAATGAGAAGAAGATGGAAGGCAAGCAGGCCGGGGCTACGGGGTGGATAATAAAGCCTTTTAAGCCTGAACAGCTCATTGCCGTAGTAAAGAAAGTGCTTCCTTAGTAACAGGGGCTTCAGTTCATTGCTGAATCCTTTTTGCGGCGTTTAAGCCGATAAGTCGTGAAATCAGAATAAATTCAAGTAAAAGGGTAAACAAATTGTTAGATCACCTAAAACAGTCGTTTTTAGAAGAAACAAGTGAGCTTCTAAATCAGCTTGAGGAATCGCTCCTTGAACTGGAAAATGATTCTCTGAACGCCGAGCTAATTTCAAAGGTATTCAGAATATTGCATACAATTAAAGGCTCGTCGGGAATGTTTGATTACGATGATATATCAAAATTTACTCATGATATAGAAAATGTTTTCGACCTTATAAGAAATGATGAAATAAAAGCAGATAAACATATTATCACTCTGACCTTAAATGCCAAGGATCAGATAGAAAAACTGCTTAATAAAATAAGTTGTATCGGTGATGAAGAGACAATCAGACTTATTGAGGCATTTGGTAGTATTATTGCCGGTTTTAAGCAGGAAAATTCAAATCATGAAATTCCCCCAAAGAAAATCTCATCCGGGGCAGAGATCAAGACAAGCCATAATGCCGGGGGCGGGTTGACAACATACTTTATAAAATTCAAACCTGCAGAAAACATACTGCAGAATGGCACCAACCCAATCCTTCTTCTGAATGAACTTGGTGATTTGGGTGAGTGCTACCTGGGAATTATCACAGAGAAAATTCCGCAGTTTGAGGACCTCGAGCCTGAGAAGTGTTATGTGGGCTGGAACATAATTCTGCGGACAGAAAAAAATATGGATGCCATACGGGATGTTTTCATTTTTGTTGAGGATGATTGTGAACTGATAATATCTATAATTGAAAATGAAAACCTCTCAGCGCTAAGGAACCTGGAAGAATATAGCCGGGACATAAAAGAAATTCTTTCTGAAAACCCTTCAAATATAATTGAAAGGCTAAAATCCCTTTTCAACGGAAAGGCCAGCTCTTTAGAAAAAGAAAATACTGTTCCGGCCATTAGTTCTGCTTCGGGTAATTCAGCTTCGGGCAATTCAGCTTCGGGCAATTTAAGGACAGATAAGGCATCTGAGATTGAATCCACGTCAAATATAAAAGTCAGCTCTGAGAAGCTGGATTTTCTGGTTAACCTCGTTGGAGAGCTTGTTACAGTTCAGGCAAGGCTCTCACAGACAGCGGCCATTAAGAATGACCCTGAACTAATATCAATTTCAGAAGAAGTTGAAAGGCTTACCTGCGAGCTCAGGGATAACGCTCTTAATATCCGGATGGTGCCCATAAGGTCGACATTCAACCGCTTTAAGAGGCTTGTAAGAGATCTTTCACACGAGCTGGGGAAAAAAGTCGATCTGTTTACCGAAGGGGATGAGACGGAGCTTGACAAAAATGTCATAGATAAGCTGAATGATCCGCTTGTGCATCTGATCAGAAACAGCCTGGATCACGGGATTGAAGCATCCAACATCAGGAGAGAAAAAGGAAAGAGTGAAAACGGGGTTGTAATTCTCTCGGCCGGATATTCGGGGTCAAATGTAGTCATCAGAATTACAGATGACGGGGCAGGACTTAATCTGGAGGCAATCCGGAAAAAAGCAGTTGAAAAAGGGATTATAGGAAAGGATGCTGTTTTAACGGAAAAAGAGATCTATAATCTAGTATTTATGCCGGGGTTTTCGACGGCCGAGAAAGTCTCAAGCGTCTCAGGGCGCGGCGTGGGTATGGACGTGGTAAGGAAGACAATCGAGTCTTTAAGAGGAAGTATAGACATATCAAGTGAATATGAAACCGGGACCACAATAACAATGAAGCTTCCTCTTACGCTGGCAATCATAGAAGGACTATTGGTTCAGATTGGTGATGATTACTTCATCATTCCACTTTCAGCAGTTGAGGAATGCATTGAGCTTCGCCGGAGCGAAATAAAGAATGAAAACGGGATGCATCTGGTAAGCGTGAGGGGTGAACTGGTGCCGTTTATTTCTCTGAGGGAAAGGTTTAACGTAAAAGATAACCCGGGCGAGATCGAACAGGTGGTAATTACAACGAATGAGAACGGCAAGACGGCGGGTGAGACAAAGATTGGGTTTGTTGTAGACAAGGTAATCGGAGAGCATCAGACGGTAATAAAATCTCTCGGGAAGTTCTACAAGGATGTCGAGGGAATCTCGGGTGCCACGATCCTGGGTGATGGTACGCTTGCGCTCATACTGGATATAGCCAGTCTGGTAAAGCGCGAGGAAGAGCTGGAAAAACAATTATTTCAAAACAGATAAAACAATAGGTGGTACTAATGATACAAGAACTCAGACAGTATCTTACATTCAAACTGGGAGAGGAAATCTTCGCTCTTGATGTAAGCCAGGTGCGCGAGATCCTAGACTATATCAAGATCACAAAAGTGCCTCAGACGCCTGAGTATATGTGCGGGGTGATTAACTTAAGGGGAAGCGTTGTCCCGGTAGTTGACATGAGACTAAAGTTCGGGCTTTCGAAAACAGAGCCTACGGTAAATACATGCATTGTAGTAGTAGAGGTAAATATCGACCAGGAAAAGACCATTCTCGGAGCGCTGGTGGATTCCGTGCAGGAGGTCTTTGAGCTGGAGCCCGCGGAGATTGAAGCTCCCCCAAGAATTGGGACACAGCTTAAAACCGAGTTCATCAAAGGTATGGGAAAACGAGATGAAAGGTTCATCATCATTCTTGATATCGACAAAATATTTTCAGTAAGAGAATTGGAGTTGCTAAGCAGCAGTCTTTAAGAAAATGACTGAAAAAATAAATTATTAAGTGAAATTAATAAATGAGGGAAATAAAATGTTAAAGTGGTTTCTGAATCTGAAAATTGCCGCAAAACTAATCCTTAGTTTCTCCTTACTGACTTTAGTGGCAGTCTTTATTGGGTATATGGGTATAAGCAACGTGCAGTCAATAAACGAAAGCTACACAAATATGTATAATAAGAGTACTATCCCAATTATGGAATTAGGGGATATGCAGCAGTACTTTCACAGGATAAGGGTAAATGTCAGGGATCTTGTAATGGCTGACGACAATGCTGCGCAGGATAAGTGTATCAGTAATATTGAAAAATACAATGATAATATCAATAAAGATATCGAATTCCTGTCGAAAACAATTGATACTGATGAGGAAAGAAGAATCTTCGAGAAGTACTCCGAGCAGCACAAAAAGTACCAGGAATACCTTCAGGGACTGATATCCTTAGCACGGGCAAACAAGGATGCCGAGGCAAAGGTTTATATAAACGGCGATTTAAAGCAGGTTGCCATGGATGAGCAAAAGACACTTGAAGGCTGGGTGGCATTTAATGATAAAGTGGCTGCAGATGTGGCCGATCAGAATGCCCGGCAGGCAGCTTCAATAACCAGGCTGTTAATCATAATACTATCGATAAGCGTTATCATCTCACTGGCTCTGGCGGTATTCATTGCAAGGCTCGTTAGCAAGCCACTTATACAGGGGGTTGACTTCGCAAACACTGTAGCAAACGGGGATTTAAGAAAGAAACTCGACATTGAACAGAAAGATGAGATAGGGCAGCTTGCCCAGGCACTCAACGAAATGATAGACAAGCTGAAGAATGTGGTGGAAAACGTAAAGTCCGCGGCAGACAATGTCTCCTCCGGAAGCCAGGAATTAAGTTCCAGCAGTGAGCAGCTCTCCCAGGGATCAACCGAGCAGGCAGCTGCAGCCGAGGAGGCTTCGAGCTCGATGGAAGAGATGACGAGCAATATTAATCAGAATGCCGACAATGCACGTCAGACAGAAAAGATTGCACTCCAGAGTGCAGAGGATGCAAAGGAGGGGGGGCAGGCCGTATCACAGACGGCAGATGCGATGAAAGACATCGCTGGCAAGATTTCCATTATTGAAGAAATTGCGCGTCAGACAAACCTGCTGGCGCTTAATGCCGCAATTGAAGCTGCACGTGCCGGAGAGCATGGAAAAGGCTTTGCAGTTGTTGCAAGTGAGGTAAGAAAACTTGCCGAAAGAAGCCAGCTCGCGGCAGCCGAGATAAGCACGCTATCCTCCTCAAGCGTGAAGATTGCCGAGAAAGCAGGACAGATGCTGACAAAAATAGTTCCTGACATTCAGAAGACAAGTGAGCTCGTGCAGGAAATCACATCGGCAAGCAGTGAGCAGAAGACAGGGGCCGACCAGATCAACAGCGCCATACAGCAGTTAAATCAGGTAATTCAGCAGAACGCCTCGGCTGCTGAAGAGATGGCCTCCACGGCCGAGGAGCTTGCAAGCCAGGCTGAACAGCTTCAGAACTCAATTGATTTCTTCAGGATCGATGACGGCATGCAGAGAAAAACTTCCAGGGATGCAGTGCACACAGCAATGAATTACACAAAGCAGACTGGAGGAACTTCTTCAAAGCAATTTACCGCAGGGGCTCTTAAGCCTCAGAGAACGGCAAAATCATCCGGTTATGTTTACGACTTAAATGACGGTGATAAGCTGGATCAGGATTTTGAAAGGTTCTGAAAACAGGAATAAAAAATCCGGGGCAGCCTTTTTCATTTAAAGAGGCTGCCTACTTAATTTTTGTGCATGTTTAGCATGCAATGTAATTAAAACTGAATACTTAAATTGAAAATGGTGCATGTCAAAGGATCAAGAAGAAAATAAACAGTCGAATGAAGGTCTGACGCTAAAGGAGTTCGAGGCACTCAGCAGTTTTATATATACGGAAATAGGGATAAAGATGCCCCCGAATAAAAAAATTATGCTTGAGGCAAGGTTAAAAAAGAGGTTAAAAGAACTCGATGTGATATCTTATTCAGATTACACGAAGATGGTATTAAGCCGAAAGTCGCCTTCTGAAATATTCCATTTTATTGACGTTGTTACAACAAATAAAACAGATTTTTTCCGTGAGCCGAAGCAGTTCGGCTTTCTGACTGAACAGGCCATGCCCGAACTGAGGAGACTCTTCGGCATCGGGCAGGAGAATCCACTAAGAGTATGGAGTGCCGGATGCTCAAGTGGTGAGGAACCGTATACTCTTGCCATGGTTCTAAGCGAAGAGACGGGTCAGTTAAATCAGGTCAGGATATTTGCAAGTGATGTTTCCACAGAGGTTTTGAAGAAGGCACAACTGGCGGTCTACGAGGAAGAAAGAGTTGAACCGGTTCCGATGGAGTTCAAAAGGAGGTATCTCTTAAAAAGCCGTG
>JBLMYS010000039.1:0-39510 GCA_050258415.1 Acidobacteriota bacterium | reverse complement strand
ATTGTTTCAAAGCAGAGGTCAGGGTACTCCTCTAATAGCATTGCCATTGCTGTCTGGGTTGAAACATCCATAGATTTAAGCTGACGGTATTTTGTAACTATCTGGTACTCCCTGACCTTTTTCTTGTTTAAGAGGCCTTCTTTGCTCAAAAGCTCGAAAATATCTTTGCTGATTAGATCTTCTAATGGGTTAATTGTCATTTTTTATCCTGATTACCGGAATTAATATTTAATTTCTAAAAGATTATCGACGATTTTCATTTATATTACAATGAAATTGAGGGTATTAATTTGGGGATAAGCGGCCTTGCATTAAGAAAGTCGAAATTTGAAAGCTTTCGTTGACTGTAGTCACTTATTTGGTGCAAATCATTATTTATCTTATTTCAGGGACATTTATGATCGGGATTTCATATTGCTTTTCACCTCAGAAAGTTAAATTACGAATAAATTTAAGTTTTTTCCTGTTTCTGGCATTACCCTTTATTTATATAAATTCAGCTGAGAATATTTTTATCAGAGTAAACCAGGTTGGATTTCTGCCCGGAGATATAAAAACAGCAGCCGTTATGTCTGCCGGAGAAATAAAAGGGAGTGAGTTTATTATTTGTGGAATCCAGGGTAATGAGGCTCTTTACAAAGGGTATCTGAAGAACGGCATAAAAGGGGAAGGGAAATTCCGGAACATTTATATAATAGATTTTTCAGATTTTAGAACCCCTGGTAAGTACATGATTAAATGCGGCAGTGTATCATCACTGCCCTTTTCAATCGGAAGAGATATTTATAACGGGATAGCGGATTCACTCTTACTGTTCTTTAAGGTCCAAAGATGCGGTTATACCGATCCTTTCCTGCACGGGGTGTGTCATATAGCCGATGCCACTAGCCTGGTTACAGGCAGTTTAACTACCGGAGTATTCCCCATGGCAGGGCATCAGGACGTTACAGGGGGATGGCACGATGCGGGAGATTACGTTAAATTCTTTAATACAACGGCTTTTTCCACTTATATGCTGTTGTTCTCATATGAATTTGACCCTGTAAAATTCGGCTTTGACAGCAATCATAACGCTGTCCCCGATATACTGGAAGAAGCAAAGGTGGGGCTGGATTGGCTTTTAAGGGCTCACCTGCCAAATGGGAAATTTGTCATTCAGGTGCAGGATTTAAGGGACCACGCTCAGGGCTGGCGTCTTCCCGAAGAGGATAAGCTGACCTTTGACCGTCCGGCATTTGCTGGAGGGGGGAAGAATACCATAGGGATGTACTGTGCTGTTATGGCATTGGCCTCGAGATTATGGAAAGAAAAGCTGCACTATGATGAATTTGCGAACAAGTGCCTCTCGGAAGCTTTAAGGAGCTATAAAATGACTTCCGGAATGCCGGAAGTGGATAAAAGCGGGAGCGGGATGTACCTGGATTCAAAGCCTTTGGGCAAAATGGCCTTAGGTGCTCTTGAGCTCTTTGAGACGACAAAGGAAGGAAGATATCTTAAAGATGCGGTCATCTATGCAAACGAGGCCAAATCAGATTACTGGTGGAGCTATGGCGATATAAACTCGCTTGCAGACTTTAGGATTGCAAAATATGAGCCGGGAATAAAGGATTATTTATATTTTAACCTTAAAAACTTTAATGATTTAAAAAATAAGAGTATTTTTGGGCAGGCTGCTTCAGACACTTGGGGTTCAAATACTGCCGTCATGGGCGCAGGACTGCAGGCCATTTTGTGGAAACGTCTTACGGGTAAGAACGATTTTGATTCCTTAATGACTTTTCAGCGCGATTATATGCTCGGGAAAAATCAGTGGGGGGTCAGTTTTATTTATAATATCGGGAAAGTTTTTTCAAAAAACTTTCACTCCCAGGTGGGTTATTTTAGGAAGGGGTATCTTCCTGGCGCTGTAGCAGCAGGGCCAATAAGCAGGAAAAAGCTGGAGGGTTATAAGATCAAAACAAACCAAATAGATCCATTTAGAGAATTTCAGACTGAGAGCTCGGTCTACCAGGATATGCGGGAGGACTATGTAACAAATGAGCCATCTATTTCAACAAATGCCACTGCCTTATTCTTGATCGGTTACTTTGCAGGGAAGTAGTGTGTTAAAATGGTACAGTGGAAAAATGTTTCTCAATTTGAGCCAATGACAAGGGGATAATGAAATATTATATTTGAAAATAGTAACGAATTAACGGCATAAAAATTGCATTATATTAAAAAACGAGCGACATATGAAAAGAAACATACAATTGGTACAAACCGGGTTACCCCTGATTGATCAGGCCTGGGGTGGATTTTATAAAGGGGGAACATATTTACTTGTAGGTCCGAAGAAGTCCGGACGTACACTCTTAGGCCTGCAGTATGCATTGCAGTCGGCAAGGCAGAAGGAAGTATGTCTGTATTTCACCAACATGAGGCCGAAGGACCTGATGATACATGCAGCCTCCATCGATTTTGACATTCAGACCTATATGAATCAAAATCTTATTGTTGTTGTACGTGTAACCCCGCCGGCTGATTTGTATGATTTGCGTGACCCGGATGAATATCTTATTGAGTACTTAAAAGATATAGTTACTGTAGTAGAGCAGTTTGCTCCGAAGAGAATAATATTTGATGAACTTACTCCATATATCGGTTTTAGCAACCTGAATCTTTTAAGGGAGTCATTCCTTGAAACACTGGAGAACATAGAGCAAAGGGACGTAACTAGCCTCTTTACCATAGGAGAGCCTGCCACACCGGTTGCACAGTCGATTGTTGACGAACTGGTCCAGCACGTTACGGCTACAATTTATCTTCAGAAAAAAATAACCCCCGGCGAGAATAAATCTCAGAGCGGGAAGATGACTATTACCCCGAATATAGGGCACACCGAAGGGCAGTTTACAGCAAACTATTCAATTGAACCTTACAAGGGAATTGTAACAGATTTTAAGGCCGCATGGCCCCAGGCTGAGTTCCCACCCGCTCCCCAGACTGAAAGCAAGCCTTCTGCAGGAGGGCGTTACCAGTCACTTTCAAATTTTGAGATGTATCAGGAGCCATACACGTTTTCCAATTTTTATGAGTATAACGATTTCCTGCTCCTCCTGAATAACCAGATCGCTTTATATAAGAGTACAGGGCAGATATTCTCTCTGATATCCTTCAAGCTGGATGCTCAGGCCGAGCGCGAGAGGCTCTTAACGATAAATCAGCTCCAGAACGCGGTGCGCCTTGCTACAGATAAAAAGGACAAGATCTGTGTTTACGAGAATAAAGTAATTGTCCTTCTTGTCAGGAGCGATAAAAAGAGTCTTGCCGGGCTTGTTGCAAAAATTCAGGCCAACTTCCCATCCGCCGATTCAAACTATTTAAAAACTGTACAGCAGTACATTTCAGTCCTTTCTGTTGAAATTGACGAGAGTGTTGAAAATGCTGAAGCAATAATGAAGCTCGTGCTTGGTGAAGAGTTCCGGAGTGATAAAAACAACGATTCATTTAACAGGTATAACCCGAACTGATGAAAAAAATCATTATTCTTACATTTCTTCTGTTTTCAGCCTTATCTGTCTTACAGGCTCAAACGGGGCAGACAGCCTTAAAGTCGGAAGCGATGAAACAGATACAGGCCGGGAACTTCGGTGAGGCAATTGATCTTCTGAATAAGTACATAGCTGCTTACCCGCATATGTCAGACGGATTAAACTTAAGGGGCTTCTGCTTCGAGAAAAGAGGGCAGTATGGCGAGGCGGTTCTGGATTACAAACGTGCCCTCATGATCAGCCCCAACAGCTCAGAAATCCAAAAAAACCTCTCCCGCGCCGAGAACGTGTGGAATTCCTTACTTTTCAGGAAGATTGAAGGACATAAAAGAGAAATTGCAATAAACCCGCAGAACCCTGAAAACTACCTGGAGATCGGAAAATGCATGAAAAACCTGGGGCGCTGGGATGATGCCGAGTCGTGGTACGACAACTATCTCTCGCGTACAGAAGCCTCAGCCGATGAAATCATAAGATATAGCGAGATACTGGCCCACAATAATCATATTCAAAAAGGGGAAAAAGTACTCAAAACCTACACTGAACGCTATCCCGGTGACCAGAGGCTCTGGAGCCGCTACGGGTTCTTTACAATGTGGCTCGGCAAGTTTAAGATTGCAATTAAAGCATTTGAAAATGCCCTTGAAATAAAGCCATTCTTTAAGGAAGCACAGGACGGACTCGACCAGGCAAAGGGAAAGGCCTATATATTTGAATGGACAGACACAACTGCCAGACATAAAGCAAGCATTCAGCCAAAGGAATACCCGATTGACAGGTATTACAGGATATTGAAGAAAAAACCCTCGGATGAGAAAACCAGATTTTTGCTCATCGATGAACTTGTAAAAGTTAAAAGGTATGAAGAGGCTTATCAGCAGCTTCAGGTTTTATCAAAGGCACATAGCGATGATCCGAAATTCCAGGCGCTTTACGACAGCGTTACAACGGTAAGAGAAAGCATTATTAAAAATAGAGTTGAGGACTATAAGGCTCGCCTGGAGAAGAATCCAAAAGACAAGACAGCGGCATTGGCGCTGGCCGAGAGCTTAAGCGGTCTTTTTGACTATGACGGCGCTGTAAAGATACTGGAAGATTATCTTGCAACCACAGGCAATTCAGACAGTCCTGATGTCAGACTCAGGATTGCAAAGTATTCCGGATGGAACAGGGACTTTGGAAGATCCTTAGAGCAGGTAAATTTCCTCCTGGGAAAGGACCCTGACAACCTGGACTATCAGCTCTTAAGAGCTCAGCTGGCAGTGTGGACAAGTCAGGATTATGACATAGCAGAAAAGCACCTTTTGAATGTAACACAAAAGCAGCCGGAAAACATAGACGCGCTTCTTGCCTTCGGAACCCTTAGAACGAATCAGGGAAACTTTGAGGAAGCAAAAAAATATCTGGAACTTGCCCGCGCGGTCGATTCCACGAGCAAATATGTTGAACAGCTTGATACCTATCTTGCCGCCGAAATATCGAGAGCAGAGGAAAGAAAGATTTTTGATATTCTTGAAGAGGGAAGAAAGATACTGGTTGAGACACACAACTGTGAGCAGGCTCTCCAGAAATATGATGAGTATTTTTCTAAGGCAAATGTAAACCGCCTCTTCCTCCTGGAATACGCAGAAGTCTATGCATGTGTTAAAAACTATCCCAGGGCAATCGAACTCTATAACCAGGCTTTGAACGAAGAGTATAGCTTTGAAGGTGCTTTCGGTCGGGCGAAGGCTTACTTATGGGGAAAAGATTCGGCAAATGCGCTTATTGAATTTAAGAAGCTTGCTGTAGAGGCTCCGGACAACTTTGAAGTCCATATGCTACTTGGTGATTCCTATCTGGAAATGCACCAGTATGATGAGGCCAGGGAAGTTTACGACAGCCTGATGGAAAAGACCACTGATTCGGCACAGGTGGCGTTAATTCAGCCGCGATACTCATGGATCCCTGTTTCGGGCTTCAGCTCGTTTATGGCCACTTTCCCTAACTATATAGGCCTGGCCCCGCAGTTCAACTATTACTCAGATAACCAGAATCTGAGTTTCCAGAACTCAGGAGGAAGGCTTGAGTTCGGGCTTACAAACTATATTTCTGCAGGCGTAACATTTATAAGAGGAAACCTAAGATCCAGGACAGCCTCAAGAAATTATACCTCCTTAGAAGGTAATTTGTATTTCAGGCTTTCGCAGTATTTGATACTCTCGGGCGGATACGGCAATATGACCTACAGGGGAACTCGCAATATGAAGATTTCAAATGCGAGTCTTATTTACAGCAGGGAAGGAAAAGAAAACAAGGTTAACCTTAATGCGAATTATTTGAGGACAGATGCCGGAATAATACTCTTTTCAACGCGTCTTATTGACTACAGAAACGATAGGATAGACAGGATAATGGCCAATATGTTCAGGTTTAACGGAACTTTCCAGAACAAGCACGGGCTAAAGCTCTCCGGCGTCTTCAGCTATCTGAAACTTGATGACGGCAACGCGGGAAACGACCTGCAGCTGAGGCTCGGGAAGGCTTTTGATGAAGATATAACTGTGGGTTACGAATACGCTTTTGAAAACTATTCCTGGAAGTCCAACTTTTACTACTCACCCCGTAACTTTGAATCGCATAGCCTCTGGGGAGAATGGATGCTTGAGAAGAGTGAGGACCTGGAACTCACGCTTGGTGCAAAACTGGGCTACGTTCCGGCCAACGATTTTATGGTAAGGGAAATTTCAGGCTCTGCCAATTACAAGATATTTAAGTCGCTGAGCCTCATGGGCAGAGTTACTGCCGGAGGAACTTACCGCGACGATGCTGCATATAATTTCTTATCGGGAACCATATCGGCCTTCTGGACACTCTAAGGCACTTAGTACCGCAATCAAAATTCTATAAAAGCCGGCTTTTTAATAAGGCCGGCTTTTTCATTTTTCAATCGTATCTGTAATATTCCCGGAATTCTGCTATATTATATATAAGTAAGAATCAATTTGACCCGGTTACTCTCTTAAGGAGGATTCAATAATGGAAAATACAACAAGAAATAAATTTTTCTGGACCTGGCTTTCCAGCATAATCATAGGGATTATTCTGATATTGAGCATCTTCTTCATGGAAGAAAGACATAATAGCGCGCAGCCTTCGACGCAGGGAACTACACAAACGAACCCGCAAAGCATCCAGAATAAGGATTCGGTGGGACAGATTAGTAAGTAATATGAAGTAAGTAATATATAAATATCTGTATTGTTTCAAAGTTACTTTTGGTAGTTGATTTAATGAGGATTTTAGTTTGCTCTTTTTAGTTTTGGTTTGTATTACTATCGGGATCTTGAGATATGAAGCCGATATGGTTTTTTGTAGGACTTCTTTTAACAGGATTGGGACTGATTGTTATTGCTGTGGGGATTTATTATCTGCTTAACCCTGGACTAAACAAGACTGTTCTGGCAAACATGCATCCGAATCTCTGGTGGGGAGGGATAATGCTGATCGCAGGGCTTCTGTTCATACTGACCAATAAGAATAAAGTGGTCCGGTAATTTTGAGAGACAGAATGGATTCCAGGAGCATCTTTCCAGTCAGGCTGAAGAATACTTCACTTTTCACGTCCGTGAGAGCGCAGGGGGCCCTTATCTAAAAACAGTTCACCCGCTTATCGCGTCTGGCTGAAGTCAGCCTTCCTTTTAGGGTTATTCAATTCTGTATTGTTTGCCATTAAAGAAAAAGTAAGTTATAATTGATAAATATGTTTCTAATTGTGCTTAATAAATTAAAAGTATGAGATGGGACATCTTTTCAGAAATATAATTCTTGTGTTTTTCCTCTTTTCCACGGCCCTGGCGCAGAGCCCTCCCGAGGCGGAGAAGACATATTACTTAAGCGGAATGGAATTTCTTAAGAAGCATGATACTGGCAATGCCGAAGATATGTTTAAGAAATCCATCAGGAGATTTTCTGATGCCCCTTCAATGTTTGAGCTTGCAAAACTCTACTGCAATAAAAATACCATCTCAGGACGCGACCGTGCCAGGGAGCTAATACAGAAGGCAATCTGGAAAGACCCCACAAATTTAGACTACAGGATGCTGCAGGCAAGCCTCGCTGAAAAATTCGGACTTACGATGGCATTCGGCAAATATGAGGAAATAACGGAAATTGACAGCACGTGTGCGAAAGCCTGGTTTAATATGGGAAGGATAAAAGAGGCTGATTTTAATGAATATCATAATTCGGTTTCTATGGAGGACTACTCGAGTCCGCTTTTAAGCTATGAGAGGTTTGCTACAGACGATTTGCTGGAAGCTGAAGTATATTTTAAGAAGGCGCTGCGTTTTGATCCCCAAAATCAGGAGGCAAGACTTCACATGGCTTTTCTTTACGAAGATGCAAACATGCTGGATAAAGCCATTCCGTTACTTCAGGAAATGAGCAAAGTTGATTCCCTGAGTAAAGATGCCCATTTATATCTGGGGTTAATCTACTATAAGACTTCAAACATAAAAAAGTCGTACGAAGAATACAAAAAAGCCCTGAAGCTGATGTCTTATGGTGAAGAGGTGGATTTCACATTTAATTCCGTAAAGGAACTACTGGAGCCCCTGCTTGGTGATGAGTACAAGAAATTCACTAAAGACGAGCTTAAGGAAATTATAGATCTTTACTGGAAGGTTAACGACCCCCTAAACCTCACTGAATACAACGAAAGGCTTCTGGAGCATTATTCACGTGTGGCCTATGCAAATCTCCGCTTTACAAGCAGGACCGACAGCACACCGGGCTGGAAGACTGACAAGGGGGAAGTGGTTTTGCGATACGGGGAGCCTGTCAGTAGAATCCGCTACAGACCGCAGCTCCTTGGCGGGGAAAGAATGTCGATGAAAGTTAAGACTGACGTCTGGGATTATGGTGGCCTTAAATTCGGTTTTACGGATGAATACATGTCGGGTAATTACCGTTTCAGCGTGCCCATACCGGGCAGCAGGTTTATACCACAGTTCCCGGGGGACTCTCAAAGGCTCATGGAGTACTTAAGGAAAGTAAAGTATGAGGATTATAATCCGAAGTATGACGGTCCCGTGTTTACAATGCCTTATTACATCGCGCAGTTTAAGAATCTGGATAGTGAGAAGTCCGGGAAAACCGATTTATATGTAAGCTATGCCTTAAGTTTTCCGGACAGTATAGTTAAAAACAAAAAATTTACCAGTCAGCACAATTACGGCATTTTCTTTACAGATAAATACTACGAACCACAATTCCAGAAAAAGAGCAGCGTAGGAGAACTTTCTGAGAAGAGCAAAATCAAAGTATCCTCGTCTGAAGATTACTACGTCAACACGGTTTCCGTTACAGTTTCACCCGACTCGGGCATGCTTGCCTTTGAGGTCTTAAGAGACATAGATAACGGGGTGGCATCCAGCCATAGACGCTTTAAGATTAGGGACTTTCACGCAGGTGAGTTTTCAATAAGTGACCTCCTGCTGGCAACAGATGTAGGCACTGGTAATCTGGGAACTGCTCGGCTTAAAAGGAAGAGTATTGAAATACTTCCCAATCCACTGAACACCTTTTCAAAGTCGCAAAGCCTGTACCTTTATTATGAAGTCTACAATCTGATTATGGGTAAAGAGCATAAGACAGATTTTGAGCAGAAGATCACGATAGTAAAGCTTCAGGAGGATTCGGGGATAAAAAAGATATTTAAGGCTATAACGGGAATCTTTGGCTTTAAGGGTTCAAAAGAAGAAGTCTCGCTTACTTCAAGGTTTCAGACAGATGAGAAAGATCCTCAGATGTACATTCAGCTTGATATGAGTGAATATGAGCCGGGGGATTACATTATTAGGACTGTTATTAAAGACAACCTGAGCCAAAAGGAATCCTGGGCTGAGACTCTACTGCACTGGAGATAAAATATTTATGTCACTTTTGATGCACGTCACTTGAGATAAAATAATAATGAAAATAGTTTTGAAAGAATTTCAGTTTATTTGATTCTTATATCCCTTTTTAGTATCAATACCTTAGAGACTCACCCAAACCCGCAAATTCAAAAATGATCCGATTTTTAAGGCAAAAGCAATTATGATTTTATTAATCCTGATTTTTTTAATGCTCCAGCAGCCGGTCATATTCTCACAGTCAGCCAAACAACTTCTGGAAAAAGGGACCGCTCTGGCAGAAAAAGGTGAACTGCAAAAAGCAGTTACGTATTTCTCAAGATCAATTAAGCTGGATTCCACGGCTTGTGAGGCGTACTTGGGCCGCGGCGACTCAAGAAGGATGCTTGAAGATTACGAGGGCGCAATTTCAGACTACAGCAGGGCGATACTTTTAGTTGGTGATGATTACAGGGGATACTTCAAAAGGGCGATTACCAACTGCCTTATTAAAGATTTTACGAGCGCATTAAAGGATTACGATAGTGCAGTAATGTTAAGTCCGGAAAACGAGCGCCTGTTCTTCGGGCGCGCTTGCGCGAAGTATTTGAAAAAGGATTTTGACGGGGCAATTTCGGACTTTACGGAAGCTTTGCGCTTAAATGATGAGAACGAGCTTGCTGCCTTTAGCCGAGGGGCAGCCAGGGAGGATAACGGGGACATAACAGGCGCCATTGATGATTACAGGCTGGCTTATAAAATTAACCCGGAAATTAAAAGTTTGGAATATTTTATCAAGAGAGCTGAAGAAAAACTGAAACAGGCCAGAAAATAATGATTTGGGCTTTTCATCCATCTGCCAATCTCCTTGTCTGCCTCTAAGCCTGATGGCATAAGGGCAGCCTAACCTAAAACCAGTGTGCCAAAATGTGATAGTAGGCATTGGTTTTTATCAATATGAGACATTAATAGAAAATTTATTGTGGGAAAATGTGCTCTCAGGCAACAAAACCACCTAAAAACACTTTGGCACTCAATTTGGACTTCCTTTAGTCCAATTAAATATCACAAATGGTGGAGAAATGTTTAGAGATACTTTTCACGAAAACAGGTTACTTGATACTTTAGTTTTCCCAATTCTGGACTCAAGCGAAATCGGAATCTGCATTGTCGGCAAAAACGGCATCATTCAGGAAATCAACGATGCTTTCTTAAAGCTCTTCGGGTTTTCACGCAGTGAGGTGGTTAATAAACATTTCTCAACGATTATTATTGAAGAGAATAAGGAATATTCTCTTAAACAGCACCAGGACTTTATGGAGAACGGCTACTTCGATAAGAGGGAAGTCCTTTTAAGAAAGAAAAGCGGCCAGTTCTTTTTCTCACAGGTTACTGATTTGAAGATCAATGATGAATCCGGTAATCTCTACAGAACTACTGCATTTCTCGATGTTACAGAGAAAAAACACAATGAACTGGTTAAGATGATTCTTGGCAAGCTGCCTGTTGAAGCTGAACCGGCTGATACTTTCGAATCGATGTTCAGAATAGTCCACGCTTCCACCGAACAGCTCATGCCGGCCTGCAATTTTTATGCTTCATTATATGACGAAGGTTGTGAAGCAATAAGTTACTTATATAAAGCAAATGAGCTTTTTGAAGGCGAAGATGAAATTAATAACACAAAGGTCTACGACCAGCTTGTACGCAGGATTATGAATGCAGGCGGACCCGTTCTTCTTAAAGGGGAGGCTTTAAGGAACCTTTTTGATCAGAATACGCTAAGTGAGGAGATAATTCCAAGAGTAGTTCTGGGTGCAGTGCTGAAGATAAAAGGCTTAAATGCCGGAGTAATACTCCTTCCAAACTTTGAGGACAAGGATGCTTTTACTGAAAGCCATCTGCCGATAATTGGAAGGCTCTCAGAGACCGTCTCGACAATTATGGAAAGAAGGAAATATGAGGAGCAGCTTACTGTAACACAGGAAAAAGCTGAAGAATCCAACAGAATGAAAACTGCTTTTCTGGCACAGATGTCTCATGAGATCAGGACTCCAATAAATACCATACTTTCTTTTACTTCACTTTTGAAGGAAAAATGTGAAGGAATTCTTGAAGAAGAGTTAAAGGAAAGTTTCAATATAATTGAAAGTGGCGGAAGAAGACTTATAAGGACAATAGATATGATCTTAAATATGTCTCAGCTTCAGAGTGATGGCATTGATACCGACCCGCAGGAGCTGGATCTTGCATTGGATATTATTGCCCCGGTAATGAAGGAATTCTGTTCATCTGCCAAGGCAAAGAACCTGAGTTTTTCATTCAACAACCAGCTGGTTGGCGAGAAGATTGTTGGCGACCAGAGCACAGTTAAGCAGATATTTGAGCAACTCATAGATAACGCAATTAAGTATACCAGGGCAGGCAAGGTAGAAATATCGCAGTACCATAATGCCCTGGGGAAGGTTTGTGTATCAGTAAAAGACACAGGAATAGGAATTTCCAAGGAATATATGCCGAAACTTTTTACCGCATTTTCGCAGGAAGAAATGGGTTATACAAGAAGATTTGAAGGCAACGGACTCGGCCTGGCAATGGTGAAGAAATATATTGAAATGAACAACGCAACGATAATCGTTGACAGCGAAAAAGGGCAGGGTTCAACCTTTACAGTGGTTTTTCCATAAATTAACCGGAATGAGCTAAAAAGGCGGGCTAGAGACAGCCCGCCTTTTTATTTTTAAATGTATTCATTTTAAGTATGAATTCAGTTATTTTTACGGGTAATAATATTCCATTAATTGAAGAAACATTTTCCTGTAAAAAATAGTATAAAAGACGTTCAATAATTCTGTTTTGCTTTTTCGAGGGTAGTCATGATTGATTCTGTACTGGTATTTTTCACCGATTTAATTAAAAATATACGATTTGTCGACCTGCTGGATATAGGGATAGTTTCTTTTTTCTTATATACATTTATTAACTGGTTCAGGAAAAGCGCCTCCAGAAGGCTGTTGGTTGCCGCCACAATTTTTATTGTTGTTTATCTCCTCGCAAGGATACTGGGACTTTACCTGACCGAGATGCTCATCAAGATAGTGCTTGGTGTAATTCTCATTGCAGCAATTCTACTTTTCCAGTCTGATATCCGCCGCCTCATAGACCTCATCGGAACCTGGGGAGGCCTCAGGGGGGCAAAAAGGACGGGGATTCTTAACACCACAGTTGACACAATCATTTCCGCATGTTCAAAAATGGCTGAGAAGCGTACGGGCGCCCTTATTGCAATAAGAGGGCGTGACATCTGGGATAACTGCATTAACGGGGGAATTGATCTGGACGGGAAGCTGAGCCTTCCACTTATATACAGCATTTTTGACACCAGATCCCCGGGCCACGACGGAGCCATTCTGGTTGAAGACAACAGGATCATTAAATTCGGAGCCCATCTGACCCTTTCGACAAATCTTAAGGAGCTCGGACCGGGTGGGACGCGCCATGCTGCGGCACTCGGGCTTTCGGAAAAATGCGACGCCCTTGTCATTGCCGTTTCTGAAGAAAGAGGCACAATAAGCGTGGCAGAAGACGGCAAAATGACCGTTATGACTTCCAGCAGTGAGCTGAAGGAAAGAATTGAGACTTTCTGGGAGAAAAACTACAGAAAAAAAGAAGAGATCATTTCCAGATGGTGGAAAAGCAAAAGCCTCCATACAGCAATCGTAGCCCTGATGCTCTCTGTTACTTTCTGGGCTCTTTTTGCCTATCAGTCTGATAAAGTCTACAGAAGTTACTCCGTGCCGATTGAGTTCCGTAACCTGAGACCCGAGCTGGCACTCGAAGATCCGGTCCCGATGGAAGGAAGAATTACCTTGTCGGGCTCAGAGCAGGCATTCAGGCTTTTCAATCCTTCAAACCTGATTATATCAATTGACATGGGAAGGCTCGAAAAGGGGGAAAACGAGATCATGGTAGCCCGCGATAACCTCGAACTTCCCTCAGGCATTGACCTCTACAGGGTGGAACCTCGGGTACTTAAAATTAAGGCCAACGCAATGAAACTCATCCGTGTTCCGGTAAAGGTGCAGACAATGGGAAGAGTTTCCGGAAATTTCAGATATATGAAGCTCGATGCCGATCCGGCATATGTAATGCTGAGAGTCCCGGCTAACAGCTACAGCCTGCCCAGGTACGTTTCAACCGAACCGATCGACCTTTCAGAGGTCAGGGAATCATCTGCAATTCCAAGCAGGCTCATTCCGCCCAGAACAACGAGGCTTCTGCCGGAGCAGAGTCCCGAAATAATGGTAAAAGTTCAGGTCCCGGGCAGGTAAGCTTCAGTTTCTGCAATCTTGCCCCATAGATACGCAATTTCTGTATTTAATTTTTTATGTCCCTTTGATATTTTTAGGCTGCTTTTATTCAAAGGACGGAAAGATAATTGGCAGACCAGGTGAAAGTTTTTATTTTAACAGGTGAGTATCAGGACCTTCAAAAAGGTAATACACTGCACTATTGGGGCATTTCGGAAGAAGGAGTGCCCGTGGAGTTTCTAATAGATACCGTAAAGCCTGTTTTCTTTGTCAGCAGGCAAGATACTTCAATAAGCTTACCCATCCAATACACCAGAAGAGAAGTTAAATTAAAGTCATTTGACTTAAAGGATGTTGATGCTTTCTACTTCAAAACGCAGAAGGATCTGAAGGCGGCATCAGAAATTCTTCATTCGCAATACGTAAAGACCTATGAATCCGACGTGGACCCGGTACGAAGATTCCTTATGGAGCGTTTCATTTACGCACAGCTTAAGCTAACGGGTGAAAGCATTAAGACGGGCTGCGGCCTCAGGTTTATAAATCCCAAAGTTGAACCCTGTGAGTTTGAACCCAGGTTTAAGACCATTTCAATTGATATCGAAACGGGCATTAAGGACGGGACCTTATATTCCATTGCAGCTCACTTAAGCGGCAGGCAAGGGGAAGAAAAAGTAGTCTTTATGCTTGGAGATGAAGTAGATGATAATGGGGAGCTGAGGCTGTATAAGACTGAAAAGGACCTGCTAAAAAACTTCTTATACTGGTTTAAGTCTGCCGATCCCGATATTATTATCGGCTGGCATGTAATAGGCTTCGACCTGATGTTCCTTGAAAACAAAGCCAGGGACCTTCAGCTTCCCTTTGATATCTCAAGGGGGACGGGAAGACCAAGGCTAACGGAAAGGAAAATGGGGGGCTACTTTGCCTATATCCCGGGAAGAGTGGTTCTTGACGGGCCTCCGACTCTAAGAAGCGCGTTTTATTCTTTTGAAGACTTTAAGCTGGAGACCGTGGCGCAGGAGCTCCTGGGCAAAGGAAAGACAATTGCGCCGGATGAGGATAAAATTGGCGAAATTGAAAGGTATTTCAGCGAGGATAAACATAAACTTGCAGAATACAACCTGCAGGATGCAGTACTTGTAACTGAGATATTTTCTAAGACCGGTTTAATTGACCTGTGCGTAAAGCGCTCCCAGATCTCTGGACTCATGATGGACCAGCTCTCGAAGATGACACAGGCCTTTGACAACTTCTACCTCCCGAGACTCCACAGGGCGGGGTTTGTTGCGCCGGATAGTAACGACATTAAGGCACAGGAAAACCTTGCCGGGGGTTACGTTATTGATCCCAGGCCCGGTATTTATGACAACGTGATTGTAATGGATTATAAGAGTCTCTATCCTTCCATTATTGAGACCTTCAAGATAGACCCCCTGTCGATGATCTTGTCAGAAGAAAACACAATTCTAACTCCGGGCGGGTATAATTTCTCAAAGACAAGGCATATTCTGCCAGAGTATATCGGATCCCTGATGCTTAAGAGGGCAAAGGCTAAAAAAAGCAAAAACAAGCACTTGGCTCAGGCAATCAAAATTCTGATGAACAGCTTTTATGGTGTTATGGGAGCCTACGGCTGCCGGTTCTTCCATCCATATCTTCCGAATGCAATAACAAGTACAGGGCAGTGGCTTCTGCTTGAAAGCAAAAAGTTCTTTGAAGAAAAGGGCTACGAAATTGTCTACGGCGATACCGACTCACTCTTTGTAAAGCTAAAGAATGGCGAGGGTGAAAAGGCGGATGTGCTGGGAGAGGAGCTGGCCCAAAAGATGAACCTTTACTGGAAGGAAAGGATAGAAAAAGAATTTTCACTTGAATCTTTTCTTGAAATCGAGTTTGAAAAACATTATAGCCGCTTTATTTTGACTCCCGCGCGAGGAGGGGAGATGGGGGCAAAGAAGCGCTATGCTGGCCTGATACGATCTGAGGGCAAAAGCAGCCTTGAATTTACCGGAATGGAAATAGTGCGCTCCGACTGGACGCGCCTGGCAAAGGAGTTCCAGCAGGAGTTGTACAGCCGTATTTTTAATGAGGAGGATGCGGGCGACTGGATAAGGAATTTTGTAGACGAGGTAAACCATGGGATTCATGATGAAAAGCTGGTTTATAGAAAAAGGCTGAGAAAAGACGTCGACCTCTATACAAAAAATACCCCTCCGCACGTAAAGGCCGCAAGACTTACGAATACCTCTTCAGGCATTATCAGATATGTAATGACAAAACGCGGTCCCGTGCCCATAGAGCTGGATCACAGGGATTACGATTACCAGCATTACATTGATAAGCAGATAAAACCGATAGCCGATTCGGTGCTTGGGCTCTTAGGGCAATCCTTCGACACACTTTTTAAGCCCACACAGCTAAATTTCTTCTTTTAAGCACATGGCCCGTTCCGGGCAGAAGTTCTCTCATTCAATAATGAACAACTCTTTTTTGTTTCATAAATAAAAAAGCTTGTTTTTATTTGCAATAATATTTATTCTCACATTTAACGAATGTTAAATATTCTTAAAGGGGGATTATGAACGCATTGGAAGTCCGGAATTTAAGCAAATCCTTTGGCGAGCTGCGTGCGGTGGATAACGTATCGTTCATCGTCCCGGAGGGTTCGGTCTTTGGCCTTATAGGCCGGAACGGCGCCGGGAAAACGACCACAATTAGAATGATGATGAATATCTATCTGCCTGACACGGGGGAGGTGCTTTTGCAGGGGAAGAAAATTGGCGGCGATTTTAAGAACAAAGTAGGCTACCTGCCTGAGGAAAGAGGACTCTATAAGAAGATGAAGGTATTGGAGACCCTCCTTTATTTTGCGGAAATAAAGGGGAAGTCGGGAGTCTCAGTTGAAAAGAAGGCCCTTGAGTACCTCGGGAAATTCCAGCTTTTGGACAGGAAGAATTCCAAAATTGAAGACCTTTCAAAGGGCAACCAGCAGAAAGTTCAGTTTATTACCACAATACTCCACGACCCTGACTTTGTAATACTAGATGAGCCTTTCTCGGGGCTTGATCCTGTAAACACCAACACACTTAAGGAGATAATTCTTGAAATGAAAAACAGGGGGAAGGTTATCATTCTCTCAACACACCTGATGGATTTTGCCGAAAAAATGTGCGACCACCTGGCTATGATCGAAAAGGGGAAAATTATTCTAAATGGGTCTTTAAGCGATATCAAGACTCACTACGCCCAGAGAAACGTAAGTATAAACTATGAGGGAAGCCTCAGTTTCTTGAAGGATAACCCTATCGTTGAAAGAATTGAGGACTTTGGTAATAGCGCCGGTATCAGGCTTAAGGACGCAAAGGATTCCGGGAAACTCTTAAAGACACTGGTGGAAAACGACGTTACAATAACAAAGTACGCCTTAAATGAAATCTCGCTTCATGAGATATTCATTGAAATTGCCGGTAACAGAGTAGAGGGAATTGAATTGGAGGCGGCATATGTCAAATAAGAAAACTCTTGCTGTAATGAAAAGGGAGTTAAGGGAAAAGCTTTTTTCAAAATCCTTTATTCTCATGACTCTGCTGATTCCCATCTTCATGTTCGGCATCCTTTTGCTTCAGACCTATTTTATCTCTTTTTCTGGAGAGGGAAAAGTCAACCTTCAGGTTATTTCTGCATCCGGGGATATAACAGAAAAGGTAAAATCTGAATTTGACGAGGAAGGCTTTGTTAAGGATAAGTCGTATACCATAGAGTTCAAGACGCTGGAAAAAAGTAAGCTTTCTGAGTACCTGGATAATACGAGGGGTGAAATAGTTAGCGAGAAGCTGACCGGTGTAGTATATATTCCTTCGGAATCCCTGAAGGAGAAAAAGGTGGAATACTATTCAAAGACGCCAAACAACATTAAAGTACAGGAAAAGCTGAAGCCTGCAATCAACAGGGCACTTTCTTCCATTTATTTTACAGGGAAAGGCTTTACAACAGGCGACATAAAGTTCGCAAGCGACAACGTGGGCTTTAACGGCTTCAAGGTATCAAAAGAAAACAGGATCCAGGAGGCGGGCTACGGAAACCAGATCCTCTCGTTTTTGTTTTCTTTCCTCCTCTATTTCAGCCTCCTTTTTACGGGATCATTGATGCTGAGGTCCGTTGTGCAGGAAAAGAATAACAGGATTGTTGAGATCTTATTGTCTTCTGTTGAAAGCAGGGAGCTGATGACGGGAAAGATTCTTGGCGGTTCGGTTACGGCCCTCATACAAATGGCAATCTGGCTTTCACCTGTTATGGTACTGATTTCAACTACGTGGTTTGTGCTTCCGCCCGAGCTTATTTTGTCTATCAGCCCCATGCAGCTGCTCTACTTCTTAATTAATTACTTTGTGGGACTCATAATTTATATGGGGCTCTTTGCCGCCGTGGGTGCCATATTTGACAACGAGCAGGACGCACAGTCAGGCATGTGGCCTATAATGATGTTAATCATGATACCATTTTTTATCGCTCTTTCGATGCAGACAAACCCGGGAAGCCCTCTTGTGAAGGTATCCTCAATGGTTCCGTTTGCATCTATCATTGTAATGCCTTCAAGAATGGCAATGACCGATGTGCCGCTCTGGGAGGTTTTGATCTCCTTTTCACTGAACATTCTTACGCTCGTACTTGTTTTCTTTCTGGCGGGCAAAATATACCGCGTAGGTATACTGATGACGGGAAAGAAGCCCAAGTGGTCTGAAGTTGTTCGGTGGTTAAGATATAAGTACTAGAAATTAAAGCGGCTCCACGGAGCCGCTTTTTTTATTTCCTCAGAATATCACCTTATCAAGAGTATAAATCTCCACGTCAACTCCTGTTGAATATACCTGGTGGTCTGCCGGGCGGCCTTCTAGCTCAAAGCCGTTCAGGGCGAGCAGGTTCAGGTCATATTCCGAAGCTTCGGCTTTGTACAGCGGATAAGGCCTGTGGTGCACCCTTCCTGAATAAAGCTCTCCGGTTTCCTTATCCTTTGAAAAAAGGAGGTAGCGTTCGATTAAAAAGAATTCGAGAGTGTTGCTTTCGGCGAAAAATTCATCTCCGGAATACCTGTAACGGAAATTGGAGCGGGGTACAACAATGTCATTTTCCTTTCTCTGGCAGGAGAACATAACGCCTTCAATTCCCTGATGGGCTTCAATATCCGAGCTATGGTAGGGGAGGTGAAAGAATATATTAGCCGCCTCGACTGCCAGTGCCTGGCTTGTATCAAGCGAATAGAACCAGATGCCGGGCGTCCCCTCGTTATCGAAAACGTAAGTTCTAACGTTAACCTCAGGGAAGTTTGAAATAGGTGGAATGCCGGGCGTAAAGATAGGGCGTGCGTCCCTGACAAAAAATGGTGTCACCCCGAGATAAGCCCTCCCTTCAAATGTATCCACGTGAAGCCTTTCAGGAAGTGTGAGCTGAATAATTTCAGGGTCAACCTCCCAGTGCAAAAACAGGAGGTCACGCCACTTCTGGTACATGATTGCAATGCGGTCAATTGGTTTTTCCCTTAAGGCCAGTCTTCCTTTTAGCGTCGGATGTTTCATATTTTAAGGCATAATTGTTTTTGAATCAGTTCATATAAAATTATATACCTATACCGGGATAAAAGCAATTGTGAAAGGGAGTGGGATAAAAAAACAGGAAGCAGTGTACCATCCACTGCTTCCTGGGGTCTTGTGAGTCAGAAGACGCATGATGCCGCATGCATCTTCATCACTGGGAACTAGTTAAGCTGTAATTCATTTATCTGTAACTCTGCCAACGCTTTTGGGGAATTACGTATTTCACTTTTTATTAAAATTTTCATTCTTAGCGCTGTAATTAAGAACCCTGTAATGGCAAGCACCAGAAGGTGTATCATCTCAGGCATTATATCCTGCCAGCCGGCACCCATCTGGATTATCCTGTTAAACGCATTGAGATATGGCGTGCTGGGTAGCAGATATGAGATCACCCGGACAAAGGTGGGCATAGCCTCTACGGGCCACGGATATCCCGACATCAGAAAGACCGGGTATGAAGTGAAGGCCAC
This sequence comes from Acidobacteriota bacterium, assembly GCA_050258415.1. Lineage (GTDB taxonomy): Bacteria > Bacteroidota > Ignavibacteria > Ignavibacteriales > SURF-24 > JAAXKN01. The sequence continues at coordinate 19,727 of JBLMYS010000039.1, read as the reverse complement.
AACCTGAAGAGATATTATCTTTCTCTTAAAAAATGAGGAGATAAGTATCGCTAGGCATACAACCGCAAATAAGAATATTGCCGTTATTACAACTGCGGCACTTACGCTTCCCTTAAAGCTGATCTTAAAAATTGAAAAGTGCAGCGTATAGAAAAGCAGGGCGTAGGAAGCATAGAGAAGAAAATAAAATGCCCCCTTGCCTGAAATGGTGGATACTATGCTTCTTTTTGCAGTATTGTAAAGGCCTATGAGTGAACCTTCTTCTCTTTCCTTGGCTACGCTTTCAGAAAGCCCTATTAAAAGCGTCTGCTGGAGAATAAGTACCAGAAGGCCCGGTATAAGGAAGTCGCCGTAGCTTTCTGTCGGGTTAAAAAGCGGCTTTACCTCTCCTTTCAGGGGCTCTGAAATCTCTATTGCCTGCTCAAAGCTAAAACCATGCGCCTGGAAATATCTTATCTTAACGCCCGCTGCGGCGGTTCCTGTTACCTCATTTATCGCCTTGTTCATATCGTTTGAAACAAGGAATCGCGACGTATTAAGGTATATTTTTAAGTCTGACCCCTGTCCTGATAAAAGAGACTTTTCAAATCCCTTCGGAATATATATTACTCCCTGGGCCTCCAGCCTGTAGATGCGGTCAATTGCCAGGGAATAGTCAGGCAGCCTTTCAGAAACCCGCAGCATCTGGTGGGAATCCAGGTTCCTTATAAGTGTCTCCGAAGTGTTGGACCTGTCCATATCCACAACAACAACGGGGATCTCTTTCTCTGTCTTGTTCGTATATATTGAAGTGTAGAAAAACGCATAGAATAAAGGGGACAAAAGTACAATTGTTACAAGGTCCATATCCTTTATTATAAAGTGTGCCTCTCTTTTTAAGACCGCAATAAAGCCTGTTAATCTTTCTTTCATATCGCTTCCTCCAGCACCGCTTCCTCCTTGCTTAAGAAACTCTTAATTCTGAAGCGCAGCACAAGAAAAGAAGCCGTAAGTGAAACTACGAGGAATATGGAAAGTCTGAAAAATTCAGGCGCGACATATCTTACCGGAGTTCCCATCTGGTAAATCTTCAAAAACCCGCTTAAGAAATGTGTAAACGGAATCAGCTGCGCAAAATAGTTATGGAGCGCCGGCATGCCCCACAAGGGGAATGTAAAGCCGCTGAAGATGAATGCGGGCGTGTTAATAAATAAAGCCACTTCGGTTGCCAGGAGCTGCTCGCGGAACGAGCATGAAAGAAGAAATCCCAGAAAGAAAGAAGTCAGAATAAAGTATTCCATGAAGGCCAGGGTAAGAATGACTGACCCATTTATTTCAATTGAAAACATTGGGAATATGATCCCTATAATACCCAGCGCTGTTACGGTGTGCAGCGCAAGGTGGGGAAGAGCCTTGCCTAAAATAATGGTAAACGTATTGTTGCCTGAAATATGCACGAGCTCCCGGAATGTGTTATGCGTAAATTCACTGCTTATGATTAGTACAGCCGAGATCATAATAATCATCTGAAACATTGCCGTAATGAGCCCGGGGATAAGGTATTGAAGATAATTGTATTCCGGGTTATAGAGCGACTGCGTTTCAATCCTGATGGGATTCAGGAGGTTCATTGCCTGAGTTTCAGAAAGCCCCTTTGAACGGAGCTTCTTTAGGAGGGCCCCTCCTGAGACTGTCCTGGCAATTGTCATTCCGTCTTTATATATCATGTTGCCGACAATGAGGCTTGAGGTATTCTTGAATATCACCATTGTTGAGCCGGTGCCTCTTTTGATGTCGCGCTCCATATTCTTGGGGAAATAGAATGCCCCCTGAATGTGCCCTTTCAGGAATTCCTCTTTCACCTCATCGAGAGAATTCACGTGTTCAGTAACCGCCATCGAGCTTGTGGCGTCAACTGAGCGCGTGAGCATTCTGGAGAGCGTGCTGTTATCGGCATCATAGACTGCAACGGGGAGGTTTCTTACGACCCCGTTTTTATAGATCAAAGCCACAGCGAGAAAAAGTATAACAGGCAGAACTACAGTAAGCAGGTAGATTGTTTTCTTTTCCGTAATCCTGTTAATTTCTCTAATCAGGATTTTAAGTAAAGGTGAACCTGTCTTATTTATATCTTTCATATTGTTTCTTCTTATATACAGCTTTACATAATTATGTTTACGGTCATTCCAGGTCTGAGATCCTTAATTGCGGATTTGCTCCTGAGGCGGATTTCAAAAGTCTTAAGGTCAAATTCACCTTTCTGGTTTGTAGGCTTCCAGGTGGCAAATTCAGCCATCGGGGAAATATAAGACACCTCAAACTGGAATTCACGGTTTCCTAAGGCGGGCACTTTTCCATTGAATACAGAACCCTTCTTAACTGAGCTCATTTTATCTTCTCTTACCTGGAGAACCACCCACGTGTCTCCTGGGTCCATTACGGTAAAGAGGGGATAGCCGGAGGCAATAATTTCTCCGGGATTGGTAATTTTCTTGCTCAGTTCACCTGTAATAGGGCTTACGAGGTTTAATTCCTCATGATATGCATTAGCTTCGCTGTATGTATTCTGTGCCTGATAGTAAAGGGCTTCGGCGCCGGAGATTTCCTCCATGCGGGCTCCTTTATTAACCATGTCGAGTCTCGCCCTGGCTGCTTCCATCTGCTCCTTGGCGGCCTTAAACTGGAATTCCGCCTGGTCTTTTTCCTGTGCCGAGATGACACCGTCACGGAAAAGGGACTGGATTCTTGTCCAGGTTTTATTTGCAAGCTCAAACTGTGCCTGTGCCTGGAAGTAGAGCCTTTCAGCGGCTTGTTTTTCCTCCGGGCGCGCTCCGTTATGTGCCATCTGAACCTTGCTTTTTGCGGCGTCTACAAGGCCGCGGACCTGTTCGAGCTTTGCGTCCATCTCTTTGCTCTCGAGCCTGGCAAGTATCTGCCCTTTATGGACCATATCTCCTTCGGAGACGAAAACAGTATCGACCCTGCCCGGAATTTTTGAGGCAACGTCCACCTGAGTTGATTCCACGATACCGGTTATTATATTGTCTTCTTTATTTACTGAATTTCCTACCAGAACTGAAACTGCAACAATTGCAATAACTGCCGGAATAGTAAGAATTATGCTGGACTTATTAAATTTCACTTTTTATTCTCCTTTGACCAAACTGATAAAATCTTTTGCGGTTCTCCCGTTACAACGTATAAATCTGTAAGGGACTTGTAATAATCATAAAGCGAAAGAAGGCTTTCGACCTGATTTTTCTCAAGCGAGAGCTGGGCATCAATTACTTCGAGTGAAGTGCCCATGCCGGACTGGAAACGCCTGTCGTTTAAGCGGAGGTTTTCCTGGGCAAGGCTGAGCGTTGTCTTAAGCTTCTCATAGCGTGTTTTGGCGTTTATCATATCCCTGTAGGACTTATTTACCCACAGGTCAATTTTTCTTTTTGCGTCGGCTTCGACATAATTTACCTCTCGTTCCATATGGACGGCGTTCTGAAGCTTTGAGTAGTCCTTAAGCCCGTTAAAGAGGTTGAACTTCAACTGCAGCCCCACGGCCCATCTGGGCTCCAGGCTTGAAAGATACTGCGGAAGCATTTCGTATTTTCCGAATGCCGCAATTGTTGGAAGGAAGTTTGCGCGTTCCGCGGTGTACTTTTCGGAAGCAGCCTCTTTCTTCAGTTCAATAATCCTGAGGATAGGCTGGTTGCTCCTTGCCTGCTCAAGGAAAAGTTCCAGTGAGCCGGATGCCTCCCTATAGGCCAGTGTATCGGAAAGCGTAACACTAGAAGATTGATCCTGCCCCATAGTATTCAGTAGCGAGATTTTTGCCAGCTCAAGCTTGTTTTCATCGTCAGTTAAATTTCTTTCGGCCTCGGCCTCAGCAACCTGGGCTCTCAGGAGGTTGTAGTTTGCAATGAGACCTTCATTAAAAAGCTTTTCTGCATTATCCTTATGTTTTCTTATTCCGCTTAACACATTCTGGCGTGTTTTTACAATGTTGTTCATCAGTATGACACTGAGATAGTTATTTACAGTTTCCTGAACCACCTCATTCTGCACTTTCTGAAGCTCTATCATCGCAGAAGATTTTTCCTCGCTGGCGAAATTTTTTGCCGCAGTAAGTTTGCCTCCTGTAAAAAGAGGTTGCACGGCAAGGAGCGTGGCGGTCTTAAAGTCCTGTTTCTTAAAAGTTTCCTCAAAAGGAGGGATAATACTGTTAAGCTGTGAGAAGTACTGCGAGTACAGGCCTGCCTTCTGCTGATCGTTCAAAGGCTGCCCCTGCAGAGTTTTATAAATATTAGCCATTTCAGCCTGGTTCTTAGACTGAAGGGTCATAATGACGTCTCTGATCGGTCCAAGATCTATATTCATCGGATCATTCAGGTGATTATAGCTTGTTTCAAAGTTTACCGAAGGGAGGAAGTTACCCCATGCTTCCAGATCCTGAAATCTCTTTTGTGTGAGTTTTTCCTCGTATTGTTTTATTTTTTCATTGTTCCTGAGGGAAATCTCAACGGCTTCGTTTAATGAAAGTGACTGTCCTGAAACAATTTTTGGCAGAGTTGCCAGAGGTACCAGGAGAGCCAATAGCACAATTTTTAATTTTTTAACCATCAATAGATAACCTGTATTATTGTATAATGAATCAGGATTCAATAATAAAGCAAAAAAATTTAACTGAGGCAAACGCCTCAGTATTTTACTTTTGTAATCCCCGTTTACTGAAATATTTAACGTCGTGCCTGATCTTGTCCAGAGGGTATTCCTGCGGATCCTGGGCCCACTGATGCAGAAGGAGTCTGAGGCCGCCGAAGATGAAAGATCTGACTATCTTAACATCAATATCTGGGGTAAAAGTGCTGTTGTTAATTCCTTCAACGACAATACATTCACCCAGGTCTATAAACTTCTGGTAATAGGGCGTAAATTCTTTAGGATTTTTCTGGACAAGGTAGTTCTGTTCGTTCACAAAAACAACCGCAAGCGCCGGGTCCTGAATAAACATGTCAAAAAGAAGGTCGAGCATGGCGTCAAACTTTTCAACCGAATCGATGTCGGTCCGTTTAGATATGGCGCTCAGCTCATTATAAAGTCTTTCCCATAGCTGAGCAAATATTTTCTGCAGTATGGTTTCTTTATTCTTATAGTAAACGTATATGCTTCCGGTAGCAACACCGGCAAGTTCAGCAATTTTGTGGATCTTGGCATTATGGTACCCACTTTCGGCAAAGACTTTAATAGCCGCTACCAGAATATCGTTTCCCTTATTTCCTTCTTTTAATCTCATTATGCACCTGCATTATTGAATTGCTGTTCAAAAATAAATCTGATTTTTTGAATTGTCAAGATTAATTTTCAAAAAAAATTAGGTAAAATCCCACCAGCTCCATGAATTTGGACCTCTTAAACGGTTTTATTTATTTTGTTCTAACTATAATATTAATATTGAAACCAAATTCAAGGTTAATAGCTTGCAATAATGAGCTATCAGTGAAAAGAGGATATCTGCATTACAGTTGCATTAGAGAATATATTTTGTTTTTGACGGGAAAATATATTTATTAAGATTATGAAAGTTTGTATAGTAGATATAAAATAACAGTATCTGTTGCGGACTGTTCCCGGTTTAAGAATAAGAAAGGGACCGGAGTAGTTTTGCATCGCAGAATGACTGCAGATTTTGTTTTAATTATTATGTTTCCCCTTCAGAATGATTAGAAAAAGACGAAATGTCTGGAAAAGTTTTGAAATTTGTGCCAGCAAGGTTGATATTGTTCAAAATAAATTTTAGTTTTCGACACGGAATCCGATTTTACAGGTTTCGTGACATTTCCGTTTTGATTAGCCCATTCTAAACAAAGTAAAGGTTCAATTATGAGAAGGATCCTTTATGGCGTTTTGCTGCTGTTTGATTTTTCAAATTCCGGAAAAAGAGCAGCTTTTTCCCCACAGAAACAGAGGTACATTCCTCTTAAAAAAGATTATTGTTTGTCCGGTGAACTGTGTCGGGTTGGGAAAAATTGGTCATAATGTCCTTAAATAATTATTTTTTCTAATTTCTGAATCATAAGAGGTAAAAATGCGAAGAAAGTATCCTCTTTCAGCTTACAATTGGACTTCTCTTGTAGGACTTACCATTGCCATCATAGCAGCTATAATGATTATCTTCTTGTTTGTAATTTCCGCATTCATTCAGCAGGGAAGTTCATATCTCGGTCTGGTAATTTACATTCTGCTTCCTGCTTTTTTAATTGTGGGACTGATACTGATCCCTGTAGGAATGTACTTTAAGGTGCGAAAGGAAAGAAGGAATAAAGAAGCCGAGCCCACCAGGTGGCCGCAGATTGACTTGAATAATGAACGCCACAGGAATGGATTTATATTTTTTGCCGTCGGAACGGCGCTGTTTCTTTTATTATCTGCCATAGGGAGCTATGGTGCTTTTAATTTTACAGAATCTGTGGAATTCTGCGGTACAATATGCCACACTGTAATGAAACCTGAATATACTGCCTACCAGCATTCACCCCATGCAAGGGTGGCCTGCGTGGAGTGCCACGTTGGAACGGGTGCTAACTGGTATGTAAAATCAAAAATGTCTGGCTTGTATCAGGTCTATGCAGTTACAATAGGCAAGTATCCGCGTCCTATTCCAACACCTGTCAAAAACTTAAGGCCTGCCAGGGAAACCTGCGAGCATTGCCACTGGCCCTCAAAGTTTTACGCAAGGCAGCTTACGCTTGAAAGACATTATCTTGCAGATGATACTAATTCAGAGTGGGATATTAACCTGGTCCTGAAAATCGGTCCTTCTATCAGCGCTCTCGGACTTCAGGAAGGAATTCACTGGCACATTAACCCAAATACGAAAATTGAGTATGTTGCCAAAGATGAACAGAGACAGACAATTCCCTGGGTAAGGTATACAGACCTAAAGACCGGCAAATCCACAATCTTTAAGGTAGCGGACTATAACACGAATCCGCAGCCGTCAGAAACAAGGGTAGTGGACTGCATTGACTGCCACAACCGTCCGTCCCATAATTATCTGCCGCCTTCGGTATTTGTAAATAACGCCATTAATTCCGGTTCTGTCTCAAAAGACATCCCGGGCATTAAGTCGCTTGCAATGGAAATATTCAGCAAGGATTTCTCGACTACAGATTCCATGATGAATTACATAAAGACCCAGGTGATTAATCACTACAATGAAACAAACTATTATGCCTCAAATAAGGCTCAGGTTGACCAGGCAATCAAAGGGCTTCAGACCCAGTTCAGCCAGAATATTTTCCCTGAAATGAGGGTTAAGTGGAGCGCTTACCCGAACAATATCGGGCATCTGAATTTCCCCGGATGCTTCAGGTGTCACGACGGTAACCACACGAGCAGTGATGGCAAGGTGATCTCAAAAGACTGCAATCTCTGCCATACAATTGTAGCCCAGGGCTCACCTCAGAGTCTCGAGGCTGCAAACGTGAACAGTACGCTTGATTTTAAGCACCCGGTCGATGTCGGCTACTCAAACGAAATGCTTTGTACCGACTGTCACTCAGGTTTGAATCCTTAATTGCTAATTTATCCTCAGGCAGGCCACAAAAGGTTTGCCTGAGTTGAATTTTTTCCTTAAGTTAGGCCCCAGTCAATCATATTGTAATTAAAAATGCTTTTCCCATTGAGGAGCGCTTTATGAATAAGGTCACAAATTATACTTTGATCAGAGATTATGTCAGCTCTCATTCCAATACGACTGAAGACAGCCTGATCACTACAGGGAAAAGTTTTATTAAATTGTGTAATGCAGCCATTATCTGCTACCGCTTTACGGGTACTTTAGGAAACCTCTCGGCGGCTTTTGAGCATTTAGTTACATTAATAGAAAAAGAAAAATCTGAGGAAAAGATCAGGAAATCCAAATAAGAGCTTAAGCTGATTAAAAAAAAGGTCTCATATCTTCGATGTGAGACCTTTTTTTGTAGGAAGATCACATTATCCTTTAACAGACGGGAGCGTGCCTTTTTCAGCAGCTTTTTTCAGCTTATCGTTTGCAAAAACTGCTATTTCAACGCGTCTGTTTGCCTGCTTTCCTTCCGGTGTAGCGTTAGAAGCAACTGGCTGGCTTTCTCCGTAGCCTTTAGTGGTTATTCTGGAACTTGCCACACCCAGCTGTTCTGCATAAGAAGCAACAGAAGAGGCTCTTTTTTCTGAAAGCGTCTGGTTGTAGGCATCAGTGCCATCGGAATCCGTGTGGCCTTCAATAAGAACATTAGTATCGGCATATTTCTTCAGGATTTTTGCGAGTCTTTGAATGTCATCTTGTGCCGCGGACTGTAAATCGTACTTATTTGTAGCAAAGAGAATTCCTGAGGGGAATGTAATTTTAATTCCTTCTCCTACTCTTTCGACCCTGGCGCCTTCAAGATCCTTTCTCATTTCCTCTGCCTGACGGTCCATATAGTTCCCGATCAAGGCACCGGCAGCCCCGCCAACGGCCGCTCCAATTATTGCACCTACGGCGGTACTTCCGGTTTTACTTCCAATAACACCTCCTATAACTCCGCCGGCAGCAGCACCAATACCCCCGCCTTTTACAGTATTGCTGGATCCGCATCCGGAGGCAAGTAATGAGGCAATAATGAACAAAGCCAGAAATACTTTTACTGATCTATTCATAATAAGTCTCCGTTAATTTATTCAGAATCATGTTTTTCCCGGTATATGTATCAATATAATTTAATGAAAAACAAGTACTGCCTGAAAGGCATTAAACCGGTTTAATGCTGCTCCTAAGTTCCCCTCTGCTAGAGGCATTTGGAGAGTGTAGCTTAACTTGATTTTGTTTGTAGTATTGACTACAATAAATTGTCGGGGTAGTGACTAAATAAAGATTGTTGAGCTTAAGTAATCGAAAGGGATGAATATGAAAAGATACATATGGGCTTTGATGTTTTTGGTCATTTTATTTGGTGCCGGAAGGTCATTTTGCCAAACCTATGGCGAGGGCTATGCAGCGGGACAAATGCTTGTCGGGATTCAGGCAGGGACTGCCATACCAACGGGTGATTTAAGCAACAACGCAAAGTTAGGCTGGGGAGGACAGGGTAACTTTGAATATCTGGCCTCACCGAACCTCAGCCTGATGGCTTCTGTTGGCTACTACCTGTGGGGAGCCAAAAATAATTTGTTTGGCCTGGCGGACTTTACTTTTTCCACGATCCCTGTTGTAATTGGGGCAAAATACCTTTTTATGGAAGGGGACATGCACCCTTATGTAGGAGCCGATCTGGGCATACACTTCCTCAACACAAAAATTACCAGCAACATTAATATAGCAGGCTCAAACCTGGAGGAAAGCAGTACGGAATCGAAGTTTGGTTTTGCTCCGATGGCGGGGCTTCGGATTCATATGCCTCCTAATGTGGATCTGGATCTGAATTTAAGCTATAATATAGTCCCTTCCTCAGGGAGCACTTTCACAAACGGCACTATATCCACTACAAGCAGCAGCACTACCTGGGTAGGAATTATCGTGGGGGCTTTAGTAGCGCTTTAACTCTTAATAGCGCATTTACGTCTGGCAGCATTCCTGCCTCTAAGAATAAGTCAGGACTGATATTTCCAGGCAACTTGAAGGAATTTCCTTCACAGGAATAGTGTTGTCTATTTTGCGTAATATTTACTTTCCGGTTAATTTAACGTATGCACTCCAGGTATATCCGCAATTAAAAAAAAATTCGTATTTTAAGTAAACGGTAGTGCTTGAGATTTTCTTAATCTTTTATAAGGGCATAATGAGTCTTAAACAAGATGTTTATAAATATTCCAACTTTACAGCAATAACCGCGCTCATTTTCTTCCTGGGCCTGACAGCCTGGTTGTGGATGGATTCGAGGCATGAGACACAGAAAAATGCAAATGAAAGGTTTGAATTCAGGGCATATGAGATCAGGCAGGCCATTCAGCAACGCATGCAGGAATACGAAAAGATTCTGCTTGGAGGAGTGGGGCTTTTTGATGTCGCCAAACCCGTTACCCGGCAGATGTGGCATGATTACGTAGAGAGACTGAGGATAAGTGAGACTTCGCCGGGGATTCAGGGAATCGGATTTACCATTCTGCTCAGACCCCAGGATTTAGTCTCTCATGAGGAGAAGATAAGAAATGAAGGATATCCGCAATATCACGTCTGGCCAAAAGGAAACCGTGACCTTTATACATCAATTGTGTTTCTGGAGCCCTTTTCTGGCATTAACCTGAGGGCATTTGGATACGATATGTATTCTGAGCCTGTAAGACAAAAAGCCATGGCAATGGCTATGGATTCCGGTGTAACGACTCTGACCGGCAAGGTCCGTCTGGTGCAGGAAGGAGGCACTGCCGTACAGGCAGGATTTCTTATGTATGTGCCGGTTTACTGGAAAAATGTGGAATTAAATACGGTTGATGAAAGACGGAGTGCCTTAATAGGATTTGTATACAGCCCATTCAGGATGAATGACCTTATAAATGGAATTTTCGGCCATGGGCTTTCAGATATAAGATTAAAAATTTACGACGGGGAGCTTCCTTCAAAAAATGATATTATGTATAACAGCGGCTTTAAGGGGGAGGCCAGGGATTCCAATAAAACTCCATTGTTCAGCAGATCCGAACAGATCATAATTAACGACCACACCTGGACGCTGCAGTTTTCAACACTTCCGAAGTTTGAAAAAGCCGTTGACAATGAGAAATCCCCCATAATCCTTTTTTCAGGGATAATCATAAGCCTTCTTTTTGCCGCTGTTGTAAAGTCGCTTTCCGCCACTCGTGCCCGCGCCCTGGCACTTGCAGTGGAAATTAACGAGAGAAAGCGTGCCGAGGAGGCACTTAAAGAAAGCGAGGAACGTTTCCGGCTAATAACAGAAAATGCAAACGACCTTATTTCCCTCAGGAATATGAAAGGGAAATTTGTCTATACGAGCCCTTCTTTCAGCATTAAGCTGGGCTTTAGTTCTGAGGAGCTCCTCAAAATGGGCCTTGCGGACCTTGTGCATCATGAAGACCTGCCGGTAATCGGTACCCTGGAACACTCTTCTCCTGTACAGTTCCGCCTCCATACGGCAAAAGGGGAATGGATTTGGATGGAGGGAACAAGCAGCATTTTAAGCATGAAAGATGAAGAATTCATTCTGGGGATTGCACGCGAGATAACAGAAAGAAAAATGGCCGAGGAGGCTCTCAAAGAGGAGATATTCAGGGCAGAAACATTGATCAAAGTATCCAACACTTTTGCAGAACTTTCGCTTGATTACAAGGCTGTTCTGGATAACGCCGCCAGAATTGCCTCTGAGCTGATTGGAGATGCCGCAGTGGTAAGGCTAATTTCAGATGACAAAAATTACCTGGAACCAGTGGCAGTTTACCACCCTGATAAAGAGGCCAGCGAACTCATTTATGAGGTTATTAAGTCTGCTCCGCAGGAGGCAGGAAAAGGGCTTTCGGGCAAGGTAATGTCTACATCCGAAAGCCTTATTATTCCTGAGGTGGAACTCCAGGATATAAAAAATTCTATAAGGCCGGAATACATAAAATACTTTGAAAAGTACGGCGTTCATGGAATACTTATAGTCCCCTTAAAAGTCGGAAAACAGACAATCGGCACCCTGACCCTGCTCAGAACGCATACGGGCAGGCCATATACAGCCAAGGACAGATCTTTCATTGAAGAACTTGCAAACAGAATAGCCATTGCCATCGTTAACTCACGCCTGCACCAGGAAAAAGTGCATGAAATTGACGAAAGACGAATGGCAGAAGAAAAACTGAATAAAACGCTTGAGGAACTGGCCAGATCCAACACGGAACTTGAAAACTTTGCTTACGTGGCCTCGCACGACCTGCAGGAGCCGCTTAGAATGATTTCGAGCTATACACAGCTTCTGGCTAAGCGCTACAAAGGACAGCTGGATGCAAAAGCCGACCAGTTCATAACCTTTACTGTTGACGGGGCTAAAAGAATGCAGCAGCTCATTCATGATCTTCTGGAATATTCAAGAGTTGCAACCAGAGGCAAGCCGTTTGAACCTGTCGATACCGGTGAAATAATTCAAACTGTCATGAACAACCTTCAGATCAGTATAAAGAAGAACAATGCAATCATAAAATATGATTCTCTTCCATGGGTTGTGGGTGACGACATTCAGCTTATGCAGCTTTTCCAGAATCTGATAAGCAACTCAATGAAGTTCAAAAGCAATAAGGTACCGGAAATTGACGTTAAGGCTGAAGACAGAGGCTATGAATGGCTCTTTTCTGTTCATGACAACGGAATCGGAATTGACCTGCAGTTTAAGGAGAGGATCTTTATTATATTCCAGCGTCTGCACGAAAGGGAAGAGTACCCGGGAACTGGTATCGGTCTGGCCGTCTGTAAAAAGATCGTCGAAAGACACGGAGGACATATCTGGGTTGAATCTGAGCCTGGAGAGGGCTCAACTTTCTATTTTACGCTTCCTAAAAGAATCCCTGGCTAAGGAATAATAGTTCTATTTTATGTTATTGTATAGTGAGCGTTTGTTCACTATATTTGCGTGTTTACTTTCAGCTTTTTGGATTAATAACTGACTGAAAAGGCAAAGTAAGGCTTAAAGGCCGATAAGAAGACGCAGGTGTAACATGGCAGCAAATACTAACATCAAAAAGAACGTTAAAAAAAACACAAAAAATAAAACGGTTTCGCAGAAAACAGTAAAAGCAGCTTCAAAAAAGGCCTCAGTTTTAAAAGCAGTGGCAAATTCTAAAAAGAAGCCCGCTCTTGAAAAGAAGGCGGCTCCGAAAAAAGAAGCAGCAGTAAAAAAGGAAGCAGCGAAAAAGGAAGAAGCTCCAAGAAAAAAGACAGCTTCTGGAAAGAAAAACAAAGCCGCTCAAAAAAAAGCTGCAAATCCGGTTGAGACAAAAAAGCCTATTAAAATAAAAGAGGCTAAAAGAATAAAGCCTAAAAAGCCGGCTGCCAAGAAGGAAACCGCCCCGGTTAAGAAAAAGCAATTAAAGAAACCGGATCCCGTTCCGGAAATAAAACTCCGGGAGGTGAAGAAAAGGGGGAGTACTGACATAGGGAGAAAAGAAGAGGCGGCTTCCTGGAGATTTTTCGAAAAAGACGGCAGTGTACAGATTAAGATCTATACTGAAAGCGAAGCAATTTTCTCAAAACTTGCCAGACTCGATGGCATACAAAGAAGCGCCAAATACTTCATTAAGGGGCGCCAGGTGGGAGCCGATTTTATTGTCCCGCTGGATTTGGCGGAATCGGCCTGCAGTATTGCAGGCGTGAAGCCCCCAAAAATAGCTCTAAGAAAGCCGGAATAGCCCGGCTTATGGGAATCCTGCCTGAGAGTTGTGCGACTTCATATCATTTTGAAGCTTCTGCTTTTCCTCAAACATTGCAGGGGAAATTGAAACATGATAGGTGTGCGGGTTAATAAGCCTTTTTACCCCGGGATCGAGCCTGCTTAAGTCCTTTTCTCTTAAATGCCTGATCTCTTCAATGGTCGGGAATTCATAAACTGTTTTTCCGCCGTCAATTATCACCTTCAGCAGGTTCTCAATTTCTGTGCAGTCGCTTTTTTTTATTGTGCGGCTTTTGCTCTGATCGGAATGGTGAATGAGGTGGATTTGATTTAAGCCCCGGGGGTCTTCACCTTTAAGCGTAACGAGATCGGCGTTAGCCTTGCCTGACTTGTCATAGATCCGCCACAATTCCTTTTGCCCTGGGTTCGGTATCTTTTCAATGGACTCTGAGATTTTCATGACCGGAGTCCATCCGTTATTATCCACCGCAACAAGCTTATAGACTCCCCCCAGGGCAGCTTCACCCTCTGAGGTAACAAGGCGGGTCCCGACGCCGTAAATGAGTCTGTTAATAACCTCATCTGGGTGCATCCCTTCTTTTTGTGCTTCCTGTCCGATTTGCGTAATGATCTGCCAGATATTCATTTCATCCAGTTCATTTGAAAGCACGACTCTGGCCCTTGTAAACCCCGCCTGGTCGAGCATCTTAACAGCCTTAACGCTCAGGTAGGCCAGGTCGCCGGAATCCAGGCGAACGCCCTGTGGAATATGCCCTTTAGCCTTAAGCTTCTCAAATACCTTAATGGCATTTGGTATGCCGCTTTCAAGTGTGTTAATTGTATCTACAAGGAGCGTGCAGTCATCGGGGTAGAGGTCGGCAAACGCCTGGAAAGCCTCCAGTTCACTCATCCCTAAAGAGAGGAATAGCTGCACCATGCTGTGTGCGTGTGTGCCTTTGGGGGGATAGCCCAGAACGTAAGAGATGCCTGCGTTTGAGGAGTAATCGGCCCCACCTATAAGGGCTCCTCTGACGGCAGCTACGGCCCCGCGGTCCTGCCCTCTCCGGGCCCCGAATTCAAGAACGGGCTGGTTTCTTGAGATCTCTTTAATCCTTGAGGCCTTTGTGGCAATGAGTGTCTGGAAATTCAGCTGGTTCAATAGAGCCGTTTCAATGATCTGCGCCATAATAAGCGGACCTTCAACAATTGTAAGCGGCTCATTGGGATGCACACATCTGCCCTCAGGAATAGCTCTTATATTTAGGCTTTGGAAGTTTCCGTTATGTTTAAGCCAGTCAAGGAAATCGTCCTTAAAAAGTCTTTCACCCTTGGCATTTTTATGACTTTTAAGGAATTCTATTTCTTCACTTCTGAACTGTGAGTTCTGCATCCAGTCAATGAACCATTCAAGTCCTGCGTTAATGCAATAGCCCGCCTTATGGGATCCATAGTCGGGGTATTTCCTGAAGAAGTGGTCGAATACGACTCTTTTATCCTGCAGCCCGAGGTTATAGTAGAGCTGCGACATGACGAGTTCATACTGGTCCGTAAATAATATCCCTTCGGTAACTGTCTGGTCGAACTTTCTAAGCAATTTATCTCCCATTGATTATGTGCCTTTTCTAATATTATTAAAAAGGTGTAAAGTTTCAAACATGGAGTAGGGAAGGAGAGTTTTATAACCTCAAGCATTGTTTTAAGGCCGCGGTCAGCGGCCTGCTGTTGATAGCCCAGGGTGACAAACCCCAGAGGGGTGCCGGAACCCCGGGAACTTTTTACCGCTTGAACAATTAGTAGATTCGATAAATCAGTTCTCAATTAAAGATTTCTTCTTCATCAGGCTGTAAACTGCATAGTGAACTGCTGAGGTAAGTGGCTTTCCCGTGGACATTTCCTCACAAACCTCTCTTACAAAGTCATCCTTTGGAACATATTTTGTGTTAACTCCAACTTCAAGACATATATCGGTTTCTGTTGTGTCACAAATATATTCAAGCTTAGCTGCCTGCGTGATGACATCCTCGTAGTTAAGATCTTTCCCTTTTTCCTTAAAAGCTCTTCCGAAAAAATTTTTAAGATTCACTTTTGCCTCCTGGCCAAAAACAATTAATTCCTTTATATATATATATGGTTACAGAGGCCGAATTCGGAAAAATTTTTGAAAAAAATGATATTTTTTTTCAAAAAGTTGAAAATTGCACAAAAAAAGGAGCAGGAAGTACAAAAAAATTGCAATCCCTTGCTCCTGAAATAGAACTTTTTCTATAAATCTACATGGAAAACGCCTTCTGAATCAGATCTTCCTGCTCTTTCTGGTGCATCTTTAAGGAACCTGAGGCGGGGCTGGCGCTTTCATTTCTACCTGCATAGTAAAACTTCCTGTTCTGCAGGTTTAATTCTTCCGACCTTTGCAGAACAAAACTCCAGGCCCCCATGTTCTTCGGCTCCTCCTGAGCCCAGACAACTGTCTTAAGATTTGAATAAGCATTAAACACTCTATTAATCTCTTCAGCCGGGAACGGGTAGAGCTCTTCCACGCGCACAACAGCCGTATCTTTTATGATGTTTTTGCTTTTGTGAGAGATCATATCGTAATAAAGCTTCCCGCTTACAAGAAGAAGCCTTGTAACGCTGTTTTTATTCTCCACTGAAAGGTCATCAATTACTTTGGAGAACCCTCCCGAGGTCAGCTCGCCAAGCACTGATCGAGCCTCAGGAAGCCTTAAAAGACTTTTTGGGGTAAAGATTATTAGAGGCCTCGACATATGATCTTTTATCTGCAATCTTAGAAGATGGAAGTATTGTGCCGGAGTTGTTACGTTGCAGATGGTCATATTGTTATCGGCAGAAAGCTGCAGGAATCTTTCAATCCTTGCGCTCGAGTGCTCGGGACCCTGACCTTCATAGCCGTGTGGCAGAAGGAGCACAAGGCTGTTTGGAAGTTTCCACTTGCTGTAGGCGCTTATGAGGAAGTTATCAATTATCACCTGTGCGCTGTTGGCAAAATCGCCAAACTGCGCCTCCCACAGTACGAGCGAGAGCGGATCGGCCCCGCTGTAGCCGAGTTCAAAACCGAGCACTGCAGCCTCTGACAGTAGGCTGTCCAGGGCTTCCATCGAAGCCTGGTTATGATCAATATGGTTTAAGAGCAGAACCTCCTGCCCGGTATTGATATCGGATAATATGAGGTGTCTCTGGCTGAATGTTCCCCGGGCGCTGTCCTGCCCGCTTAAGCGGATCGGGGTGCCTTCTAAAAGCAGAGTCCCGAAAGCCAGCGCCTCGGCATAAGCCCAGTCCATCGGAAGCTGCGGATTAGTAATAAGTTCGCGTCTTTTTGTGAGCATGCGGGCAAGTTTAGGGTTTGCCACAAACCCTTCGGGAAGGGAAGTGATGCCTTGCACTACCTTAATAATTTCATCCCTTGGAGCTGCCGTTGGAGCGTTTTCCTTCTGGGCATTAAGCTTTTCCTCCGGAACAGCAAGAGGCAGGTCTGAATAAAAATCAAATGTATCGTGTGCTGAATTATCAAAGGATTCGGTCAGGCACTCATTTACGTCAGACCTTTTAGTAATCTCCTCATCCGCAGAGATGAGTTTTTCCGTAACAAGCTTTTGTTTATAGAGCTCTTTTACCGACGGGTGCTCTTTTATATTTTTGTACATTAAAGGCTGTGTATAGGCCGGGTCGTCCCCCTCGTTATGGCCGTGCCTGCGGTATCCGAAGAGGTCGATAACAACATCCTTATTGAATTTCTGACGGTATTCATAAGCCAGGCGTGTGACCCAGAGCGAGGCCTCGGGATCGTCGCCGTTAACATGAAATATGGGAGCCTGTACCATCTTTGCCACGTCTGTTGCATAGATGGATGAGCGGGCCTCCGCGGGGTCGGTTGTAAAACCGATCTGGTTATTTATTATAAGGTGGATCGTTCCGCCTGTACGGTAGCCTTTGAGCTGCGAAAGGTTAATTGTTTCGGCCACCACACCCTGGCCGGCAAATGCGGCGTCGCCATGTATCAGAAGGGGAATGATGATTTTGCGTTCCGTGTCTCCCGCTCTTTTCTGCTTTGCCCTTACAATGCCCTCAACAACCGGGTTTACCCATTCGAGATGGCTCGGGTTTGAGGCAACAGATACGGTCATTTTTTTCCCGTTAAGGGCCTTTACTTCTCCCGAGGCCCCGAGGTGGTACTTTACATCTCCCGAGCCCTGAACGGAATTAGGATCTATATTTCCTTCAAATTCGGTAAATATCTTCTCGTAGCTTTTGCCAATTATATTTGCCAGTACGTTAAGGCGTCCGCGGTGCGCCATGCCCATAAAAATTTCCTTTACGCCGTCTTCAGCCGAAATGTTTATGAGGTAATCCAGAAGCGGTATTACGGTTTCGGAGCCTTCGAGTGAGAATCTTTTATGCCCGACGAATTTTGTATGCAGGAAATGCTCAAACTCCTCTGCAATTACAAGCTGCCAGAGGATGCGCTTTTTCTCCTCCGGACGGAATGTAAAATGATTTCTGATAGGTTCCATTTTGCTCTGCAGCCACTGTTTTTCCTCCGGGTGCTGAATATGCATATATTCAATACCGATCTTATCGCAATATGTCTGCTGCAGAATGTCCAGTATCTCTCTTAAGCTTCCGGTTTCCTTTCCCCCCAGTCCGCCTGTTATGAATCTCCTGTCGTAGTCCCAGATTGTAAAGCCCAGGTTGGCAGGATCCAGTTCAGCGTGGTAAATCGAATTTACCCCGAGAGGGTTTAAGTTCGCTATCAGATGCCCCCTTACCCTATAGATATTTATTAGCTGGAGTATTCTTGCCTGCTTTTCAACGTTATCCATTCCGGGCAGTGCAGAATATGTCTTTGATGGAATATCCTCTCTGTAGCTAACTGGTTTCTGCGGGATATTGAAATCGTGGAAAATGTCTTCATAGAAATTCTCTTCTCCTAGAAGGAGGTCGTTTATGAGTTTTAAGAAGAGTCCCGACTCAGCGCCCTGGATTACCCGGTGGTCGTATGTGCTTGTAATATTCATCACCTTGCCAATACCAAGTTCAGCTATAGTAGAGCGGCTCATTGCCTGGTACTGCGCCGGGTAATCTATTACGCCTATAGCGATAATGACGCCCTGGCCGGTCATAAGTCTGGGGATTGATGAAACGGTGCCCACAGTGCCCGGATTAGTTAAGGAAATTGTTGTTCCCTGAAAGTCCCCGGGTTCAATCTTGCCCGTTCTGGAGCGTTGAATAATATTGTCATAAGCTTTTCTGAAATCAGAAAAGTCCATCTTATCGGCGCCTTTAACGTTAGGCACGATAAGAGAGCGCGTTCCGTCTTTTTTCTCTATATCAATGGCCAGGCCGAAGTTTACCTCGTCTTTTTTTACAAGGTACGGCTTGCCGCCAACCATAGAGAAGGAATTATTCATTGAGGGGAAGAGCCTGAGAGCCCTTACAATTGCATATGCCACTATATGAGTAAAGGATATTTTCCCCTGGTTGGTTTTCTGAAGGAACTGGTTAATTATTCTGCGGTTTTCTTCCAGCAGTTTTACGGAAATTGTCCTCTGGCTCGTTGCGGTAGGAATAGTAAGACTGCCAGTCATGTTTTCAATTATTCTTTGCCCTACACCCGTAATAAGCTGGTAAGTCTCGTGATCTCCTGAGGGCGGCGGGGGAGCCTGAGCCTCGCGGGAAGGCTCACGCCTTGGTGCCGGCTGCTTTGTTTCCGCTGGTCTTTGCTCTACCTTAGGCGGCAACTGTTGTTTTTTACCAGTGGCAGCCTTAGGAGGAGTGGCAAGCTGATCAAAGTAGTTCCGCCAGTATTCCGAAACGGAACTTTTATCATTCAGATAACTGTCGTATAAGTCGGCTACGTACCAGAAGTTTGAACCGAACTGCTCAAACAAAATTTCATGCCCATCGGATAAATGCTGCTCATCCATTATGCTATACCCTCAAAATTATTTTCTTAACGCACCCAATATTTCAGTTTAAGAAAATGCGGGCTTAAACTCAACCTTGCAAAAAAGGCCCCTAATTTACCTCATCAGAAATTTAAAAGGTATGTAGATATAATTGACCCGTGGATTTTATTAAAAAGTGAGATTTTCCTTGCAAATGGTGCATAATTTTACAAAATTGTGGAATAGAATAAATTAATTAACGATAAAAGAAAGTAAAGATATGCTCTTTACAGATGTAAATACCTTTTATTTCCAGAAATTAAATCCCCTCTTGCTCAGGCATTGCCCTGATTTGTAAGTCTTCTGTTCTACTTGCCCGTTTTTTAACATAGCTTAAATGACTAGGAGGAAATTATATGTGCGGTATAGTTGGATATATTGGCGCAAAGAATTGTATTCCTATATTACTTGGCGGGTTAAAGAGGTTAGAATACCGTGGTTATGATTCTGCTGGTGT
>JBLMYS010000038.1:0-40385 GCA_050258415.1 Acidobacteriota bacterium | reverse complement strand
GTGTATATTTCTTCTTTACCACTGCATTTGAAATAATTCTTGGAATATTGTTCTGTGTATTTACTGAGAAAGATAAACGTTTTGCTTTGAATTTAAGTAAATACCTGAGCTACAGATAAATTCAGAGATATTTTTCAATAACTATGTGATTTTTATGAATGTTGTACTTTTAATAGGATATGTTTCGTCTTTTATATGGGCGCTTCCTCCATTCAGGCAGTATAAAGGAAATTTCTTTTACTACTTCCTGTTTGTGGCGCTTTCTGATCCTTTAGTAATGGCACTGCGAAGTTCCCTGCGCATAGTGCCTTCAAATATGTATTTTGTTCTTACCCTCTTTTCTGCGTTTGTTTCAATAATATCGATAAATAAAAAAATTAAGTGGGAAATTGTATTACCTGTTCTTGCAGCAGTATTAGCTTTTGGATTTTCTATTCCAAACCGGGATATATCCTATATTATGTGTGTATTAATCGTGCTAATATTGTATTATTCCATTCGTCATATTGCCTTTTTTGCTGCAAAGAAAGAATATGTAAGTCTTTTTCATTTTCTTTTTCTTATTTACAACGCATCGTTACTTATCAAGTTTATAAATGCAATGGTGGACTCATACATGGGAGCTGCATATTTTTATTCAACAACTATCTTTGAAATCATTCTTGGAATTCTCTTCTGCTTTTTCAGAGAGGAGGATAAGCGCTTAGCTTTTAATCTAAGTAAACATAAGTTCAAAGAATTATAAGGCCTGTCTAATAACTTAAATGCAGAAATAATATTTCAAAATAGTAATGTACAATATATGAATGTCATAAAATTAATTCAATTTGTTTCGTATACTATATGGGCGCTTCCTCCATTCAGGCAGTATAAGGGAAAATTCTTTTATTATTTCCTTTTTGTTGCTATTTCTGATCCTTTGTCAATGCTGATTCACAGTTATTTGCGCCCGGTGCCTTCAAATATTTCTTTTGTCCTGGCTCTCTTTGGTTCACTGGTTTCTATAATATCGATCAATAAGAGAATCAGGTGGACCCTTGTAATATCTGTTCTTGTAGCAGTGTTAACTTTAGGGTTTTCACTTCCTAACTGGGATATAGCTTATATTTTGTGTGTCCTTCTTTTTCTTATATTGTATTATTCAACGCGTCATATTGCCGTCTTTGCTCTAAAGAACAGGTACATGAGTTTTTTCCATTTTCTTTTTCTCATTTATAACGCGTCATTGCTTATCAAGCTTATCAATGCTATGGTAGATCCTTACATGGGAGCCGTATTTTTTTATTCTACAACTATCTTTGAGCTTATCCTCGGAATCCTTTTCTGCTTTTTCAGGGAGGAGGACAAGCGCTTTGCTTTGAAACTAAGTAAAAAGCAGAACTCCATCTCCTAAGACTTTAGTCCAAATAAATAGAAAAAACTTATGAATATTGGTTATATAATTGGGGAATTAGCGCAGTTTGTATGGCTCTTTCCTCCTTTCAGGCAGTATAAAAGTAATTTCTTTTATTACTTCCTTATTATGGCGCTGTCTGATCCTCTGGGTATGTTATTCCGTTACTTCCATATCTCATATCCTTATGCATTATATCCATTTACCTCAGGTGTATTAATAATTCCTGTTATTGCACTCAATAAAAAAATCAGGTGGTCTGTTACACTTCCATTCCTTGCGGGAATGTTAGCCCTGGGATTATCCTATCGTCATCGAAATATAGGTCTGATTACGGCGGCAAACTTTCTTGTCCTTTTTTTCTATGTGATTCGTTACGTAACTGTCTTTGCTTCCAAATACAGGTACATAAGTTTTTTCCATATCCTTTTATTGATCTATAATGCTTCCTTGGTCTTTAAGCTCATTAATTTTGTGCTGGATTATCAGAAAGGGCTTATTTATTTCTATTTTTCATCAGCTTTTGGGATTGCCGTCGCAGTACTGTTTTGCATATTCAGAGAAAAAGATAAACGCTTTTCTATTAAATTGGCGGGACCTGAAGAAATTGAATCAATCTCATAAACTGAGAAATAGTAATAATCCGGTAGGGAATGATAAAAGATAAGGCAGAAGTAAGATTCCTGCCTTTAAATATTAACTGCCCAATTATTATTCCAGTATCAGACTCATCGTTTCAAAATTAAGTGTCATTCTGTTAAACTGTCTAATAATATCCTGCCCAAGATTTCCGTAAAAATACTGGTTGTTTTCATCCAGCGCTTCGGTTAGTACTGTGACCTGATCGAGTCCTGCATTTCTGCCTGAAATATTTATGTTGAAATTCTTGAGCCTGTAGACTGTAAGTTTCTTTGAGCCTCCGGCCCCGGCCAGTTCCCTTGTCTGCATCTCGGAGTTTTCCTTTATGCTCTGTTCATAATTCTGAAAGAAAGACTGGTAAAGGACCGAATTCTTGGCTCCGGTATCCAGGTTAAAAGAAAGCTTCCTGCCGTTAAATTCTCCAAGAACTATGGGGGATAATCCAGCCAGACACATGTTCTGCAGCAAATGCCTTCCAGCCTTCTCCGGAATTATCAGGCTGTCGGTTTTAGTAAGTGTTACTTCACCCAGGCTTTCAATAACAGGAAAACCGATTATTCCGTTGCACTGATAATTATACGATGGGACGGATAAGTCACTGTCATTAAATACCAGGAATACTGAATTTTCTATTACCGCATTACCTATTTTTACAGCCGGGGCAATACCTAGTGAGGCATAGACTGTGTTCCCTGTAAATGCATTTACTTCAATAGAATCGTCAATAATTCTGAAATGAAGCATCTGTGCGTAGGATTTTGTTATGCTCGAAATTCCGGCGCCAGTATCAAAAATAAATGCAAGCTTATTGCCGTTTATCTCAACCGGAATATTTGTAAGACCTACCTTGTCTTTTTCTGTCTTTATTTTCGTATCGCCTTTAAGCCTCACCGACTGCGGGGGGACTTCGCTAAATGCTTTCCAGAGCCTTACAGAATTCTTAATATCTTCAATCTTTGTTTCATCAAGATAAGAAGTAAACCTGTCCAGTATTACCTGGTAGCTTTCAGCTGCTTTCTTGTATTGGTACGACTTGAGATAACTGTCGGCAAGTATATCGTAGCTTTCTGTTATGTATTCTACATTTGAATTATTGCCGGTTATATCAATGTACTTTTTAATATAATTTATCGACTTGTCAAGCTCATTAAACTTGTTACTTACGGCGCCCTTCAAAAATAGAATTACCGGAGCATCTTCCGAGGTTTCTTTCTTGAGGGCATCCCTTAATTCAAAATACTTTTTGCTTTCAAACAGCTTTTTAAGATCGGAATAGGATTCAACCCTATGCGGAACCGCTGCTGAAATAAGAAGTAACAAAAGTCCAGAAACAAAAATCCTCATGTTCATTATATCTCCACCCAAAGTTTTGCAGTATAATTTAAATATTTAATTGCTCTTTGGGTATAGCCTGAAAGCGGAAAAATCCGTCCCGTTAAATTTTGGATAATTGCCCCGGCCTTTTAAAATGCAAAAACCCTGAAGGTTTCCAAAATATTTCCTTCAGGGTTTTGCACGTTTTTGTGAGTACTATTCTTTCCAGAGTTTGTCTCCGGCAGCTCTTTGGAGCTGATACCGGCTAATTATATTTTTATAGATAATCTGCAACTCCGAGAGTCTTGCCTCTGTGATACCCGTCTGGGCATCCAGTAGGTCCAGGTTGCTGATCACGCCATCCCTGTACTGGAGTTCAGCTCTTTGTAAAGCTCTCTGTGCATGAAGAACCTGTACCTTTACGGTTTCCAGCTGCTGGCGCGCAGCGTCAAGATCAGAAATTGCACGATTGACTTCAGTCCTGATCCCGAGCGTAACATCACTCGTATGGGCAAGAGACGACTGCAGGTTTGCCTCGGCTTCTTCAAGCTGGTAACGCGAGCGGTCACCATTATAGATCGGATACCTGAATATAACCGCAGCCGTCCAGTTACCCCTTAATACATCAAGGTTGGGGATATAGCCATTCTTAAAACCGTATGCGGCTCCTACGCTTAATGAAGGTTTATCCGACATACGGGCTACTGTTTTTTGTTTGTCTGCACTCACTTGAAGGTCGTGTGCAAGCTTTACTTCACCTCTTTGATTCATCGCAACATTTATCAGTGAATCGGCTTTAACACTTTCGGGTACAAAATTAAAGTTTCCTGTAACGTTTACAGGAGCATTCTCATTAAGACCCATAAGGCTTCTTAACATAATCTCCTGCTTGCTGATTTCATTTAAGATTTCTGTCCTCTGATTCATGGCAGAGGAAACACGGACTTCTGTAGTCGAAACGTCGAAATCTGTCGCTGTTCCGGAAGAAACCTTTGCCTGTGTCACCTGCAGATGGCTGTTCAGATCAGCTATCTGCTGGTCTTTTACAGACAGACTCTGTCTCAGGAAAAGCAGTGAATAAAATGCCTGTAAAGTCTGGTAGGCAAGATTCGTTTTTATGACTTCAATGTTGTCCTGAGCCGAATTTTTATACGAAGCCGTTAAGTCACGCATAGCATCACGCTGTCCGAAATCATAAACGAGGTATTTGCCGCTAACGTGTGCATCGTAATTGTTCTCAGGGTAGAGTTTTGCAGAAAGCCCTCCAAACTCAAATGTCGGTACAGGGCCTATCCTCGTATAAGACGCATCAGCTTCCACTTCAGGCTGATATGAAGTGGCCTGTTGTTTAATTCTTGCCTCAGCTGTTCCGATAAGGCTTTGGGCCTGCTTAATAGAAGGGTGATTCTGCAATGTAAGCTCAATTGCCCTTGTTAAATCAATCGAATCCGCAGAAACACCCTCCTGCGCATTTGCAAAATATGCGGTTACAAAAATTACAATTAATGCCAAAAGTATATTTTTCATCAATTCCTCTAAAACTATATTATTCCGGTTTAAGTAATTAAGGTAGAGAGAGAATCCTTAAAAAAGCTTTTCTTTATTACCTTTACCCTCTGCCTTTACCTTTCATTATTCCATCGCAGCAACATGTTCTCCCTTTTCACCTTTTTTCTTTTTATATCTCAGAAAGAACAGCGGGATGAGACAAACCAGTGTTATTCCTGCTGCCAGCAGGAAGTCGTCATTTATTGCCTGGACAAAGGCCTGGTTTGCAACGTGCTGCGCAATTAGCGCCTGCGATCTGACTGCAACTTCACTGCCTGCTCCGCCAACGGACTGCTGTACAAAATGCCCAACGCCATATTGCACCTGCTGGAAAGAAGGAGAGAAACGGTTTACAGCTTCTCCAAGTGCCTCTGTATGGAATAATATTCTGCGTGTGAGCATTGTTCCGAAAATGGCTACTCCGAAGCTTCCGCCAATCTGCCTTATTACATTAAACAACCCGGAGGCCTGAGCCATTTTATGCTTTTGTATATCTGCCAGTGCAATAGTGCTCAACGGAGTAAACATCATTCCCATCGCAAGCCCTCTTATATAAAGCGGAAGCATGATCTGTGCATGTTCTGAATAAAGAGAAAGAAAATTATTTAGATAAAGGCTGAATGCCAGAAGAACCAGCCCTATAAAAGCCGGGATCTTTGGGTTTATTTTATCAGCAAGATATCCGGATATTGGAGAAATTACGGCCTGGAGCACCCCGACTGGGAAGAAAACCAGTCCGGCCTGAAGAGCAGTGTAGTTAAGCGAATTTTCCAGAAACAGCGGCAGGAGGAATGTGCTCCCGAAAAGTCCCATACCGAAGATGAACAATATTGCATTTGTGACAGAAAAATTGAAATTTTTCAGAAGGTTCAATTCAATCAGCGGATGCTTTATGCTCAGGTCCGTTGCCAGAAATATGGTAAAGCCAACTATTGAGAGGGCAAAACAAAAAAGAATAAAAGGTGAAGTCCACCCGCCCGTATTCCAGGATGCATTCCCGTTTGAGAGTGCAAGTAAAAGGAATGTCAGAAACACCGTCATGGAAATAAAACCCAGAAAATCAAAAGAGCGCGTGTGCTCAGTCTTGTATTCCCTCTGTATTATATAAGTTGCTGCCATACCCAGAATTCCAACGGGTATGTTAACGTCGAAAATTGAATGCCAGCTGTAGTTGTCTATAAGGTAGCCGCCTATCATTGGCCCTAAGGATACTGAGGCCGCAGCGGCAATTCCCCAGAAACCTAGCGCAATGCCTCTTTTCTCCGGCGGAAACTCACGTGTTACGATTGCCATACCTACAGGCATCAGAAACCCTGCTCCTGCCCCCTGGACGAGTCGGAAGGCAATAAGCGCGTTTTCATTCCATGAGAGACTGCACAAAAACGATCCGAATGTAAAGAGGAACAAAGCCAAAAAGTAGGTCCTCTTGTATCCAAAGTGATCTGCAACCCAGCCTGAGGTGGGAAGCATAACCGCAAAAACCAGCAGGTAGGCAGTAAGAATCCATTCAATTTTATCCACGCTGGTCCCGAATGCCGTCATGATCTTTGTCAGTCCCACGTTTACAATCGTGGAATCGAGCACCGCCATGAAAGTACCGACCATGATATTTGCAAGTACCCACCACTTATAAGAAGGATGCTCCTGATCAAGCTTCAGGAAGCCTTTCTTCCTGTGCCTAAGCTGATTCTGAGCCATATTACTTCACACCGCCTTCCTTTATCCTAACCTCAACACTCATCCCGGGAAGTAAAGCCAGTTTCCCTGAAGGATTCTTGGAATCCTTTGTTCTTCCATCAATTGAAATTTTGACAGGAACTCTCTGCGTTACCTTTGTAAAGTTACCAGAGGCGTTATTAGGCGGAATAAGCGAAAACTGGCTTGCTGTATTAGCGCCTATCTGAAAAACTTTACCATAAAACTTCTGATCGGGATATGCATCAACGTCAATTTCCACATAGTCTCCCGGCTTTATGCTTGAAACCTTTGTCTCTTCAAGCTGAGCCGTGATCCAGATATTCTTAGTGTCGTATATTGTATAAATCGGCTGCCCGGGCTGTACCACATCTCCGGCCAGAACCCATCTTTTGGAAATTACGCCGTCCAGGGGAGAGACAATAACCCCGTTCTGCAAGGTTGTCTGAATTACGCCAAGCTGCGCCTTGGCCGTACCAACCCTGGAGATTGCTATATTATACTCTGCCTGAGCTGCTTCAACAGCTCTTGCGGCATGATCATACTGCTCTTTTGGGATGATATTGCTCTGGTATTGCGACTTTGCTCTCTGGAAATCGTCTTTTGCACGATCAAGATTGACTTTTGAGAGTGTTATGCTTTCAGTGGCATTATTAATTGTAGCGGCAGCTGACCTCTCCTGTGCTCTAAGGTCTGATGTATCCAGTATAACCAGCTTTTCATTAGCTTTAACCGTATCTCCTTCATCTACAGCAAGAGAGTCTATCCTTCCCAGCATCTTTGAACTTAAGGTCGCTCTGTTGCCGTCAATGTAGGCGTCATCTGTTGAAATATATCCCTGCTGTCCCATGTACCAGTAAATGCCGGCAGCAATCAGGGCAAGTACAATAAACAGGGGAATAAGTACTCTTTTCTTTTTATAGACGGGTGTAGACTCTACAGACTCATCACCGTCGTTTTGAACATTTTGTCTGTGTCTTTTTACTTTTACTTGTTGCATATTTTCTTCCAACGCTAAATTCTCCTTCATTCTTAAAAATTATGGCTTAATCCCAGATATAAAAATGTCAATTGTCAGTAGCATCTCATGCAGAAGTTCACGAAACGTCTTATTGTCCATTCTACTGGCTCCTGCAATTGTGCGTACCATTCTTAGCCTGAGCCCATGAAGAACGTGCAAGAGAATTTCAGGCACACGTTCATCCAGATCTTTATTGAATTCACCCGAAGCTTTCCCTTCATCAATAATACTCTTCATAATCCTGAGTTCCTGGTCGCCGAATTCATCAAAAAGATTCCTGAAAATGGATTTTTTCTCAAGGAACGAATGTACAGTCAGTGTCCCCAGGTTTACCAGTTCCTGAAAAAATTTAAGTCTCTCTTCAACATAGGTGTGGAGTTTAGCGACTGCCGTATTCTGTTTTTCAAGTATTTTTTCAACTTTCCTTACAAATTCATCTTTTTCTTCGGCCATTGCAGCCTTAAAGAGACTTTCCTTGGTAGGGAAGTAATAGTAAAGTGAAGCTTTTCCCATCTCCACCCCTTCAGCTATGTCTTCCATTGTAGTCTTGGAAAACCCGTAGCGGGCAAATGTCTGCCTTGCAGCCTTCAGTATCTGCTGCTCTTTTTCCTTTGTTAATGTTTCATTCATTTTATGTATTCGACTAATTTACTTGAATAGTCGAAAAATATAAAAAATATCGTAATTAATCAAGGTCCTGTTTAATCTGCCTTTTGACGAAAGATGACTGAAAATGCTTAAATATACTGCTTGGGAAGGATTTGATGTGTTATTTGAGTGGACAGAAAGACTATGAAATGTGAGTAATATATTGCGGGGGAAGTCCATGAGAACTTCCCGGATTAACTTTATTTGAATTAGCCGTGAATTTTATGGCGGGTTTTCTCACGCTCTTCAGGTTCCTTATTCCCGGAGAGCCCGGCGGCAAAGTGAATAAATTCAGTATATGATTTTACATAGCTGCGGCCTGCCTGAAGATCATTTATGTCAAACTGCTTCTTGGAGAGGACTTCATTTAGCTTGCTTTCAACAGCTTTTTTGTCCAGTTTCTTTTTGAAAAATGTGAGAAGCTCATCCTTATTACCGGTTTCAATTGCCAGATCGGCCGCATGAATCACAGCCGGAACGTCCTCATCCGTCATTTTAAGGCCGTTGTATTCTTCCCCTTCGCCATTGCGGTGCAGACGTACGAGAGTTTCAAAAAAATACATATCTGCCAGTTCCCGGGCATCAGTGCCATGCTTTCTTACTTCGAGCGACTTATTAAAAAGGTTCTTTATTGTTTCCTCATTATCCTTTGAAACCCATATAAGGGCATAATTCACATTGCCTGTTTCAAGAGCTTTTTGGGCTGAAGTTACTACCGGGCCCTTAATGCCGTCGCAATGAGCGTACAGGCTTTCTGTCAACAGGCTGAAAGCCAAAAATATTACAAGCAGACCTAACCCAGTGAAATTTGATTTTTTCATTTTATCCTCCTTGTTTTTTTTTGAGACTGCGCCAGCCATTAAATACTCTGCAGGCTGCCACGCTTCTATATATAATTTAATTTTGCTCTCAATGAGATCAATTGACTTGAGTCAGAAGTATGCGGATTCAGAAGGATAGGTGAGGGCAATATATCCCGGAGGAATTTTGCTTCCTCCGGGAATTTGTTATTGAAGTTTTTAGCGCTGATTTCTGCTTCTTGAAAGTGATCCGTTTGTCCTTACTTCAAGTGAGCCTCTTTGATTCTTTTTTGTCTCCTCGTTACTGATCTTGAATCTTGAAATCATTTCCTGGAGGTTTACAGTCAGGCGGTTCAGATCTTCTGCTGCCCTTGCTATCTGCTCTGTCCCGGCGGCACTTTGCTGAGTAATACTGGAGATCCCGTCAATATTTTTTGATATCTGCTCGGCTGTCGTCGATTGTTCCTCCGATGCTGCAGCTAACTGCAAAACAACGCCGGTGGTTTTCTTTGCTCCTGAAAGAATATCCTGCAGCACCTGTGCAACTTCAGCCGTAAGATCCATCCCTTTCTCTACGGCCTGTTTAGCTTCAAGCATCGAGCTGTCTGCTTCCTTGGCTTCAGTCTGAATAGCTTTGATCGTTTCAGCTATTTCTTTGGTTGCCTTCGTAGTACGCTCGGCAAGCTTCCTTACTTCATCAGCCACAACGGCAAAGCCCCGTCCCTGCTCACCGGCACGCGCAGCCTCAATTGCGGCGTTTAAGGCCAAAAGGTTCGTTTGGTCTGCAATGTCGTCAATAACCTGTGTGATCTCGCCAATCTGGTCTGTCTTAAGAGCAAGATTTGTAATTATCTTGCCGGTTTCTTTAGTGGAATTGACAATCTTTTCCATTCCTTTTTGTGTATCTGTAATCTTCTGAGCTCCTTTTTCAGCCGACAAGGTGGAATCCTTTGCCATTTCCGCAGCCTCGTTGGCGTACCTGGCGGTTTCATAAATTGTCTTTGTCATCTCCTCAACGGCGCCGGCTACTTCAGTTGTCTGCTGGCTCTGCTCCTGGCTCCCTGAGGCCATTTGTTCGCTGGAGCTGGAAATTTCAGTTGCAGCGCTGGCTGTTGCCTCTACTGCATCATGAACCCCTGAGATCAGTTCTTCAAGCGAACCTGCAAATTCGTTGGCGTTTTTCTGAAGGATTGCATAGTTGCCCCTGTAGTCCCCAAGCATTCTTGCGGTAAGGTCCCCATGTCCCACCTTGTCGATAATAGCTTCATACTGGCGGACATTCTTTACAATGGTTTCGATTGTTGCATTGAAACCTGCGACAATCTCTTTATAGCCGCCCTGATAGCGCTCAGCGTTCCCGCGTTTTTCAAGATCCCCGTTAATAGCGGCTTTGGTGAGGTCATTTACTTCTGTAATAAGGCTTCTTACAGTAGAAGTTACCCTGTTTAAGACAGGCGCAATTTCGTCCTTGTCGTCGTACATTGGAGCTGTAAAACTAACGTCTCCATTAGCGATGCCATTGAGCGCTCCTATAATGCTAGAATCCACCTGCGAGACAAACTGGTCCAGTGTCCGCCCCATCAGGCCCAGCTCATCCTCGGTATCCAGATTTGCCCTTGCCTTAACGTGCCCTTTCTGCATCTCCTGCGCCATTAAAAGGATTTTATTAATTGGAGTCTTGATAAGTTTTGTAATAAGTATTCCAAGGCCTATGGAAACGCCAATTCCCAGTATCAGAAGTATGAGCATAATGATTACAGTTGAATCTGTCTGCGCGGAATTCTCTGCAGAAATGGAGTCTCCATTACTTACTTCAGTCTTAATCCATTTTTCAATTGCATCCTGATAATCGTTGGCTGCAGCAGTCATATCACCCAAAAGGATTGCCTCTGCTTCCTGATCCTTGTTGTCTTTTGACAGCTTTATTACTTCCCCGAGATAAGCTCTGTAATGATCCCGCTTTTGTATTACGTCATTATAAAGAGCCGATTCTTCAGCACTTGAAAATGAATTTTTGCAGTATTCCAGCTCCTCATCAACTATCTTTAACTGGCTATCAATTATTTCGTTGTACTTTGATATCTCTGCAGGATCGTTTGCCATTACAATTTTTAGTGTATTTAGCCTGACAAACTGATATCTTTGCAGCAGATCGCCCAACTTGACAATTGGAGTGACATTTTCTTTCCAGAGCTTACTGTAGGATTTATCCACCTCTTTAAGGTTGAAGATTCCGAATAAGCCCATAATAGCTGCAATGGCAGTAACGGTAGAAAAGCTCAGCATTAATTTAGAACCGATCTTAAGGTTATTAAACCACTTCATAATTTCACCATTTTGTTAAACAGAATTGATTATAAAATCACTTTTATATTAATTGACGAAACAACTGCCCTAAACTGTAAAAGGATCATCTTCGGGGAGCGTTCTATGTTTCAGCATAAAATTTGTCTCCGCATTTTTGATAAATGGAAAATGAGTTCAACCAACGGGGGAGCGTTCTCCTGCCCGGAATTTATTTGCCCTTTTTTCTTCTGGAGTTCCGGACAGAAGCAGTTTTACTTATTATCGGCAAAATTTTATAAAGTTTAGCTTTGTAAGCGGAACTTTAATTAAAGCTGAATTTTTCAGCTTTCCAGATAAGAAAACCTTAATATCCTATATGGCTATTGCGAAATTCCTTTTTTAATTAAAAAATATTTCAGAAATTGCTTTCTCTTTTCAAGAAAGCGTGAAGTAAAGAACAAATGGTAAAACTTTCAGAAAGGTTTGGCTTAATAGTATGCCGCAGCAAAACACAAAAGTAAAAGTGTTCTCGAAAAAAACGGGGGAGATGGAATCCGGGTTGAAAAACAGGATCGCACTGCTTGAAGAACAGCTTCAGACGGAAATCAGTCTTCGCAAGAAAGCTGAGGAAAAACTTAACGAAAGCGAAACCAGGTTTAATGCCCTTCTCGAATCAGTAGATGACATAGTATTTACTCTGGACACCGAACAACGCCACACAGGCATGTACGGAAAAATCTTCGCTAAGAATCCTGAGGCAAAAAAAAGATATCTCGGAAAAACTGTATCTGAAATAATGAATGAGCAAGAAGCTGCAATTCACTTTGAGGCTAACAATAGAGCGTTGAATGGAGAATCATTCATGTACGAGTGGTCGGCTTTCATGTTTGGTGAACATATGCACTATTCGACCATGATGTCTCCGATCCGGGATGCCGAAGGCAATATAACAGGCGTCATTGGCATTGGCCGCGATATATCCAGCCACAAGAAAATTGAGGACGCTCTTATTCATTATAATATGAAACTAGCACAGCTCAATGCCGAAAAGGACAAATTTTTTTCAATCGTTTCACACGACCTGCGCAGCCCGTTTCACGGACTTCTTGGTGTTTCAAAGGAACTTTATTCCAAAATAGATAGCTACAGCAAAGAAGAAATAAGACATTTTGCATTTGAAATCCGCAACACACTTGAAAAAGTATACAGGTGGCTCGACAGCCTGTTGCAGTGGTCGAGGCTGCAGTCGGGGAGGATATCATATAGGCCTGCCCAGATTTTACTTAAGGATGCTGTCACTTCAACGCTGGAAATTTCCTCGGCAAATCTATTGCAAAAACGTATTGCTGCATCAAATGAAGTAGACAGCAGCCTGAGAGTATATGCCGACGGGAACATGCTTGAACTCATACTTCAGAACCTTATTTCAAATGCTGTCAAATTTACTTATCCCGACGGGAAGATTAGAATTAAAGCCTCGGAGGCTAATGGCCAGGTAAAGATTTCTGTAATAGATAATGGAATTGGAATAACCAGCGAGGATTTATGTAAATTGTTCAGAATAGATATTCCAATTAGCACAAACGGTACACTTAATGAGCAGGGAACAGGGCTTGGGCTCATACTCTGCAAGGATATGGTTGAAATGCACGGTGGCAGGATTTGGGCCGAATCCAGACCCGGCAATGGCTCTACTTTTAGCTTTTTTCTGCCTTCAGCAGAAAGAATAAGATAAAAGGTGTTGTTGCAATTTAACTCAGGGATAATTAACTTTACAACGCAAATATTATTTAAATCGCTACTAATATTGGGGATCCATTATGCAACTAAGACGCGTTGCTTTTGTTGTTGCTTTTTCACTGTTTTTTTGCTCTCTGATCTTCGCTCAGCAGCCTTGCACATCGAAGTCCAAGACAACACATAAGAAAAAAACCGTGGTCACCAGATACAGAACTAATTTGAACATTTCTTCATGGCAGATGGAAAAACTCAGATCGCGTGAGAAATTTACTACAGACTGGATTAACCGTCTGGAAAAAGAACTTTCCCGCTACAAGCAGGAAAGAGCTGAAATACGTAAGGACATAAAGAGTCTTATAGCACAGGATATTAAGCAAAAACTGGAGGCTAAGGAGAGGCTGGAAAAAGATCAGAAAGAGCAGCTTTACTCCAAGGATAAAGAGATCGAGGCCCTTCAGCAGATGAGTAGTGAAATCGATACAACGAAGTAAATTTCATTTAAAGGCATTGATAAAAACCCAGGCTCCGCGTCTGGGTTTTTTTTATCCCTTCCTTATCAAAAATCTGATATTCCCATCAGAAATCTGAAAGAGCCGCAAACAAAAAATAAATAATAAATTAAAAATAACGGATTTCCTCCCGGCACATATCTTGCTCCTCACAGGCAGAATTCTTCTATTCTATTACAAACATTGGGCGCAAAAATGAAAAAGTCTGTCGCTTCATCTCTAGCCGTTTTCATGATTATTCTGTTGTATAAACCTCTTTATGGCCAGGAAGCCGGCATTAGTTTCGGTACAAGCGTTTTCCCGGCTGCCGTTCTTGAACGTGCGTATTATCCCTATATTGACATTGGCCCCTCATCTGCCACTTATGGAGCAACAATTATTACTGCAAAGGAAGTGAAGTTCCATTTCTCTTACTATTTAAGCCACAATATCTGTCTGGATCTTTCTGCCGGTTACGGGTTTAGCAGGAATAAAAAGGACTCGAAGGCAATTTACCCCAAAACAAGCTGGGGAGGGCCGGATAATTCCATAACTTCAGAGGAATATAACTCTGATGGCTATCCGGGACTAATAGAACTGCAGTTCTTTGCTCCATTAAATGAGTCAGGTACGCTGATCCCTTTTTTGGGCCTCGGTGCTGGCTATTGCTACTATAAAACCAAATTTACCGAGAAGAACAACTCCGTTACAACAAAGACCGACCTTAGTACAAAAGGTTTTGGCCAG
This sequence comes from Acidobacteriota bacterium, assembly GCA_050258415.1. Lineage (GTDB taxonomy): Bacteria > Bacteroidota > Ignavibacteria > Ignavibacteriales > SURF-24 > JAAXKN01. The sequence continues at coordinate 26,066 of JBLMYS010000038.1, read as the reverse complement.
TACGTTTCGGCCGGTCTCAATATAAAATTCACGGATAGATTTTCTGTATCCTTGCATCTACAGAAACTTTTGCTCAGTAATCTGAAAACCGAAAAATCAAATCCCATACGTTTTCCGGCAAGCGCCACCGATCCTCTATATAACTCATCACTTGAGCACGTTGTACAGCCGGGTCTTGGCGATGTTGCCCTCTCGGCTGGAGTTAAACTCTATATGGGAAAATAACCAAACTATTAATGAATAAATTTTATCAGAGGCAATATGAAAAAGATACTGTTCTTAATGCTTATTTTGCCGGTTCTAAGTTCCGCGCAATACTATGGGGAAAGGGCAGCTGAGAAAAGTTTTCAGAATTCGGACATGTATTTTAAGAGCCATTACCTCAATACCTTTGCACTTCCAGCCTTTAAGCAGGTGGCCGCGGGCTTTGTGCGCGATCCTTTCCTCGACCTCTTCAATAATCCGGCAAGCCTGCCAGAGTTGAACGGTAAGGAAATAAAGTTTTACATGGATTTCAGGGGCGACAGGGAAGTCCCGCTTATTGTAGACCGTTATGTGCCTCTAAACTATTATGCTCCTGCTGACCTTAGGCTTCCGGACCGCAGATGGCTCTCTACTGCACGAGTGGAGCCAGAGCCGGTTGTCTCAATTGGGGTACTTACATATCCAGTGAAGGAAATAAACAAAAACTTCTTCCTCGGGGCTACTTATCAGCTCATACACAGGGAAGAGAAATACTATTCAATGCCTTATTATATTTATTCATCACGCTACGGCTACGATGCCTTTAATGCAAAGATTGCTTCTTCTGATGTGAGTAGCATCCCAACAATTGACCGGGAGGCTAATATGGATGAAATGCTAACCTCGGCCCATCTCTTCAGTGCATTTATGGGCTTTCGAGTTCTTGATAACCTTACCTTCGGCCTCTCCTTAAACGGCGTTACTCACTCGAGAGCAGGAGAGTACCTGAACCTCTACAACAGTGAGTACGGAAACACTAGCCAGTCAAAGTACAATAACTCAAACTCAGAGGCTAAGGATGAGAAATACCGCCACCTGGATCTTTCTGCCGGAGTAAGCATGGACGTTTCCCCCTTGCTCAGACTCGGATTAAAAGGAGGATTCCTTTCAGGCAAGGCTAATCAGGCTTTTAATCAGGGGAACTCATACTTTTACCAGTATAAAGTGCCCGAAAAGCTTCCTGACTGGTCGTATAACATGTCAAACTCTATTACAGAACAAACCTGGCAGCATAAGGGAACAACAAAATATATTGGGGTGAATTTCTTAAAACTGCTTCCCGAAGGAAAGGAAATTGCAGGCTTCTACAGGTATAATCACAGCAATATAGACCTCTATAGTACATCTGCAATTAACGATACTTCCAACAGCACATACAGGTGGGTAAGCAGCTACGATAGTTCCGTTTATGCTTCCAACGGCTATTCTTTTGTGCATGACATCCGTACGGGCTCGGGTGAAAAAACAGTCAATTCTCACGAGGTAATGTTAAATTTCAAGTGGGATCTTACCCCATCAAACACTCTTCTCGCAGGGTTCTATTACAGTAACTCGAAAAGCTCAGTTACAGATAGTGAACCCGTCCTGGCCAGCCGATACTCTGAATACAATCATACCTCCCAGGGAAATAACTATTATTATCTTAACACCCTTAGGGAAAAAAAGACCCTTAAATGGAACTATACGGCTGAAGAATGGACTTTGCAGATCCCTGTACTTCTGTATTTTAAGGTACACGAGAAGTTCGGCCTGTGGCTTGGTGTAAACAGAATACTGCGCGACTGGGAGATTCACGACGTGACAGTGGCATACTTTAATTCAAGGGAGCGCAATGAGAATGGGGTAATAGGAAAGGAATCTAATTTCGCCGAGAGATACACCGAACCGGCAAAAAAGCTGACTGAAAACACCACCGATTTTATTACAAAGTTCGACCTGAATATTTCGCCTGACCTGAAAATAAACCTCCTGATGGATCCTGATTTTGAGGGGTTGTTTCACCTGGCGCAATGGTGGCTTAGCCTTGAGGCAAATTTATAATGCCTCTTAATGTTATATTGACTATTTCATTGCAAGCTTTTACTTTTAATCTGCCATTTCTAAAACCATTTAATTTGCGGCAAGAATGACTGTCTTAAAGGGCCTTATAGAAAAATCATACTACAGGATAAGAATTATTTTTACATTCTGTCTTGTGACCTCAGCCTTCGTGCTGATTACTTCGGCCGTAAGTTACCGCTTTATAAGGGACCTATACCTTAGCGAACTCAGCCGGCAGGTAAACGTTTCCACTCAGCTCCTTTCAAGGCAGATAGATAAAAAATACCTCGACATACTTCACTTCGGATTTCCGGAGAAAAGCGTGGGGGACTATTACAGGGATATTTTCCATAGCTTCCTGGATCCGGACCTTCAGATGGAGGCTTTCCTCTTCGACAGGAATTTTACAATCCTCGTCCATTCAGCCTCCAAAACCATGGAAGGCACTCAGGACGTGCGCCTCATGCTTAACCGGAAAGAAATCTCAGAGCTGAAATTAGGCCAGTCCGCCTCCTCGCTCCCATTTAAGGGAGACGACGGAAACTGGTACCTTTGGAGCTTTTGCCGCCTGGATGATTCCTTCTGGCTCGCCCTCAGGGAAAATGCCCTGCACCTTCAGAAGGTGGAGAATTTTTCTTCAATCTTCCTTTATATAGGTCTTGGCGGACTTGCAGTCTCTTTTATTTTGGGATTACTGCTCGCCGGATCAATTTCAAGACCGCTCGACCGTCTGGCTTCTTTCAGCCGCCAGATCGGTGGGGGAGACCTGCTTGCTCCCGAACCCGAAAAAATGTATGGCGAGATAAAAGAGCTTTCTTCATCCATGAACAAAATGAGATATGGCCTGCTGAGGATACAAAATGAAAAAGAAACCATGCTGGCCCAGATTGCTCACGAAATCCGTAACCCTTTAGGCGGTATTGAACTCCTGGCGGGCCTGCTGAAAGAAGATATTCTTAAGGAAAATAAAAACCCGGCCTATGCCGACAAAATCCTGGGTGAAATTAACGGCCTTAAGGCTCTCATTACGGCATTCCTAAGCTACAGCCGCCCTATGCCTTCTGACCCCTCCTGGGTTAGTACGTCTGAAATATTTTGCGGAATAAGGGACATTTTCAGCACAAAGCTAAAAGAAAGAAGAGTATGCCTGGATATAAACGACAATCTTGGCCGCATTTATTTCGACCCTCAACACCTGAGGAACATTTTAGTAAATCTAATTGCCAATAGCCTGGAGGCTCTTCAGGAAGAAGGGCATATTGAACTCATTGCTGAAAAAGCGGGCGGCACAAGCCTGATTTCAGTTAAAGACAACGGTCCGGGCATCCCAAAGGAAAATCTGCCTCAGATCTTTGAACCCTTTTTCTCTACAAAAAAAGATGGGACTGGCCTTGGCCTTGCAATAAGCAAAAAGCTCTGCCTGGAAAATAATGCCATTCTCGAGGCCGGAAATAACGACAAAGGTTCTGTTTTTACAATAATTAAAAAGAACGGCTTATGAATAGTAACAAAATTATTGTTGTTGAAGATAATGACATAATGAGACTCGGCATAACTGATAGCCTTTCACGAGAAGGCTACGCTGTGCAGGCATTTGCAGATGGCCCCCAGGCAGTGGAATTCTTCATTAAGAATCCTTGCCCCGTTGCAGTTATTGACCTTAAAATGGAACCTATGGATGGAATAGAAGTCCTCAGAAACCTAAAGGAAATTAACCCCTCAACCGAGGTCCTCATGATCTCGGCCTATGGTACAGTGGAATCGGCTGTTGAAGCCATTAAGCTTGGAGCAGCCGATTTCCTGACCAAACCCTTTGCTCCCGGGGAGCTGCGAATAAGAGTTAAAAAGCTCTTTGAAAAGTTTAACAGCACGAGTAAAATCAACTTCCTTATTGAACAAAACCGTATCCTAAGCGATGAGATAAGCCGGGGCTATGAGGAGATAATTGGCCGTTCTGCTCCGATGAAAAGCGTGTTTTCTGTTGTTGACCAGGTGGCCCTCTCTGATTCCACAGTCCTGATCCAGGGCGAAAGCGGTACAGGAAAAGAACTCATTGCCAGAGCAATCCACAGGAAAAGCAAAAGAAACCTAAACCCTTTTATTAAGATAAATTGCGGCGCCTTAAATGAGAATCTACTTGAAAGTGAACTCTTCGGACATGAAAAGGGATCCTTTACAGGAGCATATAAACTAAAAAAAGGACGCTTTGAACTCGCCGACACGGGTACGCTCTTTTTAGATGAAATCGGAGACATCACTCCTTCGATGCAGGTTAAACTTCTGAGAGTCCTGCAGGAAGGGGAATTTGAACGCGTAGGGGGGGAATTTACAATTAAGAGCGATGTCAGAATAATCGCCGCTACTAACCGCGACCTTAAGAAAATGATTCAGGAGGAAAAATTCCGTCAGGACCTTTACTACCGCCTGAGCGTCATTCCGGTGACGCTTCCTCCTTTAAGGGAAAGAAAAGAAGATATTGCACTTTTAACGGATTTCTTTCTGAAAAGACAGAGCCAAAGATATAACCAGCCCTTAAAGTCTATTTCAAATGAAGGCTTAAGCCTTATGCTCAACTATTCCTGGCCCGGAAATATACGTGAACTTGAAAATCTGGTTGAAAGGCTCTTTGTAATTTCTACAGCAGAGGAAGTTGATACTTCACTTATTGGTCATTACCTTTTCGGAAATCAGCCTCCTAAGGCTCCTTATGAGGCTCTTCCACTGGAAGATGCCCTTTTTGAACTTGAAAAAAATATGATTACTGATGCCATGAAAAAGGCACAGGGGGTTAAAAACCGCGCGGCTAAAATTCTTGGTATCAGTACCAGCGTACTTTATTATAAACTTGAGAAATTTGGGCTCTTATGAAAAATTTTATAATATTTGTATGCCTGTCAGCATTACTGTTCACATTTGGAAATCTCGAGGCACAGGACCTTCAATCCCTCGAGAAGAAGTACAACCAGCTTGCTGAAAAATTTCAGCAGGAGGATTCGCTTCTTACCATGCTGAAGAACACTTTAAGTGACAGGGCAAAACAAATAGATTATGAAAAAAAGAAAAGTAATCCCGATAGAAATAAGATTACAAATCTCATGTCCAACTCCATTAACCTTTCCTCTCAGGTTGAACAGCAGCAGAAAAAAGTGCAGAATATTTTCACTGAGCTTGAAGCTGTAAAGTATTCGCTTAGCATAACTTACGGGGAAAATCTTCAGAAACTTCAAAGCCGTAAAAAAGCGGCCAAAAGTTCTCAGGAGATAAACTCTATCGATAGTGAGATACTTCTCCTGATGGGTAAAAAACTTGCCGTTATGCCTTATATGCCGAAATTCTCCTCTGATCCGGGAAGAATAAAATCAATTGATTTGAATGCCTTAAGCGGAAAGGAAAAGGATATATATGATTCTTATCTGAAGACGGCTTTGGCTGAAACTGAGGGGCAGCTTAATCAGGTAAATATAGTTTATAAGGAAACAGAACAGGTGCTTAAACTCCGGAAAAAGACACACAAGTTTCTGCAGGAGGCTGAACTTGAAAGGGGAATCCGCCCTGCGGGAAGATTAAATAATTCAGTAAGCCCCAGCAGCAACGCTGAAAAGGATGCACAACTTTTCCCCTCCTCAAGCTCTGTGGCGGCAAGAAATACGGTTGATATGATCCAGTCGCAGGCTTTGCTCTTCAGCCAGCTAAACCCGGAACGCTCAGGGGAAATTGAAGAAAGCCTGAAGACCATTATCGGCACATCAGGGAAAAAATTTTCCCTTAATGCGTATTATTACCTGCTTAAGGATCTTAAAAGAAGCCTGGAAGAGTATAGAAATATGCTTCTAAGCAAAACCGGCAGCTCCAGATGAGACTTATTGCTGCCATTATTTCTGGCCTTATTCTCCTCTCCCAATTCGCTTTCTGCCAGCTAAATTCAAGGCTGGACCTGGAAGCAGGGTATTTTCATATCCATAACCCCTCTGTCGAGGGCGAGGAAGATATTCTTATGCGGGCTGAAGGGGAATTATCATGTAATTATGCGGCAGGAGAGAACGGCGCTTTTAATGCTCTTATGAGGCTTAGACCCGAATGGTCCGGTGTTGAAACCGCACTGAGATCTTTAAAAATGGGCGCCCAGGCGGGCTATTTTTATGAAAGGGAAGCCTTAGGCCTTGGCTTTACAGTTGGAGCTAAGAGAAACCTGTACAATACCTATCAGCCTCTTATCTTCCACGACCTGATAAGCCTCCAGGGGGAGGTTAACTATAGCCTTCCAGCTGAAGTAATTTTACACCTTAACCCCGGCTATTACAGGCAGATTGTAAGCTTTGAAAACAGGCAGACAACTGACCTGTTATCCCTGAAACTTTCGGCCGGAAGTTCTCTTTTCGGGTCTGTAAACGGCGAAGGGGGAATTTATTCGGAGTTCTTTACCATAAGTGAAAAGCCGGGCAAAATAACAACACAGAAGGGCAACTCTCTTCCGGGCTGGAAAATCGGTCCTGAACTTAACTTTACCTACTCTGAAGAAAGTATAGTTACTTTTCAGTACCATTTTCTCTTCGTTAACTCGGCAAATACAAAATTCCCTTCATATGAGCAAATGATAAGATTTATGGCCGGAGTTATGCCTGAAGAAAACATCTCAATAATGCTTATGGCCGACTTCTATTGGCACAATATAAAAGCCCGGAAGAATTCCTCTTATGAAGATACCTCAATTCTTAAGTACTCATCACTGAATTATGAAAACCGCGTCTTTCTTAAAATAGGCTATGATTTAACAGAATCTATTGAGATCTATTTAAGAGGGGGGTATTCCAGAGAGAACCTTCTTGACGAAATATTTTCGGATAAGTCATCCTCCCTTATGGCTGGCTTCAGCTTCTCCGGATGATCCTTCAGCCCTCAATAGGAAAATACTTAATTAAGAACATTACGCGGTATATAGCCTCAATATCCGTCAGCTTTACTGTAATGGGCTCCTCGTTAAAGTCAGGCGTATAGAACTGCACCCATTCTCCCGGGAGTTTACGGTAGTATCTTATAAACTGTTTTTTCGTCCTTAGCCTGACAGCGACAACAGACCCGCTTGCAAATCCTGCTTCAATATCAATCAGGACTTTATCCCCCTTGCTTAAGATACCGTCCATTCCACTTTCAGCCATAATGGCAAAACAGTTCGTCTTCTGCGTGTAGGGTAGCCTAATTGTTCCGATTATGTTCTGCGGATGGAATATTTCCTGCCCTGAGAGTATTTCACTGACGATCGGGAATTCATTCCCGTCAATCCTGAAGAGTTCCAGATTTTTATGGGAAACATTTTGCGTATATCTGACCCTGTTGACGTCAGAGTCGTCAATTTTTATGTCCAGAGCCTCTTCAAGCTTTTTTATTGTAGTCTGACGGGGTCTTAATGTGGAGCCCTTCTTAAGGCTGTAGATTACGCTCCTGCTGATGGAAGTCTTCTTCTCCAGTTCAGCTCCGCTTATTCTGAATTCCTTTTCCAGTCGGAGTATGAAATTCTGCCAGTTCATAGTAGTTATAAATTGTTAATGAAAGTTATCCAAAAGAATTTTTATAGGCAAGTTTCATTTTACCTCAGACTCAACCTCAACCTCAACCTTCCTTATTCCCGTTCCATATTTATTTATACTTTTAATTGCCCCTCCGTTTTCCTATCTTGTAGCCCATGAAAAATGAAAATAATTTTAGCGTTAAAAAATATATCCTGAAAATGGCACTCCCTGCAATTGCAGGACTCTCCACCCAAATGGTCGTCTCTTTAGTAGATACCTCAATGGTTGGCAGGCTTAATGAGGCAGAGTATGCCCTGGCTGCAATGGGGCTTGGCGTATTGGCTACATGGGCTTTAATCAGCTTTTTCTCCAGCCTTTCAACAGGCACTCACGTTCTTGTTGCCCGCAATTTTGGAGCAGGGGACTATGAGGGCTGCGGAAGAGTCCTTAATAGCTCACTTATACTTACACTTATTGTAGGAATTGTGATAGGTTTTGCCGGGGTCTCTTCTGCCTATTCGATAGCTCATTTCTTTGCTGCCGACCCTCAGGTAGGCAACTATGCCGGGCAGTTTCTTTTCTATAGGTTTATGGGAATCCCTTTTTTCCTGGTTACAGTCGCCTATAGGGGATTTTTCTTTGGTATAGGGAAGACAAAGGTTTTTATGTTCTCCGGAATACTGGTAAATCTCTTAAACATCGTCTTTAATTATTTCCTCATCTTCGGTAACCTGGGCCTTCCAAGGATGGGGGTAGCAGGTTCGGGCCTGGGCTCAACCCTGGCTACAATATGTGAAGTACTATTCTATATCTGTGTAAGCTTTTATCCTAAATACCGCAGGAAATTTGGATATTTCCATAATTTCCGGTTTGACCTGGGGATTGTAAAATCAATCTACAAAATATCTATACCGGTTTCTCTTCAGAACGTTTTCATCCTTGTTGCATTCTTAAGCTTTGTTGCTATAACAGGACTTATTGGTACAATGCAGCAGGCGGCGACGCAGCTCGTTATATCTTCAATTTTTATTTCTCTTCTGCCTTGTTTTGGCTTTGGCATTGCAGCTCAGACACTCGTAGGAAACAACCTTGGGTCGAGGAAACTTAATCTGGCGCGTGCCTATGCCATAGAAACCTCCAAACTTGCCACGTATTACACACTGGTGGTCGGGGCATTCTTTTTACTGGCACCCAGGGTAATACTTCACATACTTACAACTGAAGCAAAAGTAGTTGAAGTGGCAGTGCCGGCCCTCAGGATTGCGGGCTTTGCACAGATATTTTATGCTGCCGGTATTGTCCTGGCCAATACACTTCAGGCAGCCGGTAAGACACTTTACGTCATGCTTTCAGAGGTGCTTACAAGCTGGATACTTTTTCTTCCCCTTTCTTATTTCTTCGGAGTGTTTTTGCATTTTGGACTCCTTGGAGCCTGGGGGGCGCTCCCCTTATACGTACTTTCCTACACGATCATCGTGTATCTTAAATTCAGTAAAGGCAACTGGGGCAAGATTACGGTCTAGCCCCCTTAAATTTGCCTCTCTATTGAGAGATTATCTGTACAAAACCTGGTCTCTCTCTGCTATTTCTTCCTGCCTTGAAAAATATACCCTTATTCCGTAACTATTTATTAATGCCATTTTTCAGTCATTAAGAAAGGGTAGGGAAATATGAAATTTAGTTTCAAGGGAGCCTGGGACGTTACGAAGCAGGTTATAGATGAATACAGCGACAATAAGACTCCAAAACTTGGCGCGGCGCTTGCCTATTATACCGTGTTTTCTCTGGCACCTCTGCTGGTTATTGCCATTGCCGTAGCCGGACTCGTATTCGGGCCTGATGCCGCTGCGGGCAGAATCTACCAGGAACTCCAGGGACTTGTAGGGAAGCAGGGCGCAGAACTGATGCAGACTGCAATTCAAAAGAGCTATAACACTAACGCTGGAATTATTGCTACAATTATTGGCGTGGTAACCCTGGGAATTGGTGCCACTGCGGTTTTTATAGAACTGCAGGATTCTCTCGACATCATCTGGAAGGTAAAACCCGTTCCCTCGAATGCCATCTGGGGCTTTGTTAAAACCCGTCTTATTTCCTTTGCACTTGTAGTCGCAATGGGATTCCTTCTCCTGGTCTCGCTTATCATAAGTGCCGGGCTTTCAGCACTTAACTCATACATGGACAGCCTTGGCTTTATTCCTGTTTTTGTTCTTCAGATAATAAATATTGTTATTACCCTGGGTGTTATCTTTGCGCTCTTTGCACTTATTTACAAGGTGCTTCCTGATGTTGAGCTGACATGGAAAGAGGTGAGATTCGGCGCTTTGGTGACAGCCATACTTTTTCAGGTGGGAAAGTATCTGATAGGTCTTTATCTTGGGAGCAGCTCCATCAGCTCCACTTACGGTGCCGCAGGTAGCCTTGCAGTTCTGCTTGTCTGGATTTACTACTCCTCGCAAGTCCTCTTTCTTGGAGCTATTCTGACGTATGTCTATGCAGTCCGCTGGGGGTCGGGCATTCAACCTTCAGCTCATGCCGTAAAGCTTGAGACCCAAACAAAAGAGATAAAACCCGAAGACGTGCAGAAGGAGAATGAACAACAGAACATCAGGTCCAAGGCCAGCTGATGAATAAAGAAAAGGCAAAAGTAAAAGTGAAATAATCACCTTACTTTTGCCTTATTTACATCAACCTAAATACATTCTTATTGAAGCACTGTTGGATCTGATTTTCAGTTTTCTGATTGCTTTATCTTTAATCTGCCTTATCCTTTCCCTCGTAAGACCCAGCATGTCTCCGATCTCCTCAAGCGTAAGAGGCGTATCGCGGTCTATTCCGTAATAGCACTTTACAATTAAAGCCTCTCTTTCAGAAAGCCCTTTTAACGCAAGCCTCAGATCTTTCTTAAGCGATTCCTTCATAATTGCAAAGTCCGGCAGGGCGTCCCCTTCAAGAGGAATCGTATCCATAAGACTGCTGTTGTTCATGTCATCCTGGAAGACGGGCATATCAAGAGACACGTAGCGTCCGGAATTTTCCATGATGCTGTCTATATCCTCAACATGCATATTAAGCTCGTTTGCCAGTTCCGACATACTTGGCTTTCGCTCCATTTTCTGCTCCATTGAATTGGCTGTCTTTAGGACCTTGTTCAGGTCGCCAATCCTGTTGGCTGGAAGCCTTACGATCCTGGCCTGTTCTGAAATGGCCTGCTGTATCGACTGTCTGATCCACCATACAGCATAAGATATGAACTTGAATCCGCGGGTCTCATCGAACCTTTCTACGGCTTTGATCAAACCCAGATTTCCCTCACTGATTAAATCAGGCAGGGATAAGCCCTGGTTTTGATACTGCTTGGCTACGCTGACTACAAATCTTAAGTGCGATTTTATAAGTGCGTCAATTGCATCCTTATCACCATTCTTTATCCTCATTACAAGCTGAAGTTCTTCCTCTGAGGAGATAAGTTTTGCTTTACCAATTTCCTTTAGATAGGTATCGAGAGAGTGATCTCGGTGTAGGGCATACTGTCTTCTTATCTTCATCTACTCCCCTCGCTGTTAATTATTCAAACTGTATTTAAAAGAACAAATAATTTTAACGAACAATAACCAGAGTATTGAGAGCCTGTATATTATTTTAATTTACTATTTTTCCGCTAAGATGCTATAAAAATCTGATAAAGAATGTTAAAAAAGCTCCTGCTTTTGAAGATTAAATTACAGCAGTAAAATATATCACAATTTTATGCACGGGCAAGTCATTTCATGGCCCATATTAGGCTTAAAAATGGTATTGGATGCTTCATTATAGCATATTATATTACTTATAAAGGGTGTTAAAACCCCTTTTTGAACTCAAATATTTTTTTGAGGTATTAAATGTTATTCTTCTTATCATGTAATAAATTGCAAGCATGAAAGGATAACTCATCATGTGGTATATTATTTTGGTTTCTTTGATTGTTCTGATTGCAGCTGGCTTAACGGTTTTCTACATTATCGGAAAGAAAACCTTTGAAGATGAATACCCTATAATATGATTATAAATGATATTACAGACCTTCACCTGTAGATAAAAGCAAAGGCAGAGAGTATCTGATTACTTTCTGCCTTTGCTTTAATTATACTCTTTCTTACATTTGCCTCCATATTAAAACCTCTTAAATTGTAAATTTATCGCGTGTTTTTACTTTTTAATTTGTAATTTTTTATTGTTATCGATTTTAGGTTTTACTTAACGCTTAACTTTCAGTAAATTTGTGTATTAATCCATAATTTGATTTAAGGAGTCAGTTTAAGTGCCAGACAGCAAAGATATGTTGGAACAGAAAAACAGCGGCAATTCAGATTCTATGAACAGTGCGGGCGAAAATCAGGAGAATTTCCAGCTCCAGACTAATACGAATGCCGAGGGGAAGAAAATGCTAGTCTTCCAGGATCCTCTTTATTCGCGTGAGAAGAAAAGTGTCGTTAATTACGCTGTTTTCAGGGGGAAATGGGAATTTGAGAATATGGAGGAACCGGATGACATAGATCCTGAAAAATGTGCCGTTAAATTCACCCCTACAACCGAAGGGGCACAGTTTATCATCACTTTCAAGTCCTATAAAGACAGGCTTGAATTCATGGATTCTATATATAGCGAAAAGGAACTAAAGCAGACCGGAAGCGGCGTCCAGCTCGAAAACCTCGCCAATTCAAAGGTTCTTAAAACCACAGGAGGCCTTATCGGACTTTCAATTGCAGGCTATGGCCTTTATAAACTCTTCGGAAAGAAAAACAGCGATTAATTAAGTTTAAGATTAAAAGGGAATAGTCTCAACCCGGACTTTCCCTTTTAATTTTTCTTTTCTTCACTTTTTAATTTTTCAGTTTTAATTTTTAATTGTTTTCCTCCTCCAGCCTCATTACCGGATAAAGGTTTAACACTTTATCAAAGTAAGGGGAGCGTTCATAAAAGAAGTATAGCCTTTTCTGGGGGCTTTGCCTGAAAGATTCATCATTTTGAAGCTTTTTCTGAAATTCCTCTTTAAGTTTTACATCTTTTCCCAGCATCTCCTCTGCAATAGGCTCCATTGAATAATCCTCAAAATATTCCTTTTGCTCAAAGATTGCATTTAGGAAACCCCATTTTACAAAGGAATCGGGAGCCTTGGGTTCAAGCAGATTTACAATTACTCTAAGTGTCCTCTGGTCCGCTGAAACAAGATAACTCCCTTTGGGAACATTTACCTTTTGCCTGAAAGAGGTGAGCTCATAGGAAGGCTGAAAGTGCCCTTCGTATGGCCAGTTTGCGAATTTTACATTGCTGAAACGGTATCTTCCTGCCAAGAGAGTTGTATCTTTCTCCAGCTCCTTTATTACTATTCCATGAAGCCTCATCCTCTCGGTCAGAATGCCCCATTCATGGGGAATAATATATGCTTTGGCCACAGGCACCGAATCGGTCGGCCTGACATCATAAAAGTAGGGAATTTCAAAAGTCTTCTTTTCTTTTGAGTACCTGGTTATCTTTTCTCCCGCTATAAGGCTTGAATCCTGAAAGGAACTGTATCCCTTAAACATAAATGTTTTCTTTTTATCCGTAGCTGTAAATTCCACCGGAAGGAATTTACCACCCACAGTTAGTTCTCTTATGGAATTATTATCTGCCTCCTGGTTTAAGACCTTAAGGGCCCTGGACTTATTATTGCAATATTCCAGCACAGCCTCAAGACATGCCTTTGTTGAGAAAACTCGCTCTTTATAGGGCTTCAGCATATGCGTTTCAATAAGAAGCGATGGACGGTTCTGCAATGAGGCATAACCCGTAGAAAGGCGGGGAAGTGAGGCCCATTCCTGGATCCCTTTTCCCATTTGATCATCCTTAAAACTGACATATGGCGCAATAAGAAACCCCTTTTCTTCCACTCTATTTTCAAAGTAGGGGATGAATATATTTTTTATCCATTCTGCCGTAGAGTGATAAATATCTCCGAACTTCTCCATCTCGTAGGTTACTGAATACTGGTAATCAGCGCCGTCGGTTGTATGTGAGTCTATAAAGAAGTCGGGCAGCCAGCTGGAGAAAAGTCTTAAAAGAGCCTGCATTTCCGGGGCGTCAGCCTTCATGAAGTCGCGGTTAAGGTTAATATTCTGTGCCGTTGTGCGCCAGCCCATCTCTTTGGGGCCGTTCTGGTTGATCCTGTTGTATGGGCTTATTCTTTCGTGTCCGTCCACATTCAGAACGGGGATGACCATGAAAATATTGTTATCCAGAAGGTATTCTTTTTCTTTTGTAATCAGAATATCTCTTAAAAGCATCATACTTGCGTCCTTGCCCTCTATTTCGCCTGCATGAATGCCGTTATTAAGTAGAACAATAGCTTTACCGCTCCTATGTGCCTCCTCAGGGGTAAACTCCTTGTTCCTGGCTGCAATAAAACAGTAAATAGTTCTTCCCTGTGCGGAGGTTCCAATAGGTAGCATTTTGGCAAAGGGGGAATTTTGGGCAAGCTTATTAAAGTATGCTATGGCCTCATCGTAGCGGGGCGTTTCCATGTAGCCTGAGGCTTCAAAAAATGTTACCCATCCCTTCGGAATTGAGTCCTGGGCGGGCAGATTAGTGAAAAATAAAGCTGAGAGAAAAATGAAAGTTACTATTCTTTTCATAGGCCTTTAATTCTTGTAAATGTGAAAGTGACATTTATAATTTATGATTTTTATTGTACTTATGTACAGCTATTCTCTTGATTTGAGATTTTTTTATCTCTAATAAACTAATTCCCCGGCAGAATTGACATTTTAGATAAAATAGATTATATTTGTGTTATAACACACAATGATTAATATGGGCGAAAAACTTAAACAAAGACTAAAGCAGGATAAATTTACGGGTATAGAGCAGGAAGCATTGCTCAACCTGTTCCTGGCAAATAACTTCATTAAGAAAAAAATGGACGACGTCTGCCAGTCCTTCGGTATCACCAGCGCACAGTATAATGTCCTTCGTATTTTAAGGGGAGCGCATCCTGAAGGCTATCCGCGCTGCGATATAATCACCCGAATGATCGACCAGGCGCCAGACGTAACAAGAATTATCGACAATCTTGAGAAACAGGATCTTATATTGAGAGAAAATTCCCCCGATGACAGGAGACTCTCTATTACAAAGATTTCAAAAAAGGGGCTTAATCTGATTGAAAATATGCAGCAGGAGGTCGATTCGTTAAATAAATATTTTAGGGATTCATTATCCGAAGCTGAAATAATTCAGCTCTCTGCAATTTGCGAAAAAATTTACCCTCTGGGGAAATAAAAAAAAATTATCAATAAATGTGTTATAACACTAAAGTAATATAAAAAAGAAAGGTTCAGCAAAATGTTATCCACGTCAATTCGTAAACTACTTCATACAGATGAAAATAACTATTCACTTCTATTTTTGAGGATCGTCGCCGCCATGGCAATTTTCCCGCACGGAGCTCAGAAACTCCTCGGCTGGTTCGGGGGAGCAGGCCTTCAGGCCACATTAAATACATTTTCGGCTTACCTCGGTATACCTTCATACCTGGCCCTCTTAGCCGTACTGGCTGAGTCGCTTGGTGCAATCCTTCTTCTTCTGGGACTCCTGAGCAGAGTTTCTGCCTTCGGCCTTGCAGTTACTATGATTGTTGCCGTTTTTACGGCTCATATCCATAACGGATTTTTTATGAACTGGTCCGGCACGGCAAAAGGGGAGGGCTTTGAATACCACATTATTTATTTCGCTATCGTCATGGTAATTGCGGCTAAAGGCGCTGGCGCTTTTGCTCTGGACTCTCTGCTTGCTAAAAGAACAGTAGCTGAAAACAGCAAGGAATTTGGGCTTGAGGGAAGCAACTGATTTCTTACTCACAAAGTAAACTAAAAAGGGACTTTACGGCATTGTGCTGTAAAGTCCCTTTTCTTTTAAACTTGAAAATAATTCTAACTTAAGATCCTATCAGCTGGAGCGAATTTGTTGTTTCCATGTCATCGTTCCGAACAGCCTTCATAGGTCCGCGCGGGCCTTTTGAAGTCTTTACGGTAACCGACATTTTCATCCTTGTGGAAGTCTTCGAATTCTGTACGCATCCTTTTGAAACGTTGAAGTAAATCCTTCCGCTTCCCTGAGCCTCAGGATTCTTGAAATCGTAATCAATGCCCCGGTCGCTTACTTTATTCTTTCCTTTGGGAACAATCTGCAGGCCTGCTTCAATTACCGCAAGCTTATTATCGTTGTTCTGTATTTTTTCAAAATTTATCAGCTTGTACTGTGCTATGTTCTTAATGTCAAAGACCCCCATTCTGCTCGGGTAGTCAAAATGCCATGTCGAATCTTTAGCTACCTTGTTCTGTGGCAGCGTTCTGAATACCTGCTGAATTAACGGCTTTAAGGCGCCTTCAGAAATGTTTCCCTGGAACTGACGCTTCTGTTCATTGCTGACGGAATCTTTTATTCCCTGAATCTCCAGGTACTTTTCTACTATTTTATCCACACGGTAGATCTCAAGAATCTCTCCCTTGGGGTTCATCCTGAAGTAGAACGGATTATTAAGGACAGCTTCGTAATCAACGAACTTGGCAAGCTCCTTCGGATCTTTCAGTTTCCCTGATTCATAGGATATCTTCTGCCCGTTAGCCTCGCCGTCAAGCTTTGCCCATTTGATTGTGGCTTTAATATCCATAATTTTATCATTGTCTACTTCTCTGACATCCATATCAATTACGTATGAGACCGTCTGTTTTGCAACCTGCTTAAGTGTTGTATCTGATACAACGGACTGCGTCTGTGAAGAAGCGCTTGTAAGCTTGTATGAAAGGTGCTGATCCTTCTTTAACGTATAAACGAGGTCCACATCTTTAGGTGGAGCATCATCAGGCACTGTTTTCAGTACGGAAGATGTATCATTCATTTGAGCGGCCGGTTTGTTTTCTTCTTTCTTCCCGCAGCCGAAAACGAAGAGTGAAATAAACAATAAAACAAATATGTTTTTCATTTTTAACAATTCCTTAAATATTTTACAAATCCGGATGACCTCCAAAACCGTTCTTGCTCTGTCTCTTTGCAGCCCCGGGTTTTTCGGTCAGTTAAACATCAACTGATCCGGTAATGTTTCAGATAAATTGCTGGGATCAATAAAGCAGATACTTCTTTCTTAATCCCTTAAACTGACTTAATTCTTTCTGCCATCCTTTTATGATCTCATCGGCGGTTTTATTTGATAAGATTTCTTCTCTTATTGCCTTGTCTCCCGAGAGGCGGTCGAACCTGGCATCGCTGAATTTGAATTTTTCGGGGTAAAGTTTATGCACGGCATATATCAGCTTTATGCCGAACTGGACCGGTTCAAATTTATCTCTGTCTGTTAGCCTGATCTTAAGCCCGTTTACATGCTCACCCTGAAACTTGGGCTGGCTTGCCATATTTGGTATTTCAACCGGCGTGTATTCTGCCTTTTCAAATTCAGCCCCTTTTATCCCAAGCTTCTTTAACTCAGCGGCAAGCTCTTCGGAATTTATATAAGGAGCACCGAAAGTAAGAAACGGCTGATGTGTGCCGCGTCCTTCAGAAACGTTTGTGCCTTCAATGAGGCACATGCCGGGATAAACAATTGCGGTTTCAAGGTCTGGAATATTGGGGGAAGGCCTTACCCATTTAAGCCCCGTTTCATCGTAATAGTAATCCCTCTTCCAATTTTCCAGCTTTACAACTGTCAGTTTAGCCTTAAGATTTTTTCCAAGCATCCCTGATTCGTTAAAAAGCGTGGCCAGTTCACCTATTGTGAGCCCGTGCATAATTGGAATAGGAGCTATGCCTACGAATGATGAAAGGTCTTCTTTCCTTACGGGGCCGTCAACCTTAATGCCTGTAATAGGGTTTGGTCTGTCCAAAACAATTACAGGAATATTATTCTCGGCTCCTGCCTGCACGGTATAAAAAAGTGTCGAAATAAACGTGTAAAACCGTGCCCCCACGTCCTGTATGTCATAGATCAGCACATCAACATCCTTAAGCATTTCCTTTGTAGGTTTATAAACTTTTCCGTACAAAGAATAGACTTCAAGACCAGTCTTGGCGTCTTTGCCGTGTGAAATTGTTGTACCGTCAGGCGCATCGCCTCTTATGCCATGTTCAGGGCCGAAGAGAGCCGATATTTTTACATCTTTTCTGTGAAAGAGTGTATCTACCAGGTGTGCTCCATTTGAAAGCAGGGCAGAATGGTTTGTTACTATGCCAAGACGTTTACCCTTAATAAGATCCATGCGTTTGGAAAGAAGTACGTCTGCCCCGGCTACGGTCTTATTTTTCGGTGATGGAACCGCTGCACTAATGACAGATGTAATGAATATTGAAACGAAAACATAAAGCCATATTTTCATGTTTTGTGAACCTTTTTTAAGAACTTAGAAAAAATGAATTTGTAAACTATTATTGAATTAAATATTTTCTTGCAAGAAGCCATGCCGATAAGCTTAACCCGTCCCAGATGAAATTACTTTCAACGAGCTCCTCAATTTCAGAGTAAGTCTTTTCTATAAGCTCAAACTCCTCTGTAAGATCCGCCTTCAAAGGGGCAGGGGAAAGTCCGCGCGCAATAAAAACCGTGCACATTTCATCGCTTGCACCGGTATAGGGAGAAAATTCGCCGGCTTTTTGGAGCCTTTCGGCAGTAAAGCCGGTTTCTTCTCTTAATTCCTTTATGGCATTCTCTTCAGCTGAAAGCCCTTCTTCCACTGAGCCGCAGGGAAATTCAAGACTTTCTTTCTGGTTCAGATACCTGAACTGCTTAACCATCAAAATCCTCCCGCTCTCAGTAATGGGAATGACCATCGAAGAGCCGCGGGTGTGAACGTAGTGATATTCACCGCGGCTGCCGCCTTCGATTTCAAACTCATCCAGGCGGTAACTCCAATGGTCATTTTTTATTACTGTCCTTCCGGAAATTTTCTTCCAGCGTCTTAGAGGCATCAGTCGTTATAATTTTCCAGTAATTCTTTTCTTGAAAAGAAATGTGCAATTTCCTTTGCTGCATTCTCGTCTGAATCAGAACCGTGCACTATATTGTACTGCTTGCTCTCGGCAAAGAGCTTCCTGATTGTACCATCGGCTGCTTCTGCAGGATCTGTTGCCCCGATCAATTTTCTAAAATCGGCAACTGCATTTTCTTTTTCAAGCGCAATAGGAACGCATGGGCCGGAGATCATAAACTCAACGAGATCATTGAAAAACCCGCGCTCTTTGTGCACTTCATAAAACCCTTCTGCTGATTCCTTTGTCAGGCGGGTCATCTTCATTGCCTTTACCTTGAAACCGGCTTCAGTGATTTTTGTAATTACTTCTCCGATAATATTTTTCCTGACGCAATCAGGCTTCAATATAGCAAGTGTTCTGTTAGTCAAATTAACTCCTTTTTGTTATAGGTTGCTTATTTTTGATATGGGTTACTTATTTCTTTCTTGAAACTGCCTTTGACTTTAATGCCTTTTTGACTTTTCCAGCCGTCTTTGGTTTTGCCTTGGCAACTACCGCAGTCTTCGGCTTTACCGTGACTTTTGCACCTTTAATGGCGGCTTTGGCCGGAGCTTTTGCTGTAGTTTTAGCCTTTACTGTTGTCTTGGCTTTTGTTGCAGTCTTTGCATTTGTCGCAGTCTTCGCTTTTGTCGCAGTCTTGCCTTTTACAGCAGCTTTTGTTTTTATAGCAACTTTTGCCTTGAGACTCCCTTTTGGGGCGCTCTTCACAGGCGCTTTAGGTGACTGCTTTGCCTTTGCATCTTCTAAAGCCTTCTGCATTGTAATGCCTATCTCAGCAGGAGATTCAACAACCTTAATTCCTGCCTTTTTCATAACTGCCATCTTTTCAGCTGCTGTTCCCTTGCCTCCTGATATAATGGCGCCTGCGTGTCCCATCCTTCTTCCTGCCGGAGCTGTGCGTCCGGCAATAAAACCGACAACGGGTTTTTTTACAAATTTCTTTATGTACTGAGCAGCTTCTTCCTCTGCACTTCCGCCGATTTCACCGATCATTATTATGCCTTCGGTTCCGGGGTCTTCATTAAAAAGTTTGATTATATCAATAAACTGGGAACCAACAACGGGATCTCCTCCGATTCCAACGCACGTCGACTGCCCGATCTTAAGGTCTGTCAACTGCTTTACAGCTTCATAGGTGAGGGTGCCGCTGCGTGAAACAACGCCTACTTTGCCCGCTTTATGTATAAACCCGGGCATAATGCCGATCTTTGCCTTTCCCGGTGAAATGACTCCGGGACAGTTTGGACCGATAAGGCGGACATCTTTGTTTTTTATGGAATTGTATACTTTTACCATATCTGCGGCGGGAATTCCTTCAGTAATGCAGATGATCAGTTTAATCCCGGCGTTTGCGGCTTCCAGAATAGCATCCGCTGCAAAGGCAGGAGGAACAAATATTACAGAAGCATTTGCTCTCTGCTCTTTGACTGCATCTTCTACAGTGTTATAAACCGGAATATTCTCAAACTTCTGTCCACCTTTCCCAGGGGTTACTCCGGCTACTACATTTGTACCATACTCAACCATTTGCTGTGTATGGAATGAACCTTCGCCCCCTGTTATTCCCTGAACTACAAGACGTGTTTTGTTATCAACAAGTATACTCATTTTGTTTCCCTTATTATATATAACAAACTTGTATTTGATTTCAGTAAAGATAATGATTATCAAACATAAATGCTAAAGGTTCTTGCATGGCCATCTGCCGTGATTGTTAGGGTAATCTTCTGAAAGCAAAACTTCAATTCAAAACCCCGCGCAAGGCAGTAGTGACTTACATCAACAGAAAGATTATTTTAGAAAAAATTTTAGCCCGCGCAAGAATATCTTCTTGCATTTTATTTAATATATACTAACTTACAAAAGGAAAAGCAGCCGTTCATTTTTTCTATCAGCTGCTATTTTTTTACCAATCCATTAGTTTTTGAGGGAAGTAATGAGTGAGGTCGCAACTGGTGTGGAAAAAGGGGAATCTGAAATTCTGCATTATTACTATTTCAGAAGTACCTCTGTTAAACTTGTCAGAAACGATGACAGGTATTTAGTTATTATGAAAAAGTATATTCTCTATCTTTTCAAAAGAATAAAAAAATTTGAGTTTGCAAACTACAGTGAAGCTGAAGACAAGTACCTGGAAATCAAGTCAATGCTTCAGTACCAGGGAAGGTTAAATTAGCCTCTGAGCTGGAATGGTTTTGCTGGAGTCTCTTAATTGAGAATAACAAAGTATTCTATAAACTGTGTTTCTTTTGAAACACAGTTTTTTTTTGACATAAGGTTAAATTTCTTCGGATATGTAACGGCACATCTTCATAAGCGTCAATTCATCAAACTGATCTGCCATGAGCTGAAGTCCAATGGGAAGACCCTGACTGTCAGACCCCACGGGTAAACTTATTCCCGGAATACCTGCAAGATTTGCCGAAGTGGTGTAGATATCATTCAAATACATTTCAAGCGGATTACTCGACTTCTCTCCTAGCCTGAATGCCGTTGTTGGGGCCGTAGGGGTTAAAACCAGATCTACTTCGCTAAAAACCCTGTCGAAGTCATTCTTTAAGAGCCAGCGGACCTTTTGTGCTTTCCTGTAATAGGCATCATAATAACCGGCTGAAAGAACGTAGGTGCCAAGCATAATGCGCCTCTTTACCTCAGTGCCGAATCCTTTGGACCTTGAATCGGTGTACATTTCCTGAAGTGTCTGGCTCTCCGGACTCCTAAAACCGTATCTTGCTCCGTCAAAACGGGCAAGGTTTGAGGATGCTTCAGCCGTAGTTAAAATGTAATAGGTTGCAATCGAATAGGGAGTATTGGGAAGGCTTATTTCCCGGACTTCAAAACCATGAGATTTTAGCTTTGAAATCACGCCTTCAATTACACTCTTAACCTCATTATTTAAGCCTTCAGAAAAGTATTCCTTTGGAATTCCTATGCGCGGTTTTCCGGAAAAATCTTGCTTTGTTATTTTTACTTCAGAAAACAGACGCGAATACTCCGGAACTTCTTCTCTTGCGCTTGTGGCATCGTAGTTGTCACGACCTGAAATTACTTCCATAACAAGGGCAATGTCCGAAATGTCTTTTGCAATTGGCCCGATTGAATCAAAAGATGATGCAAATGCGGTTAGACCCGATCTTGAGACCCTCCCATAAGTCGGCTTTAGCCCGAGAACGCCGCAGAAAGATGCCGGCTGGCGTATTGATCCTCCTGTATCGGTACCTATTGAAACGTCGCAAAGCCCTGCTGCCATGGCTGCTGCCGCCCCTCCGCTGGAACCACCTGGAACACGTGATATGTCGGCGGGATTTAAGACCGCTCCGAAGGCGGAATTCTCATTCGAAGAGCCCATGGCAAATTCGTCACAGTTAGTTTTGCCGATAATTATTGCGTCTTCTTCAATAAGTTTTCTAACTGCCGTGGCGGTATATAAGGACGTGAAATCCCTCAGCATGCCCGAAGAGCAGGTAAGAGGCCTGCCCTTAAGCGCCAGAACGTCCTTTATGGCAATAACCATTCCTGCAAGCTTCCCGAAGGTGCCTGCCTGAATCTTTGCTGAAACTTTTTCTGCCTGCAGAAGGGCATCTTCTTCAAAAACAAAATTAAATGCATTAAGATGTTTTTGCTTTCCTATCCTATCGAGAAAATAAAGCACGTTCTCTTTTAGAGAAAGCTCCCCCTTTTTCAGCCTTTCGATTTTTTCGAAGTGGTTCTTATATTCTATTGAGTTTGATGTCATAAGCGGGAAATGTCAATCAGGATTTTTTCTCTTCTTTGTTCTCCGGGGTGCTCTTTGCATCCTCATCAACATCCTTTAGTGCCTTCTTGAATTCCTTCATCCCTTTACCGACACCCTGGGCTAATTCCGGAATCTTCTTCGCCCCGAAAAATACCAGAATAACCAGGACAATAATTATTATTTCGCCGGTTCCTAAATTGCCAAACATCTTTTTGCCTCGTTTTGTTTGATTTGGAAATACCGCATTTATACAAGATACTTTGCAGTATACCCCAGTTAATAAATTAAAACTGCCTTACTTCTGAAAAGAAAATTTTCCCCAATGGAAAAATCTGCCGTTTATTTTTCTTCGGGAGCTTTTGCCTGCTCTTGCTGTACACTAGGAATCTGTACACCTTCAGATTTTGGCTCAAGAGTCTTTGCTGGAGCCGGAGTGGTGTCGTTTTTTAACCCATCTTCCACGTCACGCATCGCTTTCTTAAACTCTTTCATCCCTTTACCGATTCCCTGTGCAATTTCGGGGATTTTTTTAGGTCCGAAAAATATCAGTATTACTAATACTATAAGTATTATTTCACCAGCGCCAAGATTACCAAACATGATCCTTAGTCCTTTATCTTCTATTTTATTTTTCTTTGGCTGCAATTTCAGCTTCTGTAACTGCACTATTAGCACATTATTGCAGCCCGCGGTTTATTATTGCTAAACGTTCACCATGTGTTCAGCTACAGATTGAAATATAAAAGTTCCGTCAGTTTTCCCCAGCAGGGGATCGCAGGCCCTTTCAGGATGGGGCATCATTCCCAGTATGTTCCCGCTCTTGTTTATAATTCCCGCTATGTTATACTGGCTTCCATTGGGATTTAATTCCTCCGAAACCAGGCCTTCAGCTGAAGAATACCTGAAAACAATCTGCTTATTCTCCTCAAGCTCCTTCAGAGTTTCAGGGTCTGCAAAATAATTACCCTCACCATGTGCCACAGGAATCTTTAAGACCCTTTTTTCAGCCTGAAAACTTGTAAATATTGTATCCTGGTTTTCAACCTTAAGATATACATCTTTACAAACAAATTTCAGTGAATTATTCTTAACCATAACGCCTGGAAGCAAGCCTGCCTCAAGGAGTATCTGAAATCCGTTGCATATGCCAATTACTATGCCGCCGTTTTGAGCAAAGGAAATTACCTTCTCCATAATAGGGGAAAACCGGGCAATTGCTCCGGTCCTCAGATAGTCTCCGTATGAAAATCCTCCCGGCAGAATAATGGCATCACTGTTCTCCAAATCCCTGTCTTTATGCCAAAGGAAAGTTACATCGTATCCTAGCTTTTTCTTCAAAGCGTAATATGCATCATGGTCACAATTAGAACCCGGAAATACCACTACACCAAATTTCGGTTTCATTTCACCTCTTCTAAAGTAAACTCAAAATCTTCCATTATCGGATTTGAAAGCAGCTTCGTCGAGTATTCATTAACCTCTTTTTCTGCCGTCTGCTTATCTTCAACATTAACAAAAAATTCAATGTATTTCCCAATTCGTGTCTGCTGTATGTTATTGAATCCTAGCATTTTAGCACCCTGTTCCACAGCTTTTCCCTGTGGGTCAACAATCGAAGGCCTTCTTTTTACTATAACAGTCGCTTTATACAATTTGTTTCCTCATTTTTTATACTTTTTTCGGGAATTACCTATTTTTAGCGCATTTCAGCCAAACCTGCTTATTGTTTGCCGGCTGTTTCCCTTGGACTTACCTTGTGCCCTTTGCCGGTCCTGTAAGCCAGTGAAAATGCATGTCTGAAAATACCAATAAGAATCATCAAAATAAATACGTAGAAAAGGGCTTTCCCTTCAGTGGCAATAATAATTATAAGAGAAATTACTACAAATGCAAAGGAGTAAGGCCTTTCTTTTATCCCTTTCATCGAGAATTTCGGTAGAGTCTCATACCTGATCTTACTTACCATAAGCAGTGAAAGCAATATGACTAGCGGAATTATATATGTGTCGAAAGGCTCTTTATAGGAATTGCCGTTAAAGTAGACCAGCACATAGGCTGCAATTGTAATGGCTGAAGAGGGAATAGGTAGCCCCGTAAAATAAGACTTGTCGAAGCCTACCAGCTGCACATTGAAACGCGCAAGACGAAGCCCCCCGAAAACCATCAGAAGTGAACTTAAAACAATGCCCCAGGCTCCAAGATGATTCAGATAGGAGTGGTAAATCAGAAAAGCAGGGGCAACGCCAAAGCTAACCAGGTCGGAAAGTGAGTCAAGCTCAACCCCAAACTCACTGCTTGAATGTGTCAGACGGGCCATGATGCCGTCGAGCGCATCAAAAACAGCTCCAATAATTATAAACATTGCCGCCTTAATGTAATCCTGCTCGCTGGAGTAAATTATTGACACAAAACCGCTGAACATGTTCAGTGAGGTAAACAGGTTAGGGATTACAGAGCGCGTTATTCTGATATTTCTCATTATTTTTGATACTCAAATAAAATTGTTTCACCGGCAGTGACATTATCTCCTTTTTTTACCTTCACCTGCCATTGTTTCGGGACCACAACATCCACACGGCTGCCAAAACGGATCATGCCGAATCTTTCTCCCATTTTTACATCGTCCCCAGGCTTTAATTCATATACAATCCTGCGCGCAACATATCCGGCAACCTGCGTGAAGAATACCTTCCCGAACTTTGAACTGATCCCGAACTCCGCCCGCTCGTTTTTCTCCGAGGCTTTGTCGTGGCTTGCAATCAGGTACTCGCCATGGATGTACTTTAGGTATTCAACCCTGCCATTAATTGGAATACGATTGACGTGCACATTCAAAGGCGACATAAAAATAGATATCTGCCAGGCTTTGTCCTTAATGTATCTGTCATCAAAAACTTCCTTTACGAGCAAAACTGTCCCGTCTGCAGGCGAAACTGCTACATTGTCCATATTCGGGGCGACCCTTTCCGGATCCCTGAAAAAATACAACGTAAATATAAGCAGCAGAGCGCCCAGGGCAATAAGAAAAAACTTAAAGAAATTGTTGTTTATTAAAATTCCTGCCCCGGCCAATATAAAAACGATAATGGATACAACACCAATTGTAGAATAACCGTACTTAGTCATAATCCTAGTATTTTGTTAGGCTTAAAATGAATTCTGCGTAATCTTTGTAATCTGCTGATGTCTTTATCTTGTAGGGATTTATATTCTTTTGGCCCGGATCCAGCGGCAGGACTTTCAGGCTGACAGGAGTGAAATCATCCACAATAAATATCTTATCCTCATCTTTGCCAAAATAACAGCTTACCTCGGCCAAAAATGAGTTCCTCCTTTCAAAGTAAGACTTGAGGACAGCATTGACTTTTGTACAGATCCTTTTTATTACTTTCAGTTCCTCTATCGGAAGAATATCAAGCGATATCAGATGGCTTTCAGTTATAAGATTATCCTTTGAGCTCCCATACCTGTATTCAAAAACCGGCAGCACCAGAAACGTCCCATCCGGCTTGTCAAAGATTTTACTTGTGCGCTTGTCTATAATGTTTGAAATTGTAATTGAAAACGGATAAGTGCTGTGTTTTTGCAGCACAAGGCTGTTGTCTTCAACCTTCTTGTAGCCCGTAGGCACATTATAGGCATTCAGGTAGTCCAGAAAAAAAGAATTAATGATTAAATGCTTTTCCCCCAAATCCTTGATCTTTGCTTCGGTACGGCTG
>JBLMYS010000037.1:0-7016 GCA_050258415.1 Acidobacteriota bacterium | reverse complement strand
GATGACCTTCATAATACGCTTTCTATGGTTAGTGAAGCCGTCCAGGCTACGGCCAGTGCAGCAAACGAGATCTCGAGCTCCAGTGAGCAGATGGCCGCAGGCGCCCAGGAGCAGAGCCAGCAGGCAACTGAAGTGGCCGGAGCCATTGAAGAGATGACTAAGACAGTCTATGAAACAGCTAAGAATGCCAACGAGGCTGCCGAAGTCTCCCGTGGCTCAAGTGCTGCTGCTGAAAAAGGGGCTAAGAAGATCAATGACACTAAGAAAGGGATTGAGAAGATCGTTGCATCTTCTGATGAAACTTCAAGAATCGTAGCATCCCTTTCAAAAAGAAGTGAACAGATAGGCGAGATTACTCAGGTCATCGATGACATTGCCGATCAGACAAACTTACTTGCCCTTAATGCCGCAATTGAGGCGGCCAGAGCCGGTGAGCAGGGAAGAGGTTTTGCTGTTGTAGCAGATGAAGTCCGTAAACTTGCCGAGAGGACAACAAAAGCAACAAAGGAAATTGCCGAGACAATTAAGGCAATTCAGAAGGAAGCAAAAGAGGCTGACTCATCAATGGGAGATGCCAGAATTGCTGTGGAAGCAGGGATGAGACAGACTGAAGAAGTAGCTGAAGTACTTAGCGAAATACTTGGCGGGGCACAGAAAACAACTGACGTAGTCCTTCAGGTGGCAGCGGCTTCAGAGGAACAGTCCAGCGCGGCCGAAGAGATCTCAAAGAATATCGAAGGCATATCCAGTGTAACTCAGCAGTCTGCCGCCGGAACTTCACAGATAGCCCGTGCCGCAGAAGACTTAAACCGGCTTACTCTAAACCTTCAGGAACTCATAAGCGGCTTTAGATTAAAAGAAAACGAAATGAGGAATGCCCGCGCTTCCAGACTTATCAGGTAATTAATAGAAAGGTCAGGATTTCTTCCTGACCTTCCTTGCCCCCGCCTCCGGCGGCTATGGCTTCGGAATCGTAAAATAAAAAGTCGCCCCCGCTCCTTCCTCACTCTCAACCCATATTCGCCCCTTGTGGCGGTCAACTATCTTCCTGCAAAGCGTTAGCCCTACACCCGAACCTTCATACTCTGCCTGCAGATGCAGCCTCTGAAAAATCCTGAATATCCTCTGGTGAAACTGAGGACTTATCCCAATCCCGTTGTCCTTTACTGAAAAGAGCCATACGTTGTCATTGTCCTGGCAGCTTATATGCACTTCCGGTGCCATCCCCGGCTTGTGGTACTTAATGCCGTTGCTGATCAGATTCAGCAAAAGATGCTCAAACTGTATCCTGTCTGCAAAAATCTCCGGCATGCGGTCATACGTTATAACCGCTTTTGTATCCTCAACCTGATAGCTCAATAGACTGACAATTATTGACTGTAATACTCCCTCGGTATTTATCCATTCAAAAGGTTTTCCTTTTGTAGTTATCTTCGAGAGGTTAAGCAATTCCTTTACAAGTTTCCTCATCCTTACGGCGCCGTCAATAATTATCTGCAGCAGCTCTTCTCCGCGCGGGTCCAGGTTTTCTTTGTAGCGCTCAAGCATCAGCTGGCTCAGCTTCTCAATTATCCTTACAGGCTCCTGCAGATCGTGCGAAATGATGGATGTGAATTCCTCCAGCTCCTTATTCGCATATTCAAGCTCAGCCATTGCTTTCTTTAAGTCCTCTTCACTCAGCTTCTTTCCCTCAAACGCCTCTTCAATTTTTATGGCTGAAGTGTTTGCCTCACCCGTAGACGGCCTGGTTTCATCCTCAAAGAGAGGATAATCTGCCACTTCATTTTCTCCTGAAATCTCCATTACTGAAGTCAGACAGCGCCTTTTCCCGGTATCGTGCACACACACGCTCTGCAGTAAAACTTTCTGCGGCCGCTCCATTTTCTGAAGGCCGCGCCTCCTGAACAGATTTACTTCACAGATATCCTTGCTGTCAGTCCTGACTATTTTATTCAGATGTTTGTAATACTTTTCTTTGTCTTCCTGTGCAATGAAGAATACAAAGGGGAGCTGAATTATTGAAGCCTTGTCGTAACCTGCCATTCTGCAGAATGTACGGTTTGCTTCTGTTATCCTCCCGTGGGTATCGGTTTCAACAAATCCGGAAGGGGAGAGATCGTATAGTTCTTTATATTTGTCCCTCGTGGTCTCAACGTATGTCTGAATACTGCGCAGCTCCTCATTCTGCATCTCAAGTTCCACCCGGTGAATGGAAAGTTCCTGCAGCAACGCCATAATGTTCGAAGGCAGCGTGGAGTTTGAAATGTCTCCTGTTTCCTTCAGCCACTTTTCAGCCCTCTGGTATAGCTTTTCAAAATAATCCTGAGAAGCGAAATCTTCCATCTTTTTGTCCTCTCCGTTATTTTTTTGCTCGAACCCCTAGCGAGGATGTGTCTGTAAATGTCAGAACCACACCGTCAATTACATTTTCCACCGTCCTGTATGGCATTATCCTTAAAAGATACCACTTGCCGTCTTTTGTCTGTACCTCACGCTCGATAAACGCCAGTGTGTTAAGCACATCCTGAATATCTTTTATAAGCCCGTCATACTTCAGATTGGTTACAATGTGCTCAATCGGCCTTCCTGTATCACTGCCGATAAGATTAATTATTTTTACGGCTTCAGAAGTAAATCGCTTGATCCTCATCTTGCTGTCAAGAAATATTGTACCTATGTTTGTGCTGTTGAGCAGATTTCTCATGTCGTCTTCTGCATGCGAGAGCTGCTCAATCTTGCTCTGAAGCTCTGAGTTTAGCGTTATCAGCTCCTCATTGACACTCTGGAGCTCTTCCTTGGAGGTTTCCATCTCCTCGTTTGTCGACTGCAGTTCCTCATTTGTCGACTGCAGTTCCTCGTTAGCCGACTGCAGTTCCTCGTTCGATGCCTGAAGCTCCTCAATTGTGGCCTGCAGGTTTTCTTTTGTAAACTCCAGCTCCTGCCTTAACTCTTCGGCTTTGCCAGAGTATTTTTTCTTGCCCCTTCTTTTTTCCAGTTCCTCAACTGCCTTCGGCATCTCTATATCCTCAAAAACTACCAGCAGAATGGACATGGAAGCCGGGTTGCCATCTACGGGCTTTACCGTAATCTTAACGTCCTGCACCTCGCCGTTGTGCTTGATCTTAATGCCCGAACGGATTGCTGCAGCCTTATTTGCCAAAGCTTCATGAATTGCCGAATGAAGCTCATACTGCAGCCCGTCTTTTGCCATGTTCAGTATGTTCAGGTTAGCCTGCCCGGCGGCTATCTCAAGGTACTTGCTCGTATGGCCGTGCACGTATAAAATATCACCGCGCTCGTTTATTAGAACACTCGGCGGGGTAAAGCTGCTTATAAGAGTTTTCTGCACCAGGTCTGCAAGCCCTGTTTCCCTGGACTTCTTTAGCTCCTCTGTACCGGCGGTGCGCTGTGGCTTGTCCTGTTGTACACTGTAAGAAAGTGTAGTGTTGAAAACGGCAGGTGTGGAGAAGGTCTCAACCTTCTGAAACACTTTCCACTTTTTGTCTATTGTCTTAAAAGCATCTATATACTTCCCGACGCTCTCAGAAGATCCTAAAAGCAGTATTCCTCCTGGCTTAAGGCTGTAATGGAAAACCGGCAGCAGTCGCTCCTGAAGCTCGCTTCCAAAGTAAATTAAAAGATTTCTGCAGCTCAGCATGTCCAGCTTTGTAAAGGGAGCGTCTTTTGTGATGTTCTGTACGGCAAAAATGGCCGATTCCCTGATCTCTTTTTTGATTATATAATTGCCATCCTCTTTGATGAAAAACTTTTTAAGCCTCTCTGCGCTAACATCCATCTCAATATTGTCCGGATAAATCCCCATGCGCGCTTTTTGTATCGACTCCTCGTTAATGTCTGTGCCGAAAATCTGTATCTTAAAATTCAGGTTATGCTCATCCTTATATTCCTGTAGAAGCATCGCAAGTGAATAGACTTCCTCTCCCGTTGCGCATGCTGGCACCCAGACCCTTACCTGGTAATTATCTGGCTTGGTGTCAAACATTTTCGGAAATACATTTTCTTTTAGCTCCTCAAAGGCCTCCGCGTCCCTGAAGAAATTTGTAACGCTTATCAGAAGGTCCTTGAAGAGTAGACTGATCTCCTCATGATGGTCTTTCAGATACTGAAAATACTCGGAGTAGCTTTCCAGGTCGTGCAGGCTCATCCTTTTTTCAATGCGCCTGTAAATCGTGCTTTTCTTATAGTATGAAAAATCGTTCCCTGTGTTTGTTCTTAAAAGCTGTAGGATCTTCTGCATGTAGTTGATCTTATCCTCAATCCCGCTCTTGGGCTCTCTTAAACGTAAGATCAGGGAATGGATATATGTGAACAACTGCTCCGGAATATCCTCTGCCGGCAGCACGTAGTCTACACATCCTGTGTAAAGAGCACTTCTTAACATCCCGTTTGAAGCAGTATTCTCAGGATTCTGTACTATGGAAACTCCCCCTGCTTCATTTATGTGCTTTACGCCGAATGTACCGTCTGTACCGTTGCCCCCAAAAAGAAGCGCAATGGATGCGTCTTTTACCTGATCGGCAAGCGAACGCAGAAAATGATCTATTGGCATCTTCAGAACACCATCCTCTGGTATCGGTTCACTGCAAAGTATTCCATTGTCAATCGTTACAAATTGCAGCGCCGGGGTAAGATAAAGCTCATCGGGCTTTATTTCCTGCCTGTCTGCAAGTTCAACTATTGGAATTTTAAGATCGGAATTCCTGAGAGCCCTCTTCAGGCTTTCCATATCCGGGGAAAGGGAAGTTACAATAACAAATGCGGCTCCTGTGCCTTTCGGAATTGTGCGTGCAAAATTTACAACTGCCTCAAAACTATCTGATGCTGCCCCTATGCCTACAACCGGAAAACTCCCGCTGATTGCTTTGTCAATTATTTTAGGACTGGCTCCCTCTCTTTGCGATATCTGTTCTTTCCTTTCTGATTCCATGATACCTTTGCTTTTATCAGTTTTTCTGCCATTATTTGCACCTAATTTAGTGCTTATAATAAAAAGTTGCAAGAATAAGTGTGTACAGAGCTGGTTTCTAAACTAACTTAAGGATGAGTCCCTAATTTATGCAATGATATTAATTATCCGGGCTGGAAAGATGCATAAAATAATGCTCCATGCTTTAATTTGATTTCATTAAATATTTGATCATCTTTAATTAGATTTAATGGGAGCTGAACATGGCCGGACATGACATAATTGTAATCGGCGCCTCTGCCGGAGGAATTGAGGCTATCTCGGACCTTATAGTTCAGTTCCCCGAAAACCTTAAGGCTGCTGTACTTATAGTCGTCCATGTATCTCCGGAAAGCCCAAATATGCTCCCTGTAATTTTCGGCCGCCGCAGCCCCCTTAAATGCGTCCAGGCAAAAGAGGGAGACAAAATCCAAAAAGGTACAATCTATGTCGCCCCGGCGGATTTCCATCTTTTGATTAATGAAGAATACCTTCAGCTCAGCCGCGGACCGAAGGAAAACAGGGCCAGACCCGCTATCGACCCGCTCTTCAGATCCGCAGCCGTTAACTACGGGCCAAGGGTTATAGGCATTCTGCTTTCCGGAATGCTCGATGACGGCGTCTCAGGGCTTAATTCAATTAAAAAATGCGGGGGTATCGCTATGGTTCAACACCCCGATGACGCAGTTTTTCCGGATATGCCTCTTCACGCGCTTGCAAATGTCGATGTGGATTATAACCTGCCCGTTAATAAAATGGGGGCTGTCATCTATAAACTTGTTAACCAAAACAATATTGACGTTAATTCGAAAGTTTCAGAATACCTTAAAAATGAGGTTAAAATTGCAGAAAAGGGGGTGGAAAACGATAAGATGATCACTGATAATGCAAATAACAAAGCAATAAACGGAATGGTAATGACATGCCCGGAATGCAACGGGCCTCTCTTCGAAGTTAATGACGACAAGATACTCCGCTTCAGGTGCATTACTGGTCACGCCTATACTGCAGAAAACCTCCTCGCTCAGCAGAATGAGGTCTTTGAAGCCGCATTGTTTGCTGCCTTAAGAATACTTCAGGAAAGATCCAATATGCTCGAAAGAATGTCAGCGCAATCAACTGAAAAAAACGACAAACAATCAAATGACCTCAAAAGACGCGCCGGGGAATCCAGAAAATACGCCTCCGTCATCCGCGACATCATTCTCTCGCGTAATATATGATCATGTCCTCTTAACTTAGAGGGCGAAGGTTAAACACCCCTGAAGACAACCGTAAATGCTGTCCCTTTTCCTTTCTGGCTTCTTACGTGTATCTCGAGGTTGTTTAACTCGCAGTACTTTTTCACTAGTGCCAGGCCTAGACCGTTGCCTTCAAAACGACGCGTGTAACCCGTGTCTTCCTGCACAAAAGGCTCAAAAAGCTTGTCCATAAACTCTTCAGACATCCCGATTCCCGTATCTGCTACCTCAACATAAACCTCTTTGTCCTTCTCCCAGAGGCTAACTGCTATTTCTCCTTTGGGCGTGTACTTTATGGCGTTATCAATAAGGTTTATAAAAATCTGTCCTACTGTATAACTGTCAGCCTTTACCTTTGGTATTGAGTGCCCCTTGTTAAACCTTATGCGCAGCCCCCTCGAATCGGCGGCAGAGGAAAACTCATGCAGAATATGCATCAGCACATCCTTCTCCAGATCCAGCTCCTCATAAAGGCATTCATAACGCCCGGCCTGTACATCCGACATGTTAAGTATGAGGTCTATTGTCCTTATCAGCCTTCTGCCGCTGTTATCGATGGCATTGAAACTATATTCCGTAATCTCGCTTAACGACTGCTGCATCTCTTCCTTCAGGAGAGATACATAACTTAGTATAACATTGATTGGCGTTCTGATTTCGTGCGAAATCTGCGCCAGAAATTCGCTCTTCAGGCGGTCTGCTTCCTGTGCCTTTTCCTTTGCTTTAATCAGTTCCTCTTCAGCTTCTTTGAGGTTCGTTATATCTGAAGCAATACCTATAATTCCTTTTATCTCGCCCTTTTCATCCTT
>JBLMYS010000036.1:0-4296 GCA_050258415.1 Acidobacteriota bacterium | reverse complement strand
ATTTTACGAAGGCTTTCTTCAGGGAAACCGGTGGCGAACTTGCAGACGTCGTTTTCGACACCGTAGGCGGCGATACGACCTCCAGAAGCATGGAAATTACAAAGAAATACGGCAGGATTGTTAGCATAGTTAATATTGCGGGCAATATAAACGCAGGCCACAGAAAGAATATTACGCTTTACCTTTTGTTCCTAGAAAGGGCAAAGCATAAAATTGAAATGATGCGCACACTTTCCGAAGAAGGAAAAATAAAAACCGCAGTCGACTCCGTCTTCCCTTTGAACAAGGTATCAGAAGCGCAACAGAAACTGGAAAAAGGAGGAGTCAGAGGAAAGGTCATCCTGCAGGTTACAGACTGATGAATCTTTCCCTGAAATCTTTAGTCTAATTAGAATATATCACAATAAATAAAAGGGATAGTTATGGCCACGAAAAAAGCTTATGTAAAAGAGATAAAAGGACAATCAAATGAGCTCACATTCATTGGTAAAAGCGATTCAAACCATTGGATCACAATGGACGCGCCAGGCGAAGCAGGAGGAAGCCATGCAGGCGTAGGTCCAAAGGAATTGCTGCTGCTTGGGCTTGCCGGATGCACCGGAAGCGATGTGGTTACAATTTTGAGGAAGAAGCGCGTGCATACAGATGATTTTGAAATGAACCTTACAGCAGAAGTTTCCGACGAGCATCCGAAGGTGTTTACGAAGCTTAACATTGAATATGTTTTCTACGGGGAGAATATTCCCCAGAAGGATGTTGAAAGGGCCATTGAGCTTTCTTTGACCAAGTACTGCTCAGTGACAAAGATGCTGGAAAAAGCCGTCCCGATCACCCACACATTCAGAATCGAACAAAAGAAAGAAGCCCCGGCGGAGATATAGTATTTGATTCATTGACACGTAAAGGGCGAGCCGCCGCTCGCCCCTACACGTCGGACGTTGTACGTCGCACGATCTTCAGATCCTGTGCAGAAAGTACTCCCCGGGAATGAGTTTCCGGCCCTGGAAGCCGGCATCCATTTCGTGATAATATTTAATCTCTTCTTCATCACTCCGCCAACAGAGCATCACCTCTTTACCGTGGATAATGGATGGGAAATCTACCAGACCTATCGTAAAATTCCAGTCCTTAAAAAAGCAGCCTATCTCCTCAAGTTCTGCCATGTAGTCGTTTATTGCCTGAGCAATACTCTGGATCTCCGGGTCTTCAATTACATTACCCTGAATTTCCGATGCACGCTTTCGCATCGTGTCACCTGAATTTATTATGTCTCTTATTATCCTTCTAACCAGCGGTAATGTCTTCCTTGCTTCTTCCGGGGTAAAATACTTAACTGTTTTCATCTCTTCTCTCATATGTTCATCATTTTCTCAATATTTTCATCTTTATCTATAGCATGTCCCCTTAAAATTAAATCTATCTTAATATATTTTATATTCAACAAATAATCTTTCAGGCAAAGATCTTATTGACCTTCAGCACACAAAGTCACTTAAATTTCACTTCCACCTTTTCGTTCAGCTCAATTTTTATCCCTGGTATCGTCCTTAAGAATTTCTTGGCTTCCGAAAAAGGCTTGTCCTTCATTGCCATGAAACGCTTGTAATTCCTGGGATCTTCAATCAGCTTCCCGAAATCAATTTCAGCCAGAGTAATCTTTGAACCTTCATGATACTGGGCATTGGTCTGAGTTATTGTTCCCGGCACGTTTACCACAAATGCCATTCTCATCTGGCTTACCATCTGCTTGATTTTCTTTTCCATCTGAGTATCTATCTGCATAGTATCAACAGCTGACTCCAGCTGTTTCTTTTCCGATTCCTGAAATTCCTCGGAAGGGAGCTTGATTGTAAGAGTTGAGGGATCATCCCTCTTCAGGTCAAATGATATGTATTCCTCACCATCATCTGTTGTATCTTTTTCCATTGCCGGCATATCAGGCGGCCTTAAAATATGTGCAGGGTTCTGCCCTATTCTCACCTTATCGATATCAGTAAATGCATAAGTAATTACGTAGCCCTCCTTATCCTTGGCGGACTGCCTTTTTCCCGAGACATATTTGACGTGGTCACCCATGTCAAGGGCATCCTTGCGGAACTTATCCTCATCAAAAAGATCAAACTTCTTCGTGGTATCGGGATTCGGGAAAAAGCTTGAGATCATCATGATGGCTTCCCTGCTCATCATAAGATTTTTTTCTACGGTTCCTGTTCCGTCGGGATTCAGATTAATTGTGGTATAGATTTCAATGCAGCCTGGAAGGATCATTACTGACGCCAGCAGTAAAGCAGAAATAAACAGCCTTTTCATCTTTGCCTCGCTTTGACTAATTTTTGCTTTATCCAATTTTTCGCTTTTAAGATCTCTTTAGCCTGAAATGCCGCCTGTCTTAATAATATATTAAATCCCCGCGAAATAATTAGGATATTTTTACTTCTCCAGAGGCGTTCTTGTGCGGTAAGGTGTTCTAAGATAAGAAATGTTGATGTAAGATACAGGAATCGGCAGCCCTCGCCACCAGGGAGAAGGCTGCCTTTTACAATCTTGTCTAAGGTTTAACTTACGTTTGTCGTTACCTGACTAAAATTATCTCCTGTTGTGGTGCTGATAAAAATTCGCATCCATTTTCCTTAACCACTACTTCCTCTTCAATAGTGGCTATTCCGTAATCTTTGATCGGGAGGCGGGGCTCGATGGTGTAAACTTCCCCCTGCTCAATTTTCTTGAAAGGCAGGTCGCCATAGCGTTCCCACTTTGGAGCCAGAAGCCCGCCGCCGTCGTGAGCCATGCGGCCTATCTGATGCCCCAGGGCATGAGGATATTCTTCGTATCCGTGATCAGTTATATACTTGCGTGCAATGTCGTCAATTTCGTAACCCTGGCGCCCGGGCCTCAGGTTATCTGCCGAAAGCTTAATGGAATCCCTGATCACATTAAAGCCCCTCTGCACTTCCTCAGGAGCCTTTTCCTCGCCGTCTTTGAGTACATACCAGGTCCTCTGCAGGTCGGAACAGTACCCCTGATATGAAATTCCAAAATCTATATTGATCACGTGACCCGGTTCTACCTTCCTGTCTGTCGGTCCCGCGTGAGCGCCCGCGGTATCAGGGCCTGAGAATACGCTGGGACAGTATTCCGCCTCCCAGGCAAGGCCGAAGCCTTTTTTCTTTACAATGTCTTTTATAAATGCCGCAACTTCTTTTTCGCTTACCCCGGGGCGTATGAAGCCCGTAGCCTCATCAAAAATTTTCAAAGTTTCCTGGATTGCATGCTTCATTATCTCAAGCTCTGCCTGAGTCTTTCTTCCCCTTAAGGCCGCAATTATGTCCTCAGATGAGATCAGCCTGTCCAGATATGGAGTATCCTTCAGGTAGTCAACCAGGTTCATGTACATCCCGTGCGTAAGGCCGTCAGCAAGACTCGAATCCCTCGAGAAGTTAATTGCAATCTTGTTTGGATGGTACTTGTTTATCGTTGCAACCAGAGTGTCTTTGATTGATTTCAGGTAGCCTACAACATTCTTGAATGTTCCCTGCATTCTCATGTTCGCTACATCCAGAGAACCGAGTATGGCTGTCGTATCCCCGTCTTTTGTAATGATATAAGCCGACTCCCATGTACAGCTTGTACCAATAACCATATCCATTGAAGGATCTTTGATGTTAGAGCTCTCACGCACAAAAATCAGCCACATGTCGATATTTTTTTCATGCAGAATTTTAACTGCCTGTGCAATTTTTTCCTTGATCATTTCTTTCGACATATAAACTCCATATAATTGGGTTATTGGAAATTTTTTTTACTTTCCAGGAGTAATTGTAAGAATAATTTATTGACTAGTAATTTTTAGTTATATTAAACTAACTATTTAAGATTTGTAAGGCAAGTAAAGCAGAAGTTTTTTATGCAGCAGATTCCAATTATAAAAGTATTAGTATTAATATTTTTGGCTTCATTGCCAATAATATTCATTTTCAGAAAACTGAATCTCCCGAGCATCGCGGGATTTCTTGTCGCGGGCATTATTATAGGCCCCTACGGCTTCAGGCTTATTACCGAGGCCGGAGC
Source organism: Acidobacteriota bacterium (assembly GCA_050258415.1). Classification (GTDB taxonomy): domain Bacteria; phylum Bacteroidota; class Ignavibacteria; order Ignavibacteriales; family SURF-24; genus JAAXKN01. The sequence goes on along the minus strand of JBLMYS010000036.1, from coordinate 228 downwards.
TATAAAAGTCATGGCCGAAATCGGAATCATACTCCTTCTTTTTACAATTGGGCTCGAAGTCTCGGTTGACAAGCTCATACAAATGAAACGATTCCTCATTCTGGCAGGAGGCTCTCAGGTTCTGGGGACAATCTTTGTCTCAGCCGTTATTTCGGGCCTCATGGGCATAAAACTTAACCAGAGCATCTTCTTCGGCATGCTTATAAGCCTTTCCAGTACGGCTATCGT
>JBLMYS010000035.1:0-10825 GCA_050258415.1 Acidobacteriota bacterium | reverse complement strand
CTTTCATTTTCCTTTATTCTATTCAGCAATAGATCAAAATGCTCCCCTATACGCCTGTCCCTGTAGTACTGATGTTCCATGTTTTGCCCCCATTTCATACCTTTATTTCAATATATGATTTAAGGGCACTATTTCATCTACAAAAACTAGGGCCACCGTAGGACCTGAATAGCCACGACCTTCAGGTCGTGGACCAGGAATCAAAAATATTTGGGCTTTAGCCCCAGATTCCTTAAGAGGAGAAATCAATCCATAAAATATTTTGATTATTCTAATCATCTGAATAAATTAAAATACAACATCTCCCGTGGAGGTAATGCAAAATGCCATTTATCAAAATGTGGGCTCACGTCATCTGGGCAACAAAGATGAGACAGCATTATATCTCTTCTGATCTAAAGCCAAAGCTTATATCCCACATAAAGCAGAATGCTGAGGAAAAGGGGATCCACGTAGATTTTCTAAACTGCACTCACGACCACATCCATCTCTTAATCTCTCTTGGTGCTGATCAATGTCTCTCAAAATGCGTTATGCTGATCAAGGGTGAATCCTCGCACTGGATAAACTCCCGCCACCTGTTAAATACATATTTTGAATGGCAGGAGGAATATATCGCTGTTTCTGTAAGCGAATCGATTGTGGATAAAGTTAGGGACTATATTAAAAATCAGGAAGTGCATCATAGGAAGAAGTCCTTCAGCGAGGAATATCAGGAGTTTATAGATAAATACAAATTCCTGATTAAATGAGGATCTGGGACTAAAGTCCCGGGGTTGTTTTATCATTGGATCCACGACCTGAAGGTCGTGGCTATTCAGTCGTGAGCTATTAAGTCTTGAGCAATTCAATTGAGCCTGCTTTAGCAGGCTTTCTCAGCTGAATAGCCACGAGCTTTAGCTCGTGGAATGGATCCAGCAGAAGCGATTTATCCCAACAGCTTGTAGCCCGTTCCGTGCACGGTTAGGATTACCTGCGGGTGCTCGTGATCTTCTTCTATCTTCTGGCGAAGCTTTAATATGAAATTGTCCACCGTGCGCGTTGTAACCCTTTCTTCATAACCCCATATGTTCTTTAACAGGTCGTCTCGGCTGACAACCCTGTTCTTGTGCTCATATAAATATTTTAATATCTCAAACTCCTTGTGCGACATCTGCACCTGGCAGCCGTCCGTAAAAGCGTTGTAGGAAGGGAAGTCAACTTCCAACTTTCCGATCTTCGTCATCGGGGCATTCTTTCCCGGTGAGTTCATCTCACCCCTTCTTAATACGGCTTTTACACGCGCCAGTAACTCCATTAAACTGAATGGCTTCGTAATGTAATCATCCGCCCCAAGCTCAAGTCCTCTTACTTTATCAATCTCCTCACCCTTTGCCGTAAGAAGAATGAGCGGCGTCGAGATTCCTTTGCCCCTTATTTTTTTGCAGATCTCAAAACCCGACATGTTTGGAAGCATCACGTCTAGGAGTATCAGACTGTATTCATTTCCAAGTATCTTCTTTAACCCTTCACTGCCTTCTTCTGCCTGATCCACCTCGTAGCCCTCAAACTCAAGGTTGTCTGCAAGACCCATCCTCATATGAGCCTCGTCTTCTACAATCAGTATCCTCGTCATACTTTTCCCCTCAAATCTTGTTTTGTAATTGGAAAGCTAAGCCGGAAAATGCTTCCTTCCCCAACGCGGCTTTTAACCGTCACTTTCCCTCTGTGCGCTTCCATTATATGCTTTACCAGCGTGAGCCCAAGCCCCGTGCCTTTTACGTTATGCACCTCACCCGTTGAAACACGGAAGAACTTTTCAAATATCTTCTCCTGGTCTTCTGCTGGAATTCCTATGCCTTCATCCCTGACTTCAACAAAAACATAATCCTGATCCTGACCCGTAACAGCTTTTACAACTTTCTTGTCACCACTGTACTTTGCGGCGTTATCAATAAGGTTAATTACGGCCTGACTTACGGCCTCACAGTCGAGCATAACCAGAGGCAGGTTTTCCTTCGGCTCAAAAGAAAAATTGAAGCCGTTATTTTTCATGTGGAATTTATAGGTGTTAAAAACTTCCTGAACGGCATTGTTAAGATCGCTTTCCTTGAAACTGTACTTCTTTCTTCCCGCTTCAATCTGCGAGAAGCTCAGTATTTTATTTACTATGCGGCTTAAACGCCCGGCTTCCTGGCTTATTATGCCGTAATACTCTTTTTTCTTTTCTTCTGTTTTCACCCTCCCCATCTCAAGCGTCTCCGAAAACATGCTGATCAAAGCAAGCGGAGTCCTTAATTCATGCGAAACATTTGAGACAAAATCCGACTTTATCTGCGCCAGACGGATCTCTTTCTTAATGCTTCTGTAAACGAGCCATATGCCCGCAATTAAAAGTACATTAACTGAAATGACCAGTATCATGCTCAGGCGGTACCTGTTGGAAACAAGCTCTTCAATTGTGGCGCCTTTAAGCGCAATGCCCAGGCTGTAGCCCGGAAGAAGCCATATGGGACGCTTCTGCGTGGCTTCAGTCTTGAATGCCGCCTCCGTCCTGTAGACCGGAGTGTTTTCTCCTTTATACACAGAAATAAGCATCCTTCCGCCCGCGATCTCCTGAAGCTTCGGCCCCATCTTACTGCGCACAAAATCCTCGGCGCTTATTGCGATCCCTGCAATTTTCCCCTCTGCTCCATCCGGAATAAAAATCATAAGCCCCGTAAAATATCCCGGCATCCCGGAAAGCGCTTCAATCTTTGTATACCCCCCACGCTTATAGGTATAAAGGCGTTTTATTTTCTGCTCGTTTTCACCCCATATTTTTTTTAGCCCGTCTTTTACTTCCTCCAGACTTTGTCTATTCTTCGGCCCTCCCGGAACTGAAAAGTTGTTGAGACTTATGTCATCTGCCGTAAAGATAAAACTTATCGGATTTTCACTTTGAAGCTTTTCTACTGCACTCCGGAAATTCTCCGGCTTCAGATCTTTTTCCAGGAGCCCTGAATTAATCCTGCTCACCCAGTCGTTAACCACGTCTTCGGTGTACTGATTCACACTGAAAAGAATGGCGTTCAGCTGATTCGTAAAAGTCTCTTCTATCAGCCTTTCATTCTCATTAACACTGGAGAGCTCATAAACAGAAAGGAATACCACGGGAAGAAGTATTACAAGAATTAAGATGAGCGCGATTTTTTTTATGGGTTTATACATTACTTAGACTAATGTTCTTTGTGTAGGGTAAAATAACAAAATGGGGACTTTTTCACAATGAGACGAATGATGCCGGGAAAGGGTTTCCCGGCATCATGGAAGTTTTATTTTATCATGTGCAGATCTTCTACCGGAAGCCTCGGCATCGCCTGACCATTATGCTCAATTATAAGCTTCATGTAATCCACAAATTCCGTCTCCTTTGCGCCAAATCCCAGTATACTGGGCCTTAAGAAGCTCAAATCGAAAAGCGGCATCTGCGGATACTGCACAAACCTTATGTCCTTGTCCTTCTCTATACCTGCCCGTTTCTTGGCCACGTTAATTGCATCGTAAAGACCGCCTATTAAATCCACAAGGCGGCGCTTCTGGGCATCGGGACCCATCCATACGCGCCCCTGCCCAACTGAATCCACATACTCAGGACTCAGGCGCCTTCCTTCGGCAACTTTCGTAATGAACATGTCGTAACTGTCCTTTATCATATATTCAACTCTTCCTCTTTCCTCGGGCGTCAGCGCACGGTCCGGAAGTCCTATACCCATGAAGGGAAGCGAGGCCCCAAAGCCCAGATCCGCATGATCGCCTTTTTTAACAAAGTCCGTCGTAAAGCCCAGCTTTTCCGATAAGCCCCCGTTATAAACCCACGCGCCAATGACACCTATTGAACCCGTAATTGTGTTCGGAGCCGAGACTATGGTGTCTGCATACATCGAAAGCCAGTATCCTCCCGAGGCCGCAACGGCGCCCTGGGAAATAATAATCGGCTTCTGCTTTTTGTATTTTTTTATCGCTTCGGCTATATAGTCCGAGGCCATTGCATCCCCGCCGGGAGAGTCCACCCTTATTACTATCGCCTTTACATGCGGGTTCTCGGCCGCATCCTCAACGTCCTTAACAAGCTTGCGCGCGTTAATTCCCCCGTCCATCGAAGTCGCCCCTATGGCATAAATTATGGCGATTCTTTCAAATTCCCCCCATTTGTTGTCATCCGGGAGCTTATAGCGTTCAAGCGATCCTGCCGAAACAAGCGGCCTTTTGGTGCCTTCAATTTTCTTTATCACTTCGCTTGAATTCTCCCAGCGGTCCAGAGTATCCACAAGCCCTAGCTCCATGGCCTCACGGGGAAGAAGCACCACTTTATAGTTTACGATACTGTCCACCTTTTCCGGCGTGATCCCGCGAGCCTTACTTATCCCCTCACGCATAAGATCATAATAAACGTCAATTAGCCTCTGCCTCTGCTCACGGTCGGCTTCTGTCATATCCTCCCTTGAGAAGCTTTCCATGGCCGACTTGTACTTAAAGAATCTCAGCTCGTCGAAACCTATGCCTAATTTTTCGAGTGTTCCTTTATAGAAAGTTCTTCCTGCAATAAGCCCCTGAAAGGCGACCCCTCCCAGGGGATCTAAGATAATCTTGTCTGCCGCGCTTGCAAAGTAGTAGTCCGCCATATCCGGGCGCTCGAGGAAGATTACCACCTTCTTACCTGATTTTCTGAAATCGAGAAGCCTTTCACGCAATTCCCAGAGCATTTCACCCTGTACACGGAGCTCCGTTGCATTCAGGGCAATACCTTTAATACCGGGATCCGTCTTTGCGGCATTAATCTGGCTTATGACGTCATAAAGCGTGTTGGATTCATCAAAGAATATGAAGCGCTGGTACTTTAGCTCACCTTTAAGCGTCACATTTAAGTAATCTTTCGAAGGGAAAAGTGAGCTGAAGAAATTCCTGTCGTATGTGCCTATCCTTATTCCGTATGTGTTATAGGCGTGAGCCTGGTTGTCGTTATAGTGTGCCTGTCCCGAGAGACCTATGTTCCCCAAAGAAAGCTGCAGCCCTGCGCTGAAACTCTTTGTCTGGAAATACCTGCCCGTAATCCTGAGGCCCGGTATTACTTCCAGAGCAGCCCCGGCGCTCCAGATTTCCTTTTTGCCTCTTATAATTTCCTTATTTCTTAAGACTATATCTGCAAAAAGCGTTATAAATTCATTTCCAAGGGGGCGGACTGCAAGGTCTGTATATAATTCCTTTGTTGAATATGTGGTAGAGACAATACCTGATGCTCCAAGCGACAGATACCTGGAGGGACGAATGAGCATTCCGCCCCTTATTATTTTTGAGCGCCCGAACAGATCCACGTCCCCGCCCGACCATCCGTAGCCCACGCCAAGGCTGAAGGCCCTGTTCCCGAAGCCCAAGGAAACCCTGTAATCCGTAATCGAGTAGCCCCCGACTTTACTGTGTATCATTCCCAGACCTAAATTTCTTATTGCGCCGAAAAGCCCGTAGCGTTTAAAGTCGTTCCACCGCCCCTGCTCATCCGACCAATAGAACTCGAGCTCGGGACCTTCAATGTATGTTAATAAAGCCGGGTTATCGTATCCCAGGAGGCCATATCTCATGGCGCCGGGGGATGTGAGCAGAAAATCGGTTTGCGTATTAAACGTGTTAAAGCCCTGCGCGTTCGTGCCCTCGGTGTTCGGGCTCTGCTGCTGGGCCAGGCTTGCGGCTGAAGATAAGACAAAAAGAGCAAAAACTTTTAAGAATTTCATTTCTCCTCCCTATACCTAAATGCCGGTCAAAAATCTTTAAAAGACATGTATAAACAATATAATATATCCCTGAAATTTAGCGAATTATATTTTCATCCACATTTTGGCCGAGGACTACACGTCATCTTATGTATTCAAAGAACTAATGAAAGAAGTGCATTTAGAATTACGCAGTTACTAAGCCCGACTGAGTCATTGCGCGTCAACTTAATTCGGAGAGCCATGGAGAGATCAGAAGATGCTGATCTGTACGAGAGAATGAAACCTATCCTTCTTCAGAGTCTCGGAGAGACGACTTGTCTGTAGCAGAGAAGGCCACCCATTCCCTCTTCCAGAGCATCGGAGATGCGACTTGTTTGTAGCAGAAAATGAAATCACCACACCAAAAGAGCTTCGGAGAAGCGACATGTCTGTAGCCCGGGGAAAACCGGGTCCCCCACCACCACCCATGAGCCGCGGCAGCCGCGAAATACAAATGAATTAACAGTAAAACCGGTTTACAAGTCGCCTCTCCGAGGCTCTGTGGATGGGGGGAGACAATCATTTTCTACAGACAAGTCGTTCCTCCGGAACTCTATTGGACATTTTGGATTCTCGTTTCATCTACAGACAAGTCATTCCTCCGGAATTCTTTCAGAGCTTCGGAGAAGCGACTTGTCTGTTGGGCCTATTCAAGGGTTTTTAAATACGTTAGGTTGACTTAATTGAATATATCAACTTATTTTATAAATTTATCGAGATTCAATAAATTTTTATTGACTATATATGTATATTGCATTAAATTGCCCCAACAAATTTGAGGACTGTTATGAAAATTCTGAAAGGAAGGTTTTTTGTTAAATCCGTTTATGTATATTTCGATATTTTCACAAAAATCTATCCGCTAATCCTTTTAAGAATAGTCGGGAATTCTTTAAGCGGTAAGAATGATCAGGTGTTATTCCAAATATTCCCAAGCGTTGACTTCTACAACTTATTTTCAAACGAACCAGAGTTATTCAGCCCGAATTTTGTGTCATGGTGGGTAAAGGCAGCTATTATTACTTCAAATCTTCTGGTATTCGGCCTGACATACTTCATGATTATTCAGCTGAACCGGTTCCTTAAAAACAGCTATGAAGAAAATCCATTTATCCGGGAAAACGCCAGGCGTCTTAAAACTGCAGGAATGCTTACAATTATACTTGCCGTCTTTATTTCGTTAAAAGATGTCGTCTTAAAGGCTTATCTGCTTGATGCACCCTTGACTCTTCGTGGCCTTCTCATCCCGATGAATTTCATAATGGGGTTCTTCAGTCCTTACTTTATAATCGGTATGTTTACATATGCACTTGGCGAAATTTCATTAAGGGCGGCAAAGTTGAAGGAAGAAGCGGAGTTAACAGTATAAAGGAATCTAAATGGCAATAAGAGTAAATCTTGATGTGATGATGGCAAAAAGAAAGATGTCTTTGACTGAACTGTCTGAAAAAGTAGGACTTACGCAGGCAAACCTTTCAATACTTAAGACTGAAAAGGCGAAGGCAGTCAGGTTTTCAACATTAGATTCAATTTGCAGGGTATTAAACTGCCAGCCCGGCGATATATTGGAATATGTTCCCGATTCCATTCCTGGAAACAAAAGAAAATAAATAATCACTAAAATCTGGACCGCCCATTAGATGCTGACGGATTTAAATATTCTATGGTGATCTAAATGGTTACGATATGTTATTTGACTCTTTGATTTCGAATAATTAAACTTGCATTGACTAAAAAAAAAGCCGAAAATAGAATACATTTATGGAATAATCTAATGTTATTAAGAGAAGACCACATTACAGAGTTTAAAGCTAACTGGAGAGATGAACTGCTCAGATATTTTTCGGGCTTTGCAAATACCGAAGGTGGTAAGCTATTTATTGGTGTGGACGACGATGGAAGAGTAATCGGGATTACAAATGCCGACAAGTTACTCCATGAAATACCTCAGAAATCTAGAAATCAATTGGGAATTATTCCTCAAATTACTGTTGAAAAAGAGGAAGATAAGGAGTACTTGATTATTGAAATCCAGAAATCATATGCTCCAATTTCCTATAACGGGAAATATTATACACGAAGCGGAAGCAGCCTATTTGAACTTCAGGGTAGAGAACTTACAGAATTCCTTATATCCCGATCTGGAAGAAACTGGGAAGATTACGTAGTAGAAGAGGCTTCAATGGAGGAAATTGATCCAGATACAATTAAGTGGTTCAGGAAAAAAGCAAAGAACAGACTTCCTTTCGTTGGAGAAGATGACGACAAAACCGTACTTATGAAACTTAACCTTCTATCCGAAGGGAAACTGACCCGCGCTGCTATCCTGCTCTTTGGGCGCGAACCAAAGCGTTACTTTACCTCTGCTATAATCCGGATAGGACGATTTATTACTGATACAGAGGTGGTTTCAACTGATGAGATCGAGGGGAATCTTTTTGATCAGATAGAAAAGGCAATAAAGATCCTTGAAGATAAATATCTGGTACTTAAGATGCGGGATGATGGCCTGTACAGGAAAGAGACCTGGGATTATCCGTTGGATGCTTTGAGGGAAGCTTTAATGAATGCTATCATACATAAGGATTATTTGAGCAGTCATATCCAGCTAAAAGTCTACCCGGATAAACTGACTCTCTGGAATAGTGGGGCTTTACCAAATCAGCTTAAAATAGAAGATTTGAAACATACCCATCCTTCAATTCCACGTAACCCTAAGCTTGCAGATACATTTTTTAAGGCTGGACTTGTAGAGACGTGGGGACGAGGCACCTTGCGAATTATTAACGAATGCCGCAACGCAGGGCTTCCCGAACCTGTTTTTCAGGAATATCAGGGTGGTTTTTTCCTTACTTTACAAAAGGAGATCATAACCGAGAATTATCTGGCGGAACTTGGCCTTAGTGAAAGGCAAATTAAGGCAGTTCTACATACAAAGCAAAGTGGGAAAATTACAAATAAAGAATATCAGAGGTTGTTTGGATTATCAAAACCCACTGCATCCAGAGAGCTTAAGGAGTTGGTCACTAAAGAAATTCTTGAACAGGTTGGCAGTACAGGACGAGGTACTTATTATCGTCTCAAAGACCGGGGTGGAATGGGCTCATAAAGGGCTCAAAGGGCTCATAAAGGACTTATAAAGGGCTCAAAGGGCTCAGTTGGAAGTAAAACAATCATCATCATTTTTACAATAAACCGGGGCCTAAAATGAAGCGTGCGATTTATATTCTGGCTTTACTATTAGTTATTTTGACCGGCTGCAGCAAACAGCAGAAAGATTATCCCAATATTAAATATTCCAAGATTATAAAAGATGTAAAATGGGGCTCAGGCGTTAATGAGATAAAAGCATTATTAGAAGATAAATATAAACTCGACTTTAACAAGGAACTGAAACAGAGCAGGCAAAATAGCAGAGTGCTTGAATTTACAGGAGGTAAAATTGAAGGGATAGGTACTCAAAGATGGGGAGTATGCTTTACGGATAATTGTTTAACCTTCATTATGATAAAGATTGAATCGGGTTCAGCCAATGAAATTGAAAGAATATTCCTGACTCTTAAAAACGGGGTGGATAAAGTTTCCTTTACCAAAATGTCCGCCGGGGAAAATGAATGGATTTTCTCTGAAAACAAAGATGCCAAATGTACTCTTCAGTTGGCTAAATGTAAGAATGGAATTACCATGTTATTTTCATCCAGCAAGTTTATAAAATCTTCTCAGAAATAAATAAGACAGCAGAACATTTAGAATTACGCAGTTACGAAGTCATCCTCCGGATGACGAAACATTTGTAGCCCGGGGTAAAGGAATTCGCCTCCGGCGAATGACTGAACCCCGGGTTAAAAATCCCCCCTCACATTAGAGCTCCGTCAGGAGCGATATCTAAGATTAAATCTATCTCGTAAAGATAAAAGGGAGAAAATGGAAGGTTACTTTACCGTCGCAATCAGCGACTGCTGCACACGGAACAGATCCTTTGGGTCCACCTTGATCTGCCCAACCGTCTGCGTTGGTACGGCCGAGAACTCGAAGTATCTTCCCTTATACGTAAATATTACAACCCTTACCGGAAGACCCTCGGTACCCTCGTATTCATAGGCACCAAACTTTTTCTTGTTGAAATTAAAATACTCATCCTCACGCACCGGCTTATATCCCGCACCCATCCTGTTTATCTTAAGCTGACGGCTGTAATTAAGGGCAAATAAAAGAGAGTCCTCAACCGCCTGCGCCTTAAATATGCTGTCGGCGTTAAGCGCTACCAGGTTCATCGTCGCGGAAAAATCCTTTCTTATTAACCAGAGATCTAATGACTTATTATCACCGCTTTCCGCCCTCGTCCACCCTCTGGGAACGCGGAAAGTAAGATCGCTTGAGGCTGAATAAACCGTATCGTTTGTAAGAGGATAATCGGCACTGGGATAAACCGCGCTTCCTACACGCGCTGGAGCACAAGAATTGATTAGAAAAGGAGATGAAAAGACCGCCGCAACTACACCAAAGCGGAAGAGTATTTTTAATATTTCCGGAAGTCTTTTCATCTTAAAATATTATTTACCCGCTCCCCTTAAGAACTTCGGGGATTCAAGCGTGAGCATTAAAGAGATCTTGTGCGAGTCGCCCAGGGCATCGTCCTTCGACCCGCTGAAATGCGCAAATGAATAATCTATGCTGAGCTTAGGAAGCTTTACCCCCGCGCCCACGGTAAAATCCTTTATATCATTGTAGCCCATTCGGACTGCAACTACGTCGCCGTAACTGTACTCAAGACCACCCCTGAAGTCAAGACTAACGGGCCCCACATTCATCTGGCTTGCAAATCTGCGGTTCTCAAACCTCATGTCGAAACCGGCCGCAGGAGTCACTTTTCCGTAAAGAAAATCGAACGTGTAGGCAATGCCCGTTTTTGCTGTCGGTGAAATAAGTTCGTTTGTACCGGTACTCCATGCTACAAGCGTTGTTGTTATGTCCTGCACGTTTGCGCCCAGCGAAAGCCTCTCCGTAGGCATATAAAGAAGGCCCACGTCAAAGCCTATTCCCATTGCGTTGTACTC
>JBLMYS010000034.1:0-13134 GCA_050258415.1 Acidobacteriota bacterium | reverse complement strand
TGGACCTTTTTGAACAGTTTGCAGATATGCCGAACTCCTCCACATACATCTGTACAACAGACCTGGATTTCCCGTTTACTGAGACTATACTGCCTGTGGTAAAAAGAAAGCTAATGTCGCGCATGGCGGCATAAAAAAGTACAATTTTGGCCAATAATGAACACTAATATTGAGCACATGTTTAATATTAGCCAGATTGACCCCCGGTTTTCAAATAAAATCCTACAATTTGTCTGTTTATAATTCTGGAACGGTAATTGGACACTTTATAATAGAGTTTATTTAAGAAGGGATGAAAAAGATGGCATACTTAACAATCGACACGTTTTTATATGTAAATGATTTTGAATCAGGGCAGTACAAGGTCTTAGGCGCATTAAAGAAGTACAACAACGAATTCCAGAATAAAAACACACACCCGTATTTAGCTGAGCTGACATCACTTGTAAACACATTAATCAGAGTTGAGAAGAAAAGAAGCAAGATCATAGATCTCTTCCCCATTCCGGTTGAGAAAGTCGATGCCGAGAAAAAGCAGCTAGTCTTTGAAAATTTCGTCCTTTACAACGAAGATATTGAAAGAATATTTGATCTTATCAAGTGGGCAATCCCGGTGATACACGACACAATAGATGAGGGCTTATGTGTCAGTAAGTCATTCACCAAAGAGCGTTCAACTGACGTTTTAGTATAAATTTTAAGAGTTTAGAGTTATTTTTTATCCTCTCATTTCAATCCCCATAGCAGCAATGCTACGGGGGTTTTCTTTTTTAAACCGATAAATTGTAAAACAGGTCTAATAATTAACTTAAAAAAATGAGGGTTTTAGCTGAACTTCCCCAAAATATAAATGTTTAAATGGGCAGAAGTCTTTTGAATTTAAAAAAACCTCATTTTTTATTATCTTTGAATAGTTTAACAGGAAAATCATATGAACAGAAATAGAATTATTCTTACCGGTTTTTTTGTCCTTATCATGATTTCCGCAGTTTTTGCCTACAGGCTTTTTTCGACGGACAAGCCAGGCAAAGATCTTTACTTCAATGTAAATGGCGGCGAACGTACACATCTTGTTTCAGCGCAGCAGCGTCAGGCGGTAAATGACGAGATCACTTCATCGAGGAACAATCTCATTACGGAAACCGTAAAGGCCGTCAGCCCTGCCGTTGTAGGTATCAATGTAACCGAGGTAGTGCAGTACCAGGATCCCTGGGCAAGCGACCCATTTTTCAGGCAGTTTTTCGGTGACCGCTCGTACAATCAGGAAGTAAAAAGCCTGGGTTCAGGCACCATAATCTCGCCTGATGGATACATACTGACGAATGATCACGTAGCCGGCAACGGAGTTAAGATTACGGTTACAATGACAAACGGCAAGCAGGTAACAGCAAAGAAGATCGGGACCGATCCGGCAAGCGATGTATGCCTATTGAAGATTGACGGGAATAATCTCCCCTACATTCCGATGGGCAATTCGGATGATGTATTAACCGGAGAATGGGTAATTGCCCTTGGCAACCCGTTCGGCCTTTTTGAGATTAACGACCAGCCGACAGTTACAGTTGGTGTCATAAGCGCCAAGGGGATGAATCTTGAGCCTGATAACAACAGGTATTATCTTGGCATGCTTCAGACAGATGCGGCAATCAACCGTGGTAACAGCGGCGGTCCACTTGTTAACTCCGTAGGCGAGCTGATTGGAATGAACACCTTGATCTTTACAGCCGACGGTTCCTCAGGAAACATAGGTTTGGGTTTTGCAATACCGATCAATAAAGCCAAGAGGATCATTACCGAGCTGAAGGAAAAAGGCATTGTAGACAGGAATTTCAAGATCGGGCTAGATGCTCAGACAATTGATGAAGGGATTGCAGAATACTATAAGCTTGCAAGCACCCGGGGAGCCATTGTTACAGATGTAAAACGTAATTCACCTGCCGAGAAAGCAGGTCTTGAACCGGGCGACATTATTGTGGAAGTTGAGGGCAACAAGATCATTAACCGTGGAAGTCTGGTAGGAGTTTTCCAGGAGTTCCGTACCGGGCAGACCATTAATTTAACTATAATCAGAGAAAAACAAACATTAAACAAAAAAATGAGGCTTGAAAAAGCAGATGATCGAAAGATATACACTCCCAGAAATGGGTAAAATCTGGCAGGATGAGTTTAAGTACCAGACATGGCTCAAAATTGAAATCCTCGCCTGTGAAGCAAGAGCTACGATGGGAGAAATCCCACAGAAAGACGTTGAGGTAATTAAGGAAAAGGCCAATTTCGATATCAAGAGGGTTCTTGAAATTGAAGAAACCACAAAGCATGATGTAATTGCATTTCTTACCAATGTTGCTGAATATGTAGGGCCTGAGTCGAGGCATATTCATTATGGAATGACGAGTTCTGACGTTCTGGATACCTCACTTTCCTATCAGATGAAGACTGCGGGTGAACTTTTGATGAAAAAGCTCCTGGATTTTAAGGCAGTCTTAAAGGAAAGGGCTTTAGAGCACAAAAATACGCTTTGCGTAGGGCGCAGTCACGGCATCCATGCAGAGCCAACGACTATGGGCTTAAAGTTTGCGCTCTGGTATGAAGAGACCAAGCGAAACATAACAAGGCTGGAGGCCGCAATAAAATCTATCAGCGTAGGGCAGATCTCAGGAGCCGTAGGAACATTTGAGCATCTCTCGCCCAAAGTTGAAGAGTATGTATGCAGCAAGATGGGGCTTAGCCCCGCCCCCGTATCCACGCAGGTAATACAGCGTGACCGCCATGCCGAGTTTCTAACAACTCTGGCGATTATAGGTACAACGCTAGAGAAAATCTCAATTGAGATCCGCCACCTGCAGAGGACTGAAGTCCTGGAGGCAGAAGAATACTTTTCAAAGGGGCAGAAGGGTTCCTCAGCAATGCCGCACAAGCGCAATCCTATTACGTGTGAGAGGATTACGGGGCTTTCGAGGCTTTTAAGGAGCAACTCGATGGCAGCCATGGAAAACGTTGCCCTCTGGCATGAGCGTGATATATCACATTCCTCAGTAGAAAGAGTAATAGTGCCAGATAGTTGTATTATACTCGATTATATGTTACATTTATCTATTAAACTGATCAAGAACCTTCTGGTGTACCCGGAAAACATGCTGAAGAACCTGAATCTTACGCGCGGGCTGATATTCTCGCAGACTGTGCTTCTTAAGCTTGTGAGCAAGGGGGCTACAAGAGAAGATGCTTACAGGATGGTGCAGACTCCGGCCATGGAAGTCTGGGCAGACAAGGGCAAGGATCTGAAAAGCGAGCTTTTGAAATCGGAAGAAGTAGGTAAATATTTAAGTGAGCAGGAGATTTCAGAGATATTCGGCAATCAGAGCACTCTGAAGAACGTGGATTTCATTTTTGCCAGGACGGTTGAAAAAGATTAGATGTAAGCGTTTAATGTTATAGAAAAAGTTTTATATTATAAAGAGGGCTGTTCCTAAAGAGCCATTACAAGGGGCCAATGTAAAGAAGTTTACATTGGCACCATTATTTTTGGAAGCATAAAAAAAAATCAGTGATGCATTTTGTGGTAATTTCCGGACCATATCATCAGTGATTTCCATCCCCTGATATTCATACCCGTTTTTCTGAAAGATTTAATGCTTCAGGTGCCGCGGCCTTAGGAACTGAAAACTATGTTTATGAGGGCACATAATGGAACAGAATCAAATTGCCAGGGCTTTAAAGGAAAGTGAAGACCGGTACAGGCAGCTGGTTGAATATCTTTCGGACGCTATAATTGTTCATTCAAGCGCCCAGATATCGTTTATTAATCCGGCAGGGCTGGAGCTCCTGGGTGCCACATCCATACAGCAGGTTCTGGGCAAGGCCTTCATCAACTTTGTACATTCGCACGACAGGGAATGCGTCCAGGAACGTTTCAGAAGAGTAATCGTAGAAGGTGTTGAAAGCGGCTACTTTGAAGAAAGGCTTATAAGGCTGGATGGGAAAGAAATATTTGTTGAAACCATCCTCTCCCCTTTTTCATTTCAGGGTGAATATGCTATTCTTATTGTTACACACGACATAACACAAAGGAAACAGGCCGAGCAGGCCTTAAGGGAGAGTGAGGAACGCTTTAAGACGATGGTCCAGAACATAAGCGGTTACATATACAGTGTAACTTACAAAGGGAAAAAAGCGGTTTCTTCATATCACAGCCCCAAGTGCCTTGTAATTACGGGGTACTCACCGGAGGAATATGCAGCAGACCCAGATCTCTGGATAAAGATGGTTTATAAAGACGACCGCGATCACGTTGAGATGGTTTTTGATTCTCTGAAGGAAAACCCACAGCAGACAAGAGTTGAGCACAGGATAAACCACAAGAACGGCACCATCAGGTGGATTGAGAACACATATACACTCCAGATAAATGAAGCCGGTGAAATAGAAAGAATGGACGGCTTTATATTCGATATAACAGACCGTAAGACGGCTGAAAATGCCCTTCACGAGCAATATTTTTTCCTCCAGAGGCTGATCGACACCATACCGAACCCGATTTTCTACAAAGACATTAACGGAGTTTTCCAGGGGTGTAATATTGCCTATGAAAAGCTAATCGGGGCAAGCAGATTTGAAATTATCGGGAAGACGGTATTTGATCTGATGCCGAAGAATGATGCAGCAGGAGTTCAGAAGTATGACGAGGAGCTTTACAGGCGCCGCGGAGTGCAGATATATGAAACAGAATACGAGGCCCGGGACAAGAAGGTGCTTAATCTTATACTCAACAAAGCGCTTTATTTCAATACTGACGGGACAGTAGCAGGCCATGTAGGTGTTATACTGGACGTAACAACACTTAAGCAGACGCAGGAAGAGTTAAAGCGGGCTTTGCAGGAGCTGCGTGAGATGGAGATTATTATAAACAAAAGTCCCGCAATAGTATTTCTCTGGAAAGCAAGTGACGGCTGGCCAGTTGAATTTGTCTCTGACAACATCAACCAGTTCGGTTACAATGCAGATGATCTCATTACAGGGAAGATAAGGTTTCCTCAGATAATCCACCCCGACGACCTGCCAAGAATTACAGCTGAGATGAACAGTTTTACTCATGAGAAGGTAAGTGAATTTATACAGGATTTCAGAATTCTGACCAAGGAGGGTGAAACGCGCTGGGTAGATGACCGCACGTGGATCAGGAAGGATGAACTTGGCAGTGTTACGCATTACCAGGGGATAATAATTGACATTACAACCAGAAAGAATGCCGAGCAGATGGTGCGTGAAAGCGAGGAGCGATACAGGGCGCTGGCTGAAAACTCATATGATCTGATCAGCGAAATAAGTCAGGAGCTAAAATTTCTTTACTTAAGTCCTAATTTTTATGAAGTTCTCGGATACCAGCCCTCTGATCTGTTGAGTAAGGACATACTGGAGCTGGTGCATCCTGATGATGTTGCGCAGGCGCTTACAGCTTTAAGGAAGGACTCAGGGAGTGCAGTCCTGCGATTCAGTCACAAAAACGGCGAATGGTTCTGGTTTGAGAGCACAGGGAAGAAATTCCGCACGGCGCATGGTGAAAGCAGGGCTGTTATAGTATCGCGTGACATTTCAGAGCGCAAGCGTCTGGAGCAGCAGATAATTCAGACCGAGAAGCTAATGGCAGTAGGTGAAATGTCGGCCATGATTGCGCACGAATTCAGAAACGCGCTCACCTCAATAAAAATGATACTTCAGCTTCAGGGTGAGTCAGAGAATCTGACGACGTCCGAGAAGGAATCCTTTGGAGTCGCGATAAATTCGATTTACCACATGGAATCGGTAGTACAGCAGTTGTTGAACTTTGCCCACCCTGCCCCGATGGAGTCGCAGATTGAGGACTTAAACAGGGTTCTGAACGATTGTCTGCCTTTCATAGATCTTCAGGCGGCAAAGAAATCGATACACGTTATAAAGAAAATAGATCATGATCTTCCCAAAATGCCATTAAACGCGGCAGGGCTTAAGGATGCGATCATAAATCTTGTTCTTAACGCGGCGCAGGCGTTTGATTCCGGAGGGAGCGCTGATAAAAGAAGAATTTCCATTGTACTGAAAAAAGTTAAACTTGATGAAACCCTGAGAGATTATGATTTCAGCGCCAGCGGCGAGCACATGCTCTTAAAGTACAAGAACGAGGAAAACCATGAGGTTGTTCTTGAGAGGGGCTCCGAGTGCGTGCTAATTGAAATAGCCGACAACGGTCCCGGCATTCCAGAGGAAATTCTGGATAAGATATTTGAGCCTTTCTTTACGACAAAGGAAAAGGGTTCGGGTCTCGGGCTTCCTATAGTAAAAAGGACAGTGAACGCCCATGGAGGGGTAATTCAGGTTTTCAGCCGTATTAACGAGGGTACGACATTCAGGATTTACCTTCCGGTATAAGAAAGAGGAATGGATAAAATAAAGAAAAACAAAGGGAAAAATGTCTGAAAAGCCCAGAATATTGATTGCCGACGATGACGAGAAGATTCTTTATGCATTTATGGAACTGCTAAAGAAGGACAACTATCACGGGATTGTTGCCAGAAACGGTGAGGAAGCATTAATAAAGGCATCGAAAGAAAAGCCCGAAGTGATTTTTTTAGATATAACGATGCCAAAGTTCAACGGGCTGGATGTACTGGAAGAGATCAAGAAGACCGATCCGCAGATTCCTGTTATCATTATTACAGGTTTTGGCACCATGAACACGGCAATTAAGGCCATAAAGCAGGGTGCGTTTGAATATCTGACAAAGCCTTTGGATCTGTCAAAAATAAGGTCTGTTATTAAGCAGGCGCTTTCCAGCACTCAGAGTCCGGTTGTGGCATTTAAGGATCAGGAGCATTATGACGCACAGATTGTGGAGCGTTATGAGCTGATAGGTAGAAGCGCCCTGATGCTAGAGGTCTACAAGCTTATTGGATCGATATCAATGACGCCAAATAACACCTCTGTACTTATAACAGGCGAAAGCGGCACCGGCAAGGAGCTGATAGCGCGTGCAATACATAACAACAGTGAAAACTGCAATGAGCCTTTCATTGCAATCAACTGTGCGGCATTTCCTGAGACATTACTTGAGTCGGAACTCTTCGGCTATGAAAAAGGAGCTTTTACCGGGGCAATGGACAGGAAGCTCGGGAAGTTTGAGATTGCAAGGGAAGGCACAATATTCCTGGATGAAATAAGCAACCTCTCATTAAATCTTCAGCAGAAGCTTCTGAGGGTAATTCAAAACCGTGAATTTGAGCGTGTGGGTGGAAATGAGATAATACCGGTACAGGCCAGGTTTATTGCGGCAACGAACATAGAGATAGTGCCGGAGGTAAAAAAAGGAAATTTCAGGGAAGATCTTTACTACAGGCTTAATGTTGCGGCCGTGAACCTCTCCCCTTTGCGTGAAAGGAAGGAAGACATACCTCTTCTGGCAAATTATTTTCTCTCGAAATATAATTACCAGTTAAAAAAGTCGATAAAGGGTTTTTCGGACGAAGCCATGCAGCTGCTCTTGTCGTACAATTATCCGGGCAATGTAAGGGAGCTACAAAATCTGATTGAAAGGGCTGTAATGCTTTCAAAATCGGACGTAATACTGCCTGAGGTTTTAAGCGAGCTGACTTCAGCAGATGGCAACAAGGAATATACGATTCCGATTATAAGTCAGGATTTCGGTAAAGCCAAGGAATATATCATCGGTTTATTTGAAAAAGAGTTCATAGTAAGCCAGCTGATAGAGAATGCCGGAAATGTTTCGAAAGCGGCTCAAAATTCAAATATGACGCGTCAGAATTTTCTGAGGATGATGCGAAAGCATGATATAAAAGCCGATCAGTTCCGCAGGTGATTTTGAATTAAAAGCGTTATTATCAGTCAGGAAGAATAACAATCTGGTATATATGGCAATAATCCGGTACTACAACTCACACTTTACACAAGTGTAAATTCAGAATTTACGTCCCCCAAAAAAATAATCAGGGAAACTTGCTTTTTAGCCCATTTATTATAGTTTAATAGTTGGCACGGAAATGTGATGCATTTAAGTGTAACGCATTATAATACAAAGAATGATTAAAGAAGGAGGGCAAATGTCTGTAAGGGAAGATTTTGATTCAGTTTCCCAGGAAGAAACTATTGTTAGCAAGGAGGTCTCACAGGGTAATACCGGTAAAACGGTTTCAGTGGAGGGTGTTCAGGGAAAGCCGAACGTACTTGTAGTAGATGATGACAAAAAGATTTTGGAAGCATTCAAGTATTTGATGGAATCTGAGAATTGCAACATGATTGGTGCATGTGATGTTGATGAAGTAATGCAGAAGATACAGGATGTGCATTTGGACTTAATTATCACAGATTTTATGCTGGAATCCAAGTCGAGTATTGAGCTTTTCACTTTGATCAGAAAGTCACAGCCCGAGGTTCCGGTAGTTGTAATGACCGGGTATCCGGAGCTGATAAGTGAAAAAGACGTAAAAATGTTTGGTGGAAATTATCTTTTAACAAAACCGCTGGAATTAGGCAGGCTGCGTAATGTAATAAGGACCTGCTGCAACCCGCTTAAAATAGTATCCTACTAGAGAAAGCAATTACTATTTAATAAAAACGAAAAAGCCGGCATGGACCGGCTTTTTTATTATAATTTAGAAACTGTTGTCTCCCCCGTTATCTCCTCCTCCGCCGAGCATGCCGCCAAGCAAGGATCCGCCGAGTATAGCGCCGCCGATTGATCCGAGTCCGCCGAGGCCGCGTCTTTCTTCTTTCTGCTGGAAAGTTGCAGCGGCAAAAATGCGGTCGGCAAGTCTTGAAAAAGGCAGACTTTGGAGGTAGACGGTACCGGGTCCTGTAAGTCTGACCAGGAAGAGTCCCTCGCCGCCAAAAAGGGCGTTTTTGAAGCCGCCGATAAACTGAATATCGTAATCCACGCTTGGGGCCAAGGCAACCAGGCAGCCTGTATCGACCCGGAGTGTTTCGCCGGGCTGGAGTTCCCTTTTAATAATTGTACCGCCTGCATGAATAAAAGCCATTCCATCGCCTTCAAGTCTTTGAAGTATGAAGCCCTCGCCTCCAAAGAGTCCGGCGCCAATTCTTTTAGTGAATTCGACTCCAATTTCAATTCCCTTTGCGGCACAAAGGAAGCCGTCTTTCTGGCATATAAATTTTCCTCCCAGGGAGCTCAGGTCGAGAGGTATAATTTTACCGGGATAAGGGGCTCCCAAAGTGATGTGTTTTTTTGCGCGTCCGTTATTTAAGAAAGTAGTAATAAAGAAGCTTTCGCCCGTAACCATTCTCTTAAAGCCGCTAAAGAGTCCCCCACCGGTGGAAGTTTGCATTTCAATGCCGTCTTCCATAAACATCATAGCACCGACCTCGGCACGGACGCCCTCGCCGGGATCGAGTTCCACTTCAACTACCTGAATATCGTCGCCGATAATTTTATAGTCAATTACATCAGCCATAATTGTCTCTCACTTTCCAGTTAAATAATAATAAGAGCATTTAATTTAGAAATGCCCGTCCAGACCCGGATAGAGATCCGGGAAGAGGCGGGCATTTCAGAAAAATAATTATTAGAAATTATATATCGAATTTAATTCCCTGAGCCAGAGGCAGGTCGGTGCCATAGTTAATGGTATTGGTCTGGCGTCTCATATAAGCCTTCCAGGCATCAGAGCCAGATTCTCTTCCGCCGCCGGTTTCCTTTTCGCCACCGAAGGCTCCACCAATTTCGGCTCCCGAGGTACCGATATTAACGTTAGCAATACCGCAGTCCGAACCCGCAGCCGAGAGGAATGTTTCAGCCTCTCTGAGGTTATTGGTAAAAATTGCAGAAGACAGGCCCTGAACGACGCTGTTCTGGAGTTCAATTGCCTGAGTAACGTCGCCTGAATACTTAATAAGGTAAAGTATAGGGGCAAATGTTTCCTCCTGAACGATACCGAAGCTGTTTTCAGCCTCAACAATTGCGGGCATAACGTAGCATCCGGATTCGTAGCCTTCGCCTGAGAGCGTCTGTCCGCCGTAGATGACCTTAGCGCCCTGTTTTTCAGCCGTTTCGAGGGCTTTAGTGAACATGTCGACGGCAGACTTATCGATAAGCGGGCCGACGTGGTTTTTCTCTTCCAAAGGGTTTCCAATTTTAAGTCCGCTATAGGCCTTAAGAACAGAATCCTTTACCTTGTCGTAGATCGAGTCGTGAATAATGAGCCGGCGGGTAGTTGTGCAGCGTTGTCCTGCAGTGCCGACTGCGCCGAAGACGACGGCAGGCATTGCCATTTTGAGGTCGGCATCAGGGGTAATAATAATGGCATTATTGCCTCCAAGTTCAAGTATAGCCTTACCGAAGCGTTTTGCAATTACTTCAGAGGCATGCTGTCCGACGGCAGTGGATCCTGTAATAGAAATAAGGGGTACTCTTTTATCCTTAAGCATCATTTCGCCAATTGTTGCACCGCGGCCGATAACGAGTGAGAAGAGTCCTTCGGGGAGGTTATTTTCTCTTATGACCTCGCCAATAATGTTCTGGCAAGCGATTGCCGTAAGCGGTGTTTTAGAAGATGGTTTCCAAAGGTTAACGTCGCCGCAGACTGCGGCAAGCATTGAGTTCCAGGACCATACGGCAACCGGGAAATTAAAAGCCGACACGATGCCAACGATGCCAAGAGGATGGTACTGGTCGTACATTCTGTGGTTTGGCCTTTCAGAATGCATTGTAAAGCCGTAGAGCTGGCGCGACTGTCCGAGGGCAAAATCGCAAATATCAATCATTTCCTGCACCTCGCCTAAGCCTTCCTGGAGGGATTTTCCCATTTCGTAGGAAACGAGTGTACCAAGCGGCTGTTTGTACTTTCTTAATCTAAGGCCTATCTGGCGTACAATTTCGCCTCTTTTAGGGGCAGGAACCTTTCTCCAGACCTTAAAAGCCTCGCAGGCGGTTTGAACGATCGCTTCGTAATCCTTTTCTGATGCCTGATATACAGAGCCAATAAATTCGCCGGTTGCAGGGGAAAATATCTTCAGTTCACCCTGATCGGTAGTTTCATTCCATTTTAATCCGCTTGAAGAACCGTAATTTTTTTCTTTGATTCCAAGGACTTTCAGAAAATCCAGGTTAGTGGCAGTTTCTTTTAACACTTCCATAAAACTCCTCCAAGGACAGAATGTTTAACAATTGATTTATAAAGGTAAGATTTGCTTTCCCGAGACAACATAAGTAAATAATTTTAATTTACAAAGTCTAAGTAATATATGGCTAAAAGTCAAACAGATTCAGGACAAAAGAAATTGGAGTTAAGTCCTTTGTCATTTTATTTCTTCAGAAAAAATTTATAATGGAATTAACAGGGGAATTTAGAAATGAAAACAAGGGATTTTATTTTTGTTCTGGCATTGCCGGGGATAGTTATGATGGCTTTTCTTCTTTTATTCAATCCCCCGCCAAACAGATTTACAGGCGAGCGTTTTACAGGGGCAGTATCAGCATCCCCGGTTGTGAAAGATGATGAGTTAAGCGGTGTACTGAAGGACATGTATAATCAGGTTAAGGCTGTAAAGCTTACAAACGATCCAGAGTATGATTATTCTTCCGTAATGAGCACTTTCCTGGGGGGTGCCATTTCTCTTTCTCAGAAAGAGGTTTCAAAAGGCAAAGACAACGTGATGAAGGATCTGGCCAAGAGGACAGACAAGAGAATAAAAAGTGAAATCAGCGATTTGAAAAAAACAAAAGACAAGCAGGCATCTAAAAAAGAAAAGCAACCCGGTTCAGGCATTACGACCCGCACGCTTTTAAGTGCCATGGATCTTATGATGGAGCGTCTTAAAAGTTACTCTCCGACGGGTGACTTTGATTACGATTTTGCCACAATTCTCATCATACATCACCAGACAGCAATTGACTTAAGCCAGGCGTTTTTAGAAAACAGCATCGATGCAAGCCTGACGAAATCGGCCAAAAAGCTTATTTATGAGGACGAGCAGGATATTGAGCAGATGCTGGAATGGAAAGCCAAGAGAAAATATTCCGAATAGCATGCCGCACAGCGAAAGAGAGATAATAATCAGCCTCTTTTCAGATAATTCCTTACGAGCAGAAAGGTGACTGTAATAGAGATTAAGAACATTATTACGCCCCAGCCCATAGCCGAAATGTGGGTTGCGCGGGCAAGGACAGAGGCATCCGTATTCTGCGCGCCCGAGGTAAGGAGGTCTTCCTTGATATCAATTATCACATAAAGGCAGCTCATAATGCCGATAGTTCTAAGGAGGAAAAAGTGAATAAAGTTTGGGAGAAACCGTGGTGAAAGGAAGAACAGGATACAAAATCCCAGCGTAAAAAGGACGCCAAAGAGTGTTTTGATATAAAGTATAACAAGAAGCAGGAAGATGAGGGCAAGCGTATCGCAAACGGCCCGGCTGAAGCTGAAATTTTTGGTTGAGGCAAATATGAGGGCTCCTATCAAAGCGCTTCCAATATATCCCGCGGGGGCGATAAGAAGAGGGTTTCCCCCTTTTGCAATGCAGGCGCCTCCGAGCTGATAGGTTATCTGCATTTCAATAATGCGTCCTCCTGTTATGAGAGTCATCATTCCATGGGAGGATTCGTGCAAAAGCACGACAAGGAGTTTAACGGGAAAAGTGACGAATGAATTCCAGTAGAAAAAAGCCGCAATTACCACAGCCGTCAAAAGAAATATTTCGGTTAATTTTTTCCCTTTATTTGAGAGCCTGAATGCCATAGAGATTTCTATTAAGTAGTTTAAAATACGGGATGAAAATTAAGGTGGGAAGAAATAGAAGACAAGAACAATTTTCTTTAATTTTGCTTGAAAAATAAGAATTAGTTATTTAATTTAATGATAGTTCTTTGACGGATGTGATAAAGGAAATGCGAGCGTAACTCAGTCGGTAGAGTGTCAGCTTCCCAAGCTGAATGTCGCGGGTTCGATCCCCGTCGCTCGCTCCAAAGAAAAGTAAAGGGAAAGCAAAAAAGTATTTGCTTTTTGGAAATAATAGACTTATATTTAAGTCTCACTTATTGAAAGACTGTTACGGGAGCTTAGCTCAGCTGGTTCAGAGCACCTGCCTTACAAGCAGGGGGTCATTGGTTCGAATCCATTAGCTCCCACTACAAAA
>JBLMYS010000033.1:0-18319 GCA_050258415.1 Acidobacteriota bacterium | reverse complement strand
ATAATCTAAGCTAATTATTTTTTCCTTTAGAATCTATTGAAAAATTTTGTTGTCCTGGATTTTTTTTGCCATTAAACATTTCTTCTTACAAAATGATACTAGAGGTCAATTGCTGTTGCATGGTAAACTTCCATGTGGAGTTTTTTGATTTCCGGATCATCCAGATACTCATCAAATGTCATTCTTCTGTCAATTATGCCTCCTGGTATAATTTCAACTATCCTGTTTGCAATTGTATGTATAAACTGATGATCATGTGAACTGAAAAGTATGGTTCCGGGGAAATCGATCAGACTTTTATTTAATGCCGAGATAGACTCAAGGTCCAGGTGATTTGTAGGTCCGTCCAGGAGCAGAACATTTGCCCCCGTCAGCATCATTTTTGCCAGCATGCATCGCACACGCTCACCACCGGAGAGTACGTTGGCTTTTTTTAAGGATTCCTCTCCGCTAAAAAGCATTCTTCCAAGAAATCCCCTTATATATGTTTCTTCTTTTTCTGCCGAGTACTGGCGCAGCCAGTCGATGAGATTCAGATCAACATTGAAAAATTCAGCATTATCTTTTGGGAAATAGGCCTGTCTGGTTGTGGTTCCCCACTCGAAAGTGCCACTGTCAGCTTTTTCCTTCTCCATAAGAATATTAAGCAAAGTAGTTTTCGCCAGGTCATTAGGTCCTACAAGGGCAATTTTATCTCCTTTTTCCACCTTGAAAGTAATGTCGCTGAGAAGTATTTCTTCGCCATAGGATTTTGTAAGATTCTTAACCTCAAGCAGGTTATTGCCGGCCTCGCGCTCCTGCTTAAAGGCAACATAAGGCATTCTGCGTGAAGAGGGCTTAATGTCTTCAAGTGTGAGGTTCTCAAGCTGTTTTTTTCTGGACGTCGCCTGTTTGGATTTTGAAGCGTTAGCGCTGAAGCGGGAGATAAACTCCTGAAGTTCAGCTCTTTTTGCTTCGATTTTTTTGTTCGCGTCCCTAAGCTGTTTTGCTGCAAGCTGGCTGCTTTCGAGCCAGAAATCGTAGTTTCCGGTATACATCTGGATTTTTCCGAAATCAATATCGGCTATATGTGTGCATACCTGGTTAAGGAAATGCCTGTCGTGCGAAATAACTATTACTGTATTCTTAAAATTCTCAAGAAATTCTTCAAGCCACTGTATGGAAATAATATCGAGGTGGTTTGTAGGTTCATCCAGGAGCAGTATGTCGGGGTTTCCGAATAATGCCTGAGCCAGAAGGACCTTTACCTTTTCATTTCCCGAGAGGTCCCGCATGAGTTTTTCATGGAGATCGTTACTGATCCCGAGTCCAGTTAAGAGTTCAGCCGCCTCTGATTCAGCTTCCCAGCCGTTTAGTTCCGCAAATTCACATTCGAGTTCTGAAATCCTTATACCGTCTTTATCGCTGAATTCAGACTTTGAATAGAGTGCATCCTTTTCTTCAATAATTGAGTATAGTCTCTGGTGTCCCATGAGAACGGTTTTAATAACCTGAAACTCGTCATACTGAAACTGATTTTGTTTTAATGTGGCAAGCCTGTCGCCGGGGGTAATGACGACTTCTCCTGAACTTGGCTCGATTTCCCCTGAAAGTATTTTAATAAAGGTGGATTTTCCCGAACCATTGGCGCCGATAATACCGTAGCAGTTGCCGGGGGTGAATTTCAGGCTGACTTCTTCGAATAATGCCCTTTTACCAAATCTAAGTGACAGATTACTAGTACTTATCATATATTATTTTCTGTTGTCTTTAAGGTTTTAAGATTGTTTGTTCATACTGATCAGCACATAGCATTTGGTAACTTTTTCTCACCGAGTAGTTTTGCATGAAAGATTATCTGCAAAGAGGAATAAGAGCAGGTTAGGCCAGTTTAACTATAAAATGAAGTGGAAAAACCGTAATTCATTGCTAATCGCGCAGAGTTAAAAAAAACTGCAGTCCTAAAATACCAAATATTCCACCCGGTTACAATCCGGTTTTCTCTGCATCGAGGGCATAGGGCCTCATTCCCCAAGGAATTTCCCAGGCTCTGAGGAAAATAGTTAAAATTGCATCCTGGCACAACGAGAATCCGGATATTGTTTAGTTTCATAAAACTTATACTTTTGACTTAAATATTTGCAATTGATTGGCGTGAGTTCTAAATTATCGGCGTTTGATCTGAGAACTAATCACTATGCAGGACAAATCATGAAAAAACTTCTACTTTTACTTCTTCTTTCACTTACATCTTACTCTATACTGAATGCCCAAAAACTGGACACTCTTTCCAGCCGGTATGTGGGACCCGGTGTGCTTTACACGGATATTATTGCACGGGATGTGCCATGGACAATTAAGGTTTTAAGAGTGGACCTTAAAAACCCTTTTATTTCGCTTGAAGCCGTCAAGGCCAAGGAATCTTACTTTGGCTATGAAAAAACAAGCGCAATGGCACAGCGCAGGACATCTTCGGGCCACTTTGTTGTTGGCGCAATTAATGCCGATTACTACGACACGAAAAACGGTGCGATCACCAATATCCAGGTTGGAAAAGGCCAGATATACAGGGGGCCTATAAAATCAACACTTATCGGCTTCGATATAAATAACAAGCCGATGATGGATATATGTACACTGAATTCTTTCGTTACAATTGGTGACTCATCCCGGAAGATAAATGAAGTTAATCAGACGCGCGGGACAGACAAGCTGATACTTTATAATTTTTATATGGGTGCTTCAACTGGTACAAACGCTTACGGCAGTGAGGCTCTGATAAAGCCTACAAGTGAATGGCTCGTAAACGACACGCTCATATGCGTGGTGGAGAAAGTTGAAAACAATGTAGGCAATATGGCTATTCCGGAAGGGAAAGCAGTCCTTTCGGGCCACGGAACTGCAGCTTCCTTCATCGTGAATAATCTTCACGCGGGAGATACTGTAAAACTTTATATGGGGCTTTCCACAGATTTGAAGAAAATCAAAGAGCTCGTTGGCGGCCATCCGAGACTCGTGAAAAACGGCGTTAACTATCTGGCTGTGGCCCTTAACGGCGGTGAACCGGGTTCAAGCACCACTACAGCTGCACCCCGCTCCATAGCCGGTATCTCAAAGGACAGTACCTATCTTTACCTGGTAACTCTGGACGGCAGGCAGGCCAGCAGCGCCGGAGCCGTACTTGATGAATTGGCTAATCTTATGATTAAGCTTGGGCTTTACGATGCCTTTAATCTTGATGGCGGCGGATCTACAACAATGGTTGTGAGAAATTCCGTGATGAATTCTCCATCCGACGGCATTGAACGTTCAGTTGCAAACTGCCTTCTCGTTGTTTCTTCTGCCCCGAAGGTTCCGGATCAGATAGGCAGAGTGGCTTTTACTTATAATTACAACAAGTTCCTTGTTTACTGCGCACAAAAGCTTCAGCTGAGCGTTTATGCAAATGATATTAATGAAAACGAAGCTGTAATCGATCCTTCGCAGCTTTCTTTCAGTGTATCCCCTGAATTGGGTACAGTTGATGGCAAGGGGCTTTTTACTGCCTCCAAAACGCCGGCCAGTGGATACCTGTACCTCAAATACAAGAACTTCACGGATTCTTCATATGTCAGTTTAATTCCAATAACCAAGCTCAGCATTGCACCGAAGACGGTGGTTATTGACGGATCAACACCTGTAAAACTGACTCCCCACGCTTTCGCAAGCGATCTGACGGAAAGAACCCTTTCAATACCAGACATCAGCTGGAAATCTCTTGATACCAGTATTGCCACCGTCAGTGCTGACGGGTCGGTACTAGGAAAGAATGAAGGAACGGTTAAAATAGCTGCTTCTTTTCTGAGTAATGTTACAGATACGGCGGAAGTTACCGTCATGATCGGGCGTGGAACTCCCATAATAGCACAGATGGACAGCCTTACAGGCTGGACACTTACAGGCTCTTACATGGATATGACGGCTTCAAAGCTCGAATTGTCAAAAGACATCAAATCCGAGGGAATATCTTCATTCAGAGTGGACTATAGTTACGCATATAATACCACTTACACTAACCTTGTTTACCTGAACTGCAATATTCCTTTTTATGGTCTGCCTGATACCGTGTTTATTGACGCAAAATCGGATACTTCCCTGTCCAGTGCATTCCTTGTTGTGGCAAACGATCTGAACAAAAAATTCAAAATACCAGCAGCAACGGATATCTCGGGCAGTGATAAATTCAGGACCATTGCTTTTGCATTCAAGGATAATGTTCCTCTTAATACGGTTGCTCTGACTTACCCGGTTAAGCTCCTGGGGATGGTTATTCAGCCTCAGTACAATGACACACGCAGAGTAGCAGGACAAAAATACTCCGGAACATTTTATCTTGATAATATGAGGCTGCATTACCCGGCAGCAGTAACTGCGGTTGAGGAAAATGGCAGAAAAATGCCGGAAGGATATTCCTTAAGGCAGAATTATCCAAATCCCTTTAATCCCTCCACCGTAATTGAGTTCAGCATAATGCAGGAAGGGAATACTTCTCTGAAAGTATATGATTTACTGGGAAGGGAAGTTGCAATGTTGGTAAACGGAAGGCTTAATCCCGGAGTCCACCGCGCCATATGGGACGCCTCAGGAGTAACAAGCGGAATTTACTTCTACAGGCTGCAAAGCGGAAACTTTATTGAGACAAAGAAAATGCTGCTTGTAAGATAAAAAACAGCTCCAGAAACCTTTTAAGCCTGCCAGTGAATAATCCCACCGGCAGGCTTTTTTTATTGAATTTTCCCCCTATATCTTTTTATTTATTTCTGCGTATATTACTCTCGTACAAATGGCGTTATACTCCCTAACAAAACATGAAGAACCTGAGGTGATTTATGAATACTGAACCGGGAAGACTTGAAAAGCTGGGTTTTGATGAATGGTTTAGAGATAATCAGGCTTTACCTGAGCCGGCCGATATTTCAATTGCCAGAGTTGTTTCTGTCAATAAGAATAACTTTATCGTCTCGGATGGCACAAGTGAAATCTTTGCGGAACTGGCGGGCAGATTTATTTACGGGACGGATTCCCCGCTGGATTTTCCTGCTGTCGGCGACTGGGTTGGTATCCGCTTATTTAATGATGACACTTTCGCCGTAATATTTGATGTTCTGCAGAGAAAGACTCTCTTAAAAAGAAAAACAGCAGGCAGCAAGATTGAATACCAGCTGATTGCATCCAATATTGATGCTGCGATAGTCATCCAGGCTCTCGATTCAAACTACAATCTCAGAAGATTGGAACGTTACCTGGTTATGATAAATGAAGGAGGCATTAAGCCATTAATTTTCTTAAGTAAGAGCGACCTCATTTCCCCTGAAGAAATTGAAAAAAAGAAAAGGGAGATCCTTCAGGCCTTTCCGGGTATAGACATTCTGTCCTTCAGCAATCAGCATGCTTCTGACATTGAAACGATAAAGGCAATATTAACTCCCGGCAAGACATTCTGTCTGCTCGGCTCTTCCGGGGTCGGTAAAACTACTTTGATCAATAACCTGATAAACGAGGATTTATTTAAGACGCAGGCGATCAGGGAAAAAGACGGAAGGGGCAGGCATACCACTTCACGCCGCGATCTGATTATCTTAAATAACGGGGCAATAATAATCGATAACCCCGGAATGCGTGAGCTCGGAGTTATTTCGGCTGAAAGCGGATTTGATGAGACTTTTAATGAAGTTACAGAACTCTCAAAGCAATGCCGGTTTTCGGATTGTACGCACACAGTTGAAAAGGGGTGCGCGGTTTTAAGCGCGCTGGAAGAAGGGGCGCTTTCAAGGGAACGTTACGACAATTATATGAAAATGCATAAGGAATCCTTATATCACGAGATGTCGTACGTGGAAAAAAGGCAGAAAGACAAAAAATTCGGGAAGTATGTTCGCTCTATATTGAAATACAAGAATGATAAAAAATAACCGTTGTTATCCGGTCCGGTTTTAATCCAGGAACAAGCTGGCGAAGGCGTAGATGCCAGCAATAAATACCAGCACTCCCGCTATTTTGTTAGCCATGCGCATCTTTGAGATATCAAATTTATGCCTTAAGCGCTTAATGCCTGTAGTAAGCACTACAAACCAGATGAATGAACCTGTAAAGACCCCGGCAACAATAGCAAGAGCATGAAGGCGGCTATACTCATGAGCAAGGCCAACTGTGGCAAAAAGTGCCAGGAAGGCAAAAATAGTGATCGGGTTAGTAAAAGCAATTGCCGCAGCAGCAAGATACAACTTAACAATTCCGCCGTTGGAAGAGTGGTGATTCGGGTCGGGCGGTTCGGCACGAAACATTTTGAAACCCATGACGAAGAGGATTATCCCGCCAATAATATGTATCCATAATCTCTCGGCTATCAGGAAATCCGAGATTATTGTAATTCCGAAAGCAGCCACCGCACTGTAGAAAAGGTCACCTGATGAAGCCCCCAGGCCAACAGCAAGTCCGCGTAATTGCCCCTCTGCAAGTGTCTCGCGAATGCACATTATTGTAAGGGGCCCGATGGAAATTGTCATAGCAAGGCCGATAAGAAATCCTTTTACGAAATAGGCTATAATCATTTCATGATCCTTTAATTCCTTCAGCACCCATAAGGCAGAATTTATTTAATTGAAAAAGTAATCTAAACGGTTTCTTTACCTAATATAATAAAAGATTATTAACCGGCTTAATGTGGAAATTTCAAAATTGAATTAATAGGAATAATTGATTATTCAATAGTAGGGTATAACAGGCAGGGAAAGGTCAAAATGCAGGCAACTGAAGTAAATACAGGCGACGGCCCTCAAAAGGAGCGAAAACCACAGAAAAGCCAGCAGCAGATTCTCAGGCACACACAGGAAGCGGCACTTACGCAGCTGGAGAGAACAAATGCGGGACTCATCTTATCGGGGTTTTCAGCGGGGCTGGACGTGGGATTTTCAGTACTGCTGATGTCAACAATACTTTCCTTGTTTAACGGGATATTCCCTCAGCCCGTAGTGCAATTCATGGTTGGGAATATGTACCCGATAGGTTTTATATTTGTGATTTTAGGCCGCTCCGAGCTCTTTACAGAGCATACCACGCTTGCCATTCTGCCCGTTCTGGAAGGAGCGTCAGGCATTAAGCAGCTCTTAAGGCTCTGGTTTTATGTTTACTTCAGCAATATTATTGGCGGCGCTGTTTTCTCCTTTATACTTTCATATTTTGCCGGAGGCTCGCAAATATTAAAAGCCTGGGCGCTTAAGGAAATCTCGGCCAATATGATTGCCGGAAGCTGGCATGAGAGTTTTGTAAGCGCGATACTTGCAGGCTGGCTTATGGGGCTTTTAGCATGGCTCGTGGCGGCAGCCAGGGAAACCATCAGTCAGCTATTCTTAATCTGGGTAATTACCGCTGCAATCGGAATAGCAGGGCTTCATCACTGCATTGTAGGCAACGTTGAAGTGCTGGCAGGACTTCTGGTGGAAGGTTTTTCACTGAGCAGTTATCTGAGGTTTCTGATTCCGGCTACGCTGGGAAATATAGTAGGAGGAGCGGTTTTTGTGGGGGTTTTGAAATTCAGTCACACGATTTTCAGCGGGGAGGAAAAGGAACTGCCGGACAAAAAGTGAGTACCGCCAACAAAATGTCCGGCCTTAAGAGGGCTTTTGTCACATTTTAATCTTTCTTAAATTCTGGTTTCATGCTCCCAATTGGAACTGGTTCCTTTATAGTGTGAACTTTATTTACCTGCAGGTTTGTCATAACAGTCCTTTCTCTAGAAGGCCATTCAATTATTAAAGAATCCACTATAGCGGCATTGCCAAGCCCGAAATGTGCCCTTATTTCGCTTAAGCCTCTAAAGCCCATATTCCCATTAATCTCTCTTACCTGCCAATATGACTTTTTATCGATATCAGCTTTAATTTTTACTCTGGCTCCAATAGCACTTCTGTTTGAGACTGAACCCTGGCATTTAATAAATATCCAGTTGTTCTTATTCCCGTTGTTTCTATACAATAGATTTCCGGTACCCAGGCAATTTGCAGTAAAAACGTCAAGGAAGCCGTCGTTATTATAGTCGCCGAAACAGGCCCCCGAAGTTCCATTTGAAGAAGAGTCAAATTCACTTACTTTGCTGAAGGTGCCGTCGCCGTTATTAAGGAATAGGACATCGGGTTCGTAAAGTGTTCCAAGAAATAAGTCGAGGTTGCCGTCGTTATCAAAATCCGCCCAAAGCCCATTCCATGTGTTGCCGGAAAATTCAGCAAGTTCTCCTGTTGTTATCCTGGTGAAAGTCCTGTTACCGTTATTATGATATAAATAGCTCTGTGTTTTACCGCCTTCATCTTTTACAAAACCGTTTGCGACGAACAGATCCATAAAGCCGTCATTGTCATAATCTCCCCAGCTGCAGGAGATTGAAATATTTGTGTTTGCCGAAACCCCGGCATCTATTCTGGTAAAGACTCCGCCGCCTTTATTTTCAAAAAGATAATTATCTCTCAGGCAGTCTGTCATAAACAGATCCATATCGCCGTCGTTATCGATATCGGAGAAGTTTGCGCATACATTATTTCCCAACACCTTTTCAGGTTCACTTACACCAACCTGAGTAAACCTGCCATTGCCCTCATTATGGAACATGTAATTAGCAACCTCATTGCCCTTCTGAAAGTCTGTATTCCCCACCACGGGAATAAAGAGATCAAGCAGTCCGTCATTATCGTAATCAACCCACGTGCAATGCACCTGGAAGCCCTGAGCCTGAGACATCGGATTGTCTGCCAGTCTTAAATAGCTGCCATTTACTTCTTTATGAAGGAGTGAATTCATGCCCTTCATTGATGAAAAGAACAGGTCGGCATAACCGTCGTTATCGTAATCTCCAAGACTAATTCCGGAATTGCTTGTACTGGGAAGTATTGTATCCAAAGAAATATCTGAAAAAGTGCCGTTGCCATTATTTTTGAACAGCATGCTTTTCCCGCTTCTGTTATTAACAATGATGTCAAGTTCTCCGTCATCATTGAAATCAAAAAAGCCGCATCCATATCCATAGTTTTTTTTACCTGTAAATACAGAATCTGTCACTTTAGTAAATATCTGGGCTGAGACACTATTTCCCGCAACTGTAGGAATGATAAGCATGGTCCATAAAAGAAAATTAAGGCTGCATCTGCGGCCTGAATATCCGAAGGTAAGAAATGTTGTTGTTTTCATCAGATCACCCTGTTGGTTATTATATACTTAAAATATCCATAAAAGGGGTAATGACTATAGCATAAAACTGATTATACGCCCTTTGTAACCGGAAAAATAAAGCCGCAAAAAGGTGATTTCGTCCAGATGCACGTATTTAAACCATTTTTTGCATAGAAATCGCACCGGATTTTGTTATTTTCAATTCACTTGTTCTATTCTTCATAAATAAGCTGAAAGGAAGCGCCTGTTATCTCTATGCAGTTCGAATTATTAGATATTGTATACTTTATAATTGTCTTTCAACTGCTGATTTTTTCGGTTTTCCTGTTTATTAGAAGAATAAAATTCATTTCAAATTATCTTTTGGGACTTCAGCTTGTAGCTCAGGCAGCAGGAATCTTCGCGGGTTTTTTCTACAACCATTTGGGACACGTTTCGGCCATTTCCCTTCACCTGATGTATTTAGGTTATTCCTTTGAGTTCTTATGGGGACCCACTTTCTACCTTTATGTTAAATCTTTAGTCTATAACGATTCTAAGCTTAAATGGCCTCAGCTGTACCATTTTTCCCCGTTTATTCTGTTTTTTGTTCTTTCATTGGTAAGCTTTATCCCTTTTGGCGCTGAAGAGAAGAAATTTGTACTGAAGAATTTAACATATGCCTTTACAGGCTTTCACCTCGATAGCATTATCCGGATGCAGGTGTTGTTTTATATCATACAATCTGTGAGGGTTTATTTTACTTTACAAAAGAAAATCAAGGAAAGCTGCTCATCTGTCTCAAAAGAAAGCATTTCCTGGATAAGGTTTTTGATAGCCGGTTTTACAGTTTCTTTTTTTGTCTCTGCCCCAATTGTCCTGATAAACCTTTATATCTTTAACAACCAGGCATTCCTGACGAAATTAATGATAATGCTGCCATATTGCATCTATTTCAATATTATTTTTTTCAAGGCGTGGTTTCAGCCTGGCATTTTTGCCGGTGCTGAAGTGAATATAAAATATAAGTCATCGAAGCTGACGAAAGAGGAGGCTGAAGGCCTGATAAACAAGCTAAATAGCTATATTGTATTAAATAAACCATATCTAAAGCCCGATCTTACGCTAAATCAGCTGGCCGGGGCGCTGGATATTCCGCCCAGAATACTCTCACAGATCATTAATGAGTATTTCAGCCATAATTTCTACGATTATATAAACCGCTTAAGAATAGAGGAATCGAAACAAATGCTGCTCGATACCTCTTGTAAAAAAACAGTGCTCGAAATTCTTTATGCGGTTGGCTTTAATAATAAATCAGCCTATAATATTGCTTTCAAGCGGGCAACCAATCTTACTCCGACCGAATACAGGAAAAAAATGGTGAGCGGCCTTTAGTACCCAGGGTGTGGTCATTCCCTCCGGGAATTCCCGTACCCTGGTCTACTAAGGTTTCGCCCGACCGAGTCGGGCTTAGAGATTGCGTAACTACAGATGCTCACATTTCACTGACTTTCGGATTACCCAAGGTTTACGTCAAACCACCTGGTAATCCTGTCCTAAATCAATTGACTTGTGAAAGCGAATTTTGTAACTTAGCAGAACATGAAAACGATTTATGGCTCTTTCTCTGCCGTAAATGATTATTCACCAGACTTCAGAAAAATGAGATTTTAACATCCTTTCAAATATGCACCTTATCTAAAAAAGGTGGCTGTTCTTATCCCCATATACCGGGGAAGTCTATCCATATTTTAAATTTCAGCGGCTTTGTGAGGCATTCATGCTTTTATCTCATATTTGCCCCTATGCCGCCATATAGACGAAAGGAGTATTAAATGTCTCAGATATCATTAAATAACGTAAGCTTTCATTACGACACGCCTTTTCAGGATGTCTTCCGGGAACTTTCAATTGCCATTAGCGATGAATGGAAAACTGCACTCATAGGTAGAAACGGAAGAGGTAAGACTACACTTTTCAAGCTTCTAATGGGAGGGGCTACACCCTCCTCAGGACTCATTCATGTGCCCTTTGAAGTCAGGTATTTCCCTTATTTACCGGCCGGTTCAAATGAAATTACGCAAAGAGTAATAAAGGAAGCAGTAGCGCCTTTTTCATTTTGGGAGGAAAAGATGGCGTTTCTGCTTGAAAAGGCTGACGAAGAGAGTCTCAAGGAGTATTCAGCTTACTTCGACCTCTTTGTGAATTTTGACGGATACACAATAGATTCTATTATTGAAAAGGAAGCAGCCGGGATCGGCCTGGATGCGGATCTACTGCAAAGGCCTTTTAATACATTAAGCGGCGGAGAAAAAACACGCGCCCTTATTCTGCCACTTTTCATAAGGCGGGATACTTTTCCCCTTCTTGACGAGCCGACGGACCATCTTGATCTTAACGGGCGGGAACACCTGGCGGCCTATCTTGCCGAAAGCAAAAAGGGATTTATCGTTGCCTCGCACGACAGATATCTTCTTGACAGGTGCACTGATCACATTGTTTCAATAAACAAGACTGACGTAAAAGTAATACAGGGAAATTATTCCACCTGGCGCTATCAGACCGGGATTGAGGAAGAGTTCGAAAAGAGGCGCTATGAGAACATTCAGCGCGAAATCCAGAGCCTCGAGAAAGCAGCGCAGCAGAGAAGAAAATGGTCCAACAAAAAAGAGAAAGAGAAAACAGGTGCTGCCGACAGCGGATTTGTTTCGCATAAGGCCGCAAAGATGATGAAAAGGGCTACGGCAATTGAAAAGAGGATTGAAAGTAATATTGAAAGCAGGAAAGACCTCCTGAAAAACAGGGAAACTGAGCAGTCGCTTAAAATGAAAGGAAGCGCCAAAATGCCGGAGAGGCTTATCTCTGTAAACAACCTTTCGGTAGCAATTGAGGGCAGGGAAATTATTTCCGGGATATACCTGAATGTCTTTAAGGGCGACCGGATTGCAATAACAGGAGATAACGGAACGGGTAAGACCACACTTCTTAATGCGATTGAAGGAACTGTTCCCCTTAAAGGTGGCGATATATTTACGGCTCCCAAAATAAAAATATCCCGGGCCTATCAGAATCCCCTCTGGCAGAACGGGTATTTAAAGGAGCATTTATATCAAGCAGGCCTGGAGGTGACAAATTTCCGCTTCATTATGTCTGCCTTTAAGATGACGGGGGAGATATTTGACCATCCGCTGGAGACTTTCAGCCAAGGGCAGTTAAGGAAAATAGACCTTTGCAGGACGATTGTCTCTTCGCCGCAGCTTCTAATATGGGATGAGCCGCTTAATTATCTCGACATCGCTTCACGCGAACAGCTGGAGGATTTTTTGCTTGCAGAGGAGCCGACAATTATCTTTGTCGAGCACGACAGGTTTTTTATTGAGTCTACTGCAACGGAAATAATAAGGCTTGAAAAAACTAAGGTATAGTGTTTTTACCTTAATCTTTTTATTTTTCCCGTTGCCGGCAATCTCAAAGAAGTACTATGTTTTGCTGCAGGAAAAATATTGTTTATACAGATAACAAAAATGGTTAAATAAAATGAAAGTAATAGCGATAAACGGAAGCCCCCGGGCAGAGGGAAATACTTTCCACGCCCTTAATATGGTTGGGGCGGAACTGAAGGCCGAGGGAATCGATTTTGAAATCCTCCACATAGGCCATAAAGCGATCCATGGCTGTCTTGGATGCAATAAGTGTGCTAAAAACAAAGATGAGAGATGCTCAATTAAAACAGATGACCTTAACGATTACATTGAGGCATTAAAGGAAGCTGACGGCATTTTAATCGGCTCGCCTGTTTATTATTCGGGCATTGCAGGTACAATGAAGTGCTTCTTAGACCGTGTGTTTTACGTTTCGGGATCCAACGGCAATCTCTTCCGGCATAAAGTTGCCGCAGCCGTAACCGCAGTAAGAAGAACAGGCGGCTCGGCTACGCTGGACAGTTTATATCATTATCTTACGTACTCTGAGATGATCCTGGCTACAGCCAACTACTGGAATGTTATTCACGGCAGAAACGAAGGCGAGGTTATTCAGGACAGTGAAGGCAGCCAGATAATGAGTGTACTTGGAAAGAACATGGCGTGGCTTTTGAAGATGAAGGAAGCTGCGCAGTGCTCAGTTACTCCACCGGAGAAGCAGAAAAAAGTAAGCATGAATTTTATCAGATAAAAAGGGAGACAGAATGCATTATTTACTCATATATGAATTGCAGCCTGAGTATCTGGAAAGACGAGGAGAGTTCAGGGATGAGCACCTCTTTCTTGCATGGGAGGCGCACGATAAGGGTGAACTTATTTTAGGCGGTGCTCTTTCGGATCCGGTTGATGAGGCGATACTTTTATTTAAGGGAGATACGCCTGAGGTGGCAGAAAAGTTTGTGCGTGTAGACCCATACGTTAAAAACGGGCTCATAAAAAAGTGGCAGGTAAGGCCGTGGACCACAGTTGTTGGCGACATGGCAACAACTCCTGTTAAACCTGCCGTATAATTGATTTCTGAAACACGTAGAGAGACTCTTTCGGAAGGGGTTAGCCATTTCCAGAAAAGAGCATAAAAAATTGCACTATCAGGACACGGGGAATTATGAAACAATTATCATAATTCCCCCGTCTTAATTTATGTAAAATAAGACAAGACTCAACCGGGAGTTTATGAACCGGCGCAATGCCGCAAACTCAGGGGGCTGTCAATGAAAACAGTTTTAGTGTGTATTTTTTTTGTACTGAGGTTGACTCTTCCGGCACAACCGCCCGGAGAGCAAAGGTTTGTGAATCAGATCAATGCAGTAAGAATAAATGAAAAAATTACAATTGATGCTATCCTTAACGAACAGGTCTGGCAGAGTCCAGGCTGCACACAACTAGTTCAGGAGGAGCCAGCCCAGGGCACTGCACCTACTCAGAGGTCTGAGATATGGCTGGCATATGATGATGAAGCCCTCTATTTTGCCGCCAAATATTACGATAAACATCCCGATTCAATATTAGCACGTCTGGTCAGGCGTGATTTTCTTTGGAGTGATCCTTCCGACGGCTGTGTCCTCTATCTGGATCCATATGGTGATAAAAGAAACGGATACTTTTTTTATGTCTCAGCTGCCGGGGCGGTTGCCGATGGACTTATTGAAAATGACCTCAAGCAGCCGAATGATCTTACATGGGATGCAGTATGGGAAGGTACTTCAAGGATAGATTCCGCGGGATGGTTAATTGAAATGAGAATTCCTTTTTCGCAGCTCCGCTTTAAGGAAGGCTCTCCCCAGCGCTGGGGCGTTAATGTAGAACGCTTCATCAGCAGGACCATGGAAACAGACTTGCTTGCATACACTCCTCATAATGAAAGCGGTTTTACTTCCAGGTTCCCCGAACTTAAGGGCATTGATGGAATTGCACCAACGGAACGGCTTGAGCTTCTGCCCTATGTAACTGCAAGAGCTGAATTTGTGGGCAAGGATCCCGGGGATCCGTTCGACCGCGGGGAGAGGTATCTTCCGGGTAGCGGGCTTGACATAAGAGCCAGCCTGGGACCGAGTCTTACACTCAACGGAACAATAAATCCTGATTTTGGCCAGGTGGAAGTTGATCCGGCAGTGGTTAATCTAACCGACGTTGAATCGTCTTTTGAAGAAAAGCGTCCATTCTTTACAGAGGGAGTTACTATTTTCACATTTGGCGAGGGGGGAGTCAATAGCAATTCCAGCTTAAACTGGACATCCCCTGAAATTTTTTACAGCCGGCGCATCGGAGGCTCACCGAAGGGATCATTGCCTGATTATGATTTTGCAGACATACCAGAAGGGACACATATACTAGGGGCTGCTAAAATTACGGGAAAAATATTTGACGGATGGAGAATCGGGACAATTCATGCGCTTACAAAAAGAGAATTTGCCGCAATTCAGATAGACACTAATCAAAGTGAAGTTGAAATTGAGCCAACGACATATTACGGAGTTTTCCGCGCACAGAAAGATTATAATGAAAGAAAGCAGGGGCTTGGCCTGCTTGCTACTTATACGAACCGTTTTTTTTATGACGGCAGTCTGCGGAATTCCATAAACAAAAATGCTTTGACTTTTGCCATGGACGGATGGACCTATTTGGACAAGGAAGGCACATATGTACTGAATGCCTGGGGGGCTGTTTCCAATGTAAGCGGCAGCACAAGACGAATTACTGAGCTTCAGAGGAGCCCGGGACACTACTTCCAGCGCCCTGACGCCGGCTATTTAGGAGTGGACAGCACGGCTACATCAATGACGGGCTTTGCCGGAAGGCTGATGCTTAATAAAAACAGAGGTGCCTGGTTCCTAAATTCTGCACTGGGTTTCATCAGTCCGAAGTTTGAAATAAATGACCTGGGATATAATTCTTTCAGTGATCTTGTCAATGCTCATATTGTAATGGGCTACAAATGGAATGAACCGGCTTTGTTTTACCGGAATACAGGAGTTTTTGCGGCTTATTTTATGAATTCTGATTTTGGTGGCAACAGAACAGCAAACGGTTATTTTTTTGAAGGTGATATCCTTTTCTCTAATTTGTACGGTGCCAGCATGACATTTGTTTATAGTCCTGAGAGCTTTAATGCGAGAAGGACACGCGGAGGCCCATTGACATTAAATCCTGTAAGCCGCTCTTTCAGTGCGACGGTTTATACAGACATGCGCCCCTGGTGGGTTGTTACGATTGATGTTGAAGTAAAAACAGGTGAAGATGCCGCTTCATATAGCTTTGAGACTAACCTGGAAATAAAAGCAGCCACAACTCTTACCTTGCAGATAGGTCCGGGCTATTCGAAAGACAATCTTCAGGCACAGTGGGTAACTTCTTATTCCGACCAGGCGGCGCTGAAGACTTATGAGAGACGCTATGTTTTTGCACACCTGGAGCAGACTACTTACTCAATGAATTTTCGTGCCGACTGGATAATAAATCCCAAATTGAGCCTTCAGATGTATGTTCAGCCTCTTATTGCCTCGGGTAAATATACCGGCTTTAAGGCTCTAGAGGCGCCAAAGACTTATAGATTCATGCAATACGGAGAGATGGGGTCGACTCTGACTACAAAAGCCGGGGAAAACGGAAAGGTCCTTTATGTCCTTGATGCTGACGGAAAAGGCGCAGCAGTGTCAAAAGAAATTAAAAATCCCGACTTTAATTATCTTTCGCTCCGCGGCAGCGCAGTCCTAAGGTGGGAATATTTGCCCGGCTCGACATTATATCTTGTCTGGACACAGAGCAGGCTTAATGAAGAGCCAACCGAGGGTTTCAGCTTTGGAAATTCAATTAATACATTATTTGATGAGAAGCCTGATAACATATTTATGCTGAAGTTATCATACTGGCTTTAAAAGAAAGGCTTGAGATTCAAGGGACCTGAAGCCATAGATAAATTACCTCTCAAAATTAAATCATCTTTATAATTAGAATGCCGGTTGGTATATTATGAAAAGGTTGAACCTTTGGAACAGCCAGTTCCGCCGTTCAATTCCGGAACTGAAAAACTATCATTTAAGAATTAGCAAGGATGGTGAAATTATGAAAAAGCCAGGACAAATTCTCAGCGAATGGATTGAGGCAGTTAACAAAAGAGATATTGATAATATTCTTTCCTTCTATAACCGGAATGCCGTTTTGATCCCGACATTTTCAAACAGGATCTTAGACACCCCGGCAAAGATCAGGGATTACTTTGAGAGGCTGGGTTCGAACGATGAGCTCAAGGTTACGCTGCACGAAAATACGATGAAAGTGCTGAAAGTATCGGAAACCGTTTTTGCCCTTTCGGGAATTTATCTCTGGCGGTTGTCAGTTGAAGGAGAAACCCTTAATTTTGAGGCGAGGTTTAGTTTTGTGCTGGATCTTAATTTGCAGGATCCGGTTATTCAGCATCATTCATCACAAATTCCAAGGATGCTTTAATGTATACTAAGGAAACTGTGCTTTCAATAATTATCAGCTGCATTCTGTTTCAGCAGTCATATGCGCAGACGGAAAGCACAGTCAAAAAGCCAGGGGCTGATTCCACGGTTTACTACCTCAATCAGATCACCGTGTCTGCGGCACGTTACCCCGAAGAGATTATGCAGATCCCTTATGCGGTTACTGTACTGGGTAAAGAGCAGCTAAAGACCAGCAGGGGTTACGGTTTAGATGAGATCCTAAAGACGGTTCCGGGTGTTCTGGCCCAGTCGAGATACGGTAATCAGGATGTGCGTCTTACAATCCGGGGCTTCGGCGCCCGCGGTGCTGGCGACCGTTCTAACTCGGGGACATCCAGGGGGCTGAAAATATTAGTCGACGGCATACCGGAGACAGAGCCTGACGGCAGGACTTCCTTTGATCTTATCGATCCCAACATTGCCGAAGGTATGGAGGTTATCCGCTCAAATGCCTCTGCCCTGTGGGGAAATGCCTCCGGGGGAGTAATAAACATTTCAACGGTCCCGGATTTCAGTAATCCTTTCATCTCGACCTCTGAGACATTTGGAAGCTACGGGCTGAATAATTTTTTACTATGGACGGGTACGCCGTTAGGGCAGGGAAAGTTTTATGCGTCATTTACGAACGTCAATTTCCAGGGCTGGCGAAAGCATTCCGGAAGCACCAGGTCGCTTGTGAACATGGGGATTTTGACAAAGCCTGACGGGGCTTCCGCTCTTGGGATTTTTATAGCCGGGGCTTCAGACGTATTTCATATACCGGGACCACTGACAAAGGCGCAGTTTGATGGAGATCCCCAAATGGCCAATCCCACTTATGAGGCACGAGATGAACGCAGGTTTAACCGTCTTGGCAGAATTGGTGTTACTTTTGAGGACGAATTAAGTGAGTCAAACTCAATTTCGGCACTGGCTTATATAAACCCCAAATATCTGCAGCGTTCGGAAAGGGGCACCTTCAGGGATTTTACGCGCTACCATACCGGGGGCAATTTCATTTTCAGGAATACTGTTAATCCGGCAGGTGAAGTGGAGAACAGATTTTCTATAGGAATGGATGAAGCCTACCAGGATGGGGCAATTCTCTTCTACAGCCTGTCGGCTACAAACGGGAGAGGAAGTGAGCTGAGGGATAACAAAAGAGAAGGTGCAAACAGTTTTGGAGCGTTTTTTCAGAATGAAATAACTTTCTTAAGTAAGCTCAGCCTTACT